>CAYVQQ010000010.1:24610-26235 GCA_964453085.1 uncultured Mycobacterium sp.
ACCGTCGATGCGACCACAGTGGCGCGCCGGCCGGCGTGGGCAAGAGTCGGACGTCACGTTCGCCGTCGGTCATCTCCCTGCCCTTCGACGTTTCAGGAGGCCGTTGGGTCCGGTCAGCGCCCCTGCACCACACCTGTGGGAGATCGTAGATCCGCGTCGCCCGAAGCGGTGACGCCGCCAGCCAGATGTCGGCAGTGCCGCCGGGCACGACGGCGCTTCCCGGGCCGCTATCCGGCGCGGACGAAGGTGCCGACATGCTCACCCTCGAGCGCCGCCTCGATGCGGTCGGGATGTCGCCCGTTGACCACTTGGAAGTGGTCCACCAGGCGGGCCGTGTCGAGCAGGTCGAGCAGCACGCGGTCGAAGGGCAGCGACGCCAAGGCGCGTTGACGCAACTGGGAGGTGGTGATGTCGCGGATCAGCGGGGCGTCGGGTTGCCGGCGCGGATCGGCCTCGTGGACCCCGTCGACGTCCTTGACCAGCACCAGTCTTTTGGCGCCGAAGCATTCGGCAACCAGGAACGCACCCGCGTCGGTGCGATGCGGCGGGATCCGACCGAGTGCCGGCGGGTGCTCCCACAAACTGTAGGGCGGCACCCCGTTGAAGATCACCGCCGGAGCAACCCTGATCAGCAGCGGCAGCAGCGCGCCGAACGTCTCCGGCGGGATCGCCACCACGCCGTAGGGGGCCAGCAGCGTGCCCAGCATATGGGCGGTGGCCAACGCGTCGGCCTGCGCGAGCGGTGCCAGCGCGCCGGTGGGCAGCCCCAGGTCGAGACCGATGGAAAAGACATGGCGGGTGCGCACGCCACCGCCGGTGCCGATGATCAGTTTCTTGGTCTTTATCGCCGTGGCCAGCGCCTCGGCCACGGGGTAGACGACGTCACGGCCGGCGTCCATGATCGAGCGGCCACCGATCTTGATGACGTGGCAGTCGGGGAGCATGCGCACCACCGGCGTCTCGGTGGAACGTTCGACGGCGCGGTCGAGCAGACTCTCGCGGGCAAGGGGCGATTCGACGTGCTGACGGCTGTCCTCGGTTTGGTTGGGCTCGGGCATCGATTGGCCTCAATCGCTGGTGATGATGGTGCCGACATGCTCGCCGTCAAGCGCGCGGGTCAGGTTGCCGCGCACCAGACCGTTGATCACCTGGATCTGGCGGCGGTTCTCGGCGTTGACCATCAGCTCGAGTACCGCGCGCTCGACCACCACATCCTGCAGGTCCATCTCGGCGAGTTCACCGACCGTCGCCTCGGGGATGAACGTCGCCGCGGGGTCCTTTTTGGGGTCAGCGGTATACAGGCCGCGTTCGTCCTTGACATAGATCATCGAGCGGCAACCGAACACCTCACTGAGCAAGTACGCGCCGGTGTCGGTGCGATGCGGCGGGAGGCGCCCGACGGCCGGGTTGCGCTGCCAGTAGGTGTAAGGCGGCATGCCCGAGAAGATCACCGCGCCCCGTTCGGCCAGGTAGAACGGCAATTGGGCAAACTGCGCCGGCTCGATGAACGGGATACCGTGATCGGCGAGCAGGTAGTGCAGCATGCGCGCGTTCTGCATCGACACGTAGGCGCCGAGGACACTGAGCACCCCGGTCGGCAGTCCGAGGTCGAGTCCGACGCTGTA
>CAYVQQ010000011.1:0-22126 GCA_964453085.1 uncultured Mycobacterium sp.
AAGCGGACGACCGATAAAGCGCAAGTTCTGGTCGGCAGTCGATGCCATCGAAGTTGCCAGAATAGGCATTGAACACGAATGAGATTGGAAGTGATCCGAAATGACCATGAAATATACCGCGGGCAAGGTGGCCTCTGTGCTATCAATCGGCGTCGCGGCGCCGGCCATCGTGATGGCATTGACCAGCCCGCCGGCAGAGGGAGACCCTTGCGCCTACGATCCCGGGGTGGCTTCGTGGGCAAACCCGTGCTATGCGGTGGTGCCGCCGTGGGGTGATTCTCATTGGACTGGCACAAACGTGGTCCCTGGCACATGGGGTCCGAACGGAATGTACACGCCGTGTGACAAGCCTAGCGGATTCTGTTAGTCAGCAACCGCCATGCCCTGGCGGGTTGTGGCGATCCCCGCCAGGGATGCGGCGCTCCCCGCGGATGCGGGGTGATCCGCGTTCCTCGTCGTCGGAACCTCCCTGCAGTCGAGCCTCGCCGCCGGGGCCCGGGATCGAGCCACCAGGACCGGCGCTGGCGTCGAAATATCTTCAGATACGAGCATTTCCACGCATGCGGTTCAACAGCGGTCCGATCCGTTGCGGCAAGCGACGGTTACTGCGATCACCAGCAGCACCGGAATCGCCGCGGGAACCAGTACGTCGGCAAGCGTCAACGGCCCCTGGCTCCGGCCGTGCGTCAGCACCGCCCCGAGGGCGACCATCGCGACAAAACCGGTCAGCACCACACCCGAGAGCACCGCGGTGCTCAGCGTCGGCCGTTCGTTGCGCAGGCCGGCGCCGGTGTGCGGCGATTGTGGGCTCGCACCACCCGGGACCGTCCACCAGCTTGCGTCCCGATAGACCAGCCGAGCCGTCGCGAGCATTGCACTCACCGTCGCCGCGGTGAACAGCCACCCGCTCAGCGCCAGTTGGATCCCTCCGCTCAGCGTGTGGCCGCTGGTGCATCCGCCGGCCATCCTGGCGCCGAAGAGCACCAGAAACGATCCGCCGAAACATCCGATCGCGCGTTTGACCGTGCTCGGGCCAAACCTGTTGCGCCACGACGGCGGAATGATCGGGCGGAATGCGGTGAAGCGCCGGCTGATGAGCAGCGCGCAGACGAACCCCCCGAACAAGACCCCGACGTCGGTGAACGGTTCCCAGCCGATATCCGCGAAAACCTTTACGCTATAGCTGAAATCAGGCAGCATCAGGTGCCCGACAAGCCAGGAATACGTCGTGGACTGGCCGAAGATCTGATGCAGGAAGATCGCGAGGACGGTGACGGAGGCGACGACAATCCCGACGGCGCCGACGGTTCGGGTGTAGAAGTTGGCGTCGGGCACATCGCGCGACGCCAGGCGCTCAAACCAGCGGGAAGTGGGTGAGCCCGTCGGATCGACCGCTCCTTCGGCAAGGTATGCCGCGGTGTCGCACATGAGCACCCGGTCGTGTTCGTCGAGGGTGCAGGTGGTCAGGTGCCGAAAACAGCTGTGCCTGCCCCCTCTGTACCGGGGCAGGAAGTACAGCAGTGTCAGGGCCGCCGCCGCGTAGCCGACGGCGCTGATGAACATCGGCACCGGGTGCATGTGTGCGATGTTGCCGGTGACCACCAGGTCCCCGAAGTTCGCCGTGCGGACCAGCCAGCGCCCGGCGGGCGTCTCATCGAAGACCGTCCAGGCCGCCGCGCCGAGCAGGGCGCCGGGAATCGCGTAGAGAACGTCGCGGCGGCCTTCACCGAGGGCGATCCATTCGCTGCCGGGAAGGTAGCCGCTGACGGCCACGCCGGCACCGAACAACAGGCCCCCCAAGGTGACCCCGTACACGTAGAGCGGCTTGGGGGAGAAATGCATCGCGAAGCCCAGCGCGTAGAGCCCGTAGAGCAGGACCGCGCCGACCGCCGTGACGAACGCGAAGCAACCGATGAGCAGGCGGTCGACGAGCCTGGCCGCCCGAATGACGGTCTCGGGATTGCCGATTCCCCATAAGGCGGCCGGAATGCCGAACGCGGCGCCGATCAAAAACCCCACCCATAGCGGGGCGGTCACTGCCACCATGCTGAACCATTGTGGCCCCACGCACCGAGGCGCAAACCGTTGGTTCGGACGTGCCGACCTGACCGCTGTGAAGCCCCAGCGGAAACGGGCGATGGATCGTCGGGCGCATCGTGTGGCTGACGACGCGGGCATAGAACGGTGGCGGTTCCAGATATAGGGTGGTCTCCGACGAGCATGCTGCCTCGGCTGGGACTCCCCACGGCGGCTGAACGCAGATCAGGACACCGGTGATCGCCGCAGGGCGCGCCGGAACACCCGTTGCGGCGAACGAGGCGAAGAGTTGGAGCCGGTGGTGCGCGCTGTGGTCGTGACGACGCTGAGTCCCGTGCGTATTGCCGCGTCGATGCCGTTGGGTTTTCTGATCGGGTTGTCACTGGGCGCGCTGGGAGGCGGCGGATCGATCCTGGCGGTGCCGGCACTGGTCTACGGGGCCGGTGAGACGCCGCACACGGCGACCACGACGTCGCTGCTGGTGGTTGGGCTGTCTGCCCTGGTGGGGATGGTGGGTCATCTGCGCGCCGGACGGGTCCGAGTCGGCTGGGGCCTCACGTTCGGGCTGGTCGGTGTCGGTGGTTCGTTTCTGGGCTCGGCGACCGGCCGGGCGGTACCCGACAACGTGCTGCTGCTGGCCTTCTCCGGCTTGATCCTGTTGACCGCGTGGCGCTTGCGCGCCCGCCCTGTGGAGACCCCGTGCCATGCCGAGCAGCACGTTTCGGTGAGACAGCCTGCCCGAGCTGCTCCGCAGGCCGGATCACCCGACCGCGCGCGACCCGTGAGGCGCACCGCGGTGCGGGTGGTGATCGCGGGAACGGCGGTGGGGTTTCTCACCGGATTCTTCGGTGTGGGCGGCGGCTTCGTGGTGGTGCCCGCCCTGGTCCTCACGCTGGGCTACGAGATGCCGGTCGCGGTCGGCACCTCACTGCTGGTGATCGCCATCAGCTCGGCCGAAGGGCTGCTCTTTCACCTGTCCGGCGGTGACGTCGATTGGGCGGTGGCGGTCCCGTTCACCGCGGCGGCAATCATCGGCGTGCTCCTCGGCAACGGGATCGCCGGCAGGGTGCCGGCGGCGCGGCTCACGAAGTGGTTCGTCTGGTTGATGGTGGCGGTCGCCATCTATACTGCAGCCGAATCCGTACTGACCTGGTGAGCAGGCGGTGCGTGCCCGCCCACGGCCGGCGGCGAATTCGCTGCACGGACGCGAGGGTGAGGTGGCGACGGTGACGCGTGCCGGCGGTACGGGCAGCGATTGTTCGAGCCGGTTCCATCCCGCACACGGCGCCGGTCATGCCTGAGACCGCCGCGGTCGAGCTGCCGCCTTTCGAGCGGTCGGTCACCGAACCGCGCCGACCCGAGATTGCCCGCCTGGGCGGCACCGTCATGCGACGGTACCGGCCGCCCGCTCGCCGATGGGCCGCTTTCCCGACGAGGGATCGAACGCAGGACGCGGTGCTGGTGAAAGGAGAACTCCCCCGTGGATGACATCGATGTTTTGACCGTCGGTGCGGGTGGCGGCGGATACCCCGCGGCTTTCCGGCTGGCTGCAGCCGGGCGCAGGGTGGTGATGGTCGACCCCAAGGGTGTGCTGAGCGGAAATTGTCTTGCCGAGGGATGTGTGCCGTCCAAAGCCGTTCGCGAGATCGCCCATCACCTCGTTCAGCAGCGCCGCTTCCAAGACAGTGGACTGCGCGGGGATGTCCGCGTCGACTATCCGGCGGTGGTCGCCCACAAGGACCGGGTGCAGACCCGCCGCTACGAGCAGCACGACGCGGAGTTGCGGGCAACACCGAATATCGACCTCGTCGCCGGAACCGCCCGCATCGAGGATCCCCATACGGTGGCGGTGGACACCGCGGAGGGGCTTCGCCGTTTCAAGGCCCGCAACATCATCATCGCCAGCGGTTCGGACATTTCCCTGCCACCGATCCCCGGGATCGAGCACTGCTTGAACAGCCGGGACCTCTACGCGCTGCGCCCGTCCCTGTCGACGCTGCCGGCCTCCATGCTGGTCATCGGCGGCGGTTACGTGGGTTTGGAGACCGCGTCGTTTTTTGCGGCCTTCGGCACCCGGGTAACCGTGTTCGAACGGGAAACCCAGCTACTGCCCGGGATGGATCCCGACATGGTCGCGATGCTGGTTCCGCTGCTGGATCCGAACATCGAGATCATTTCGCCGGCCGAAGTGCGGCGGGTCGAACAAGCCCCCGAGGGTGTTCGGGTGGTTTTCTCCACCGGAGCTGCAGAACAGCAGAGGTCGGCGCAGCTGGCGTTTCAGGCGCTCGGCCGCCACCCGGTGATCCCGGTTGGCCTGCGTGAGATCGGTGTCGCGGTCGGCGCTCACGGTGTACAGGTCGATCCCACCCTGCAGACCAACCTGCGCCACATCTATGCCTGCGGCGACGTCAACGGAGAAACCCCGCTGTTTCATGCTGCGGTCCGCCAGTCGGTGGCCGCCGCGGCCAACATCCTCGCCGGTGATCGGCATGCCGACGCCGTGGACACGCTGTCGACTCCGACGACGATCTTCACGCTTCCCGCCGCCGCCTATGTCGGCTTCACCCGCGCCTCCGCGGCGGCAGCGGGGATCCCTGTCGAGGAGGGTGCCTACTCGTTCGCCGAGGACAGCCGGGCGCAAATCTTCGGAGAAACCGGAGGCGAGATTCGGCTCTTCTTCAAGGCGGGTTCGCTGCGCCTGCTAGGCGGCTGGGTCGTCGGCATCGACGCGGGCAACCTCATCGGTCAGATCGGGCTGGCGGTCTCGCGTGGACTGGATGCCCGAGACCTCGCGGCCTTCGCCGACCAGCACCCGATGAGCGCCGAAGGAATTTCGCGCGCAGCCCGAAGTCTCTTCTGATTCGGGCCGGCGTGGGGACGGGCGGCCTCTACTAGATCTAGGTGGCGGTCCCGCGGATTGCGGATTCGACTTCGTCGCTGGTGATCTGTTTGGTGCAAAAGAACCAATCCTCACACTCGACGCCCTCGACGTGGCCTTCCATCAACTGCTTCGCGGCGCCACAGGTGCCCGCGGTGGGGACGATCACCGGGTCGCCGGGGCGCCAGTCCGCCGGTGTCGCGACGTCGAAGTGGTCGGCCGTCTGAAGGGCCTTGACGACGCGCAACAACTCATCGAAGTTGCGGCCGAGGCTCAGCGGATAGTAGATGATGGCCCGGATGACACCCTTGGGGTCGATCACGAAGACGGCGCGGACCGCCTTGGTGGAGTCCTCGCCGGGCATGATCATCCCGTATTTTTGCGCGATCTGCATCGTCACGTCTTCGATAAGCGGGAAGGTGACCTCCACGTCGTGCATGCCGCGGAAGGTGATCTTGTCCTTGATCGTGCGCAACCAGGCGATATGGCTGGCGAGCCCGTCGACGGACAATCCCACCAGAGCGGTGTTGTAGGCGGCGAATTGCTGCTGCATCGAGGCGAACGTCATGAATTCACTCGTGCATACCGGGGTGAAATCGGCAGGGTGGGAGAACAGGATCACCCACTTGCCGGTGTAGTCGGTAGGGAAGTTGATCTTCCCCTGGGTGGTGACCGCGGTGAACGCGGGAGCCGCGTCACCGATGCGGGGCATGCTCGTAACGTGCTGGGCTCCGTCGACCGGACTCGTCATGGCGATCCTTTCAAACCTTCGGCAACGTCGTCCGCAACGAATTCCGGACCGGACGCATTCCCGGGGCGGGGTCTTCATCCGGTGGTCACGATGACGGCTGCCTCGGATCGGCCGCGGCCCTGGTCGGCGCCTTACTACGAAACTGCCTTGATCTGCGGATGCAGCCGGGCGACCGTCCACATCCGGTGCCTGCTCACCACCCATGCCGCCGCCCCGATGAAGACGACGAGGAACGCGACGAGCACCACGGCGTCGCGCATCAAGTTGCCGCTCAGGCCGCCCGAGATGGTGACCCGCAGGCCGTCGACCAGGTAGGTCATCGGGATCAGCGGGTGGACCGCGCGGAACGGCGCCGGGATCGTCTCCATCGGGTAAAGCCCACCGCAGCTGGTCAATTGGACGACCAGCAGGGCCAGCGACATCGCGGACCCGATCACACCGAAAGCGACGCGCAGGAAGTGGTCGATCGCCACGAAGGCACCGGCGGCCAACAGCAGCAGCCCGGCCATCCAGAGGGGGTGCTCGGGGTTGAGCGCCAGTCCGAGCCATACCACACCGAACAAGACGAGGCCCCCGACAGCGGTGACGGCGGCCACCGGCAGCCAGCCCGCCACCGCGACGGTGAGCGCGCCGACCCGGCCGGCGAGCGCCCGCAGGTTCACCGGCCGGAAGAACAGGTAGGCCAGCAGCCCGACGACCCACAGCGCGATGGCGAAGAAGAACGGTGCGAATCCGCGGCCGTACTGGTGGGCGGGATTCAGATTGTCCACCGTGACACCCACCGGTGAGCCGAGCACGTTGGCGGCGGCGGCGGTCTGCGCGGGATTCGTGTCGGGAACCTTGTGCAGGGTGTCGTCGACGACGCTCGCGATCTCGCCGGCCCCGTTGTGGGACTGGTCCGCCCCGGCCTGCAGGGTCCGGCCACCCGCATCCAGTGCCCGCAGCGACGCCGAGATTTGTTGGGCGCCGGCGGCGACCTCGCCGGTGCCGGCGGTGAGCGCGTGCATCAGCTCCTTGGCGGCCACCAACGCCTGTTTGACCTGGTCGAGCTGCGGGTGGCCCGGCGGGAGCAGGGCCAGCACCAGGTCGATGACCCGCTCGAAGGCCGCGTTCGCGGCGACCCCGGTATCCCGCACCTGCGCGACGCCCTTGGCGATGCCGTCCGCCCCAGACTGCAGGGCGTCGATCCCCTGGGTCAGGGCCGCACTCCCCTGCTGGGCGAGCGCCGTCCCGTCGACCAGCCGGTGCGCGCCCTCCGACGCGACCTCGAGTTGCTTCTTCACCTGCGCGAGCTCGCTGTAAAGCGTTGCGGCATAAGCAGAATGGGCCGCACTGTTGATCTGCTCCTGCAACTCGGCGGTCGCCGCCCGGGCGATGATGCCGGCGATGAAGTTGTTGGCGTCGTTGAGGGTGATCGCCATGCTCGCACGCTGCGGGACGGGATGCTCGGCGCTGGCCAGATCCCTGCTGAAGTCGGGCGGGATGGTGATCGTGAAGTAATAGCGGCCGTGCCGCAGACCGTCGCGCGCCGTCCCGGCATCGGTGAAATGCCATTGAAAGGCGTTGGACGCCCGCAACTGTTCGGTGAACTGCTGACCGGCGTCGATCAGCCGGCCGTTGGCCACCGCCGGCCGATCCTGGTCGACCACCGCGACGGGAATCTGGCTGGTCCTGCCGTAAGGATCCCAGTTCGCCCACAGGTAGAGCGACCCGTACAGCAGCGGGACCAGCGCCAGCCCGACCGGTACCAGCCAGCGCAACGGCCTCCGGAAGCGCCGAAACTCAACGACGGCGAGTCGCAAGGCGGTCATCATCGTCCTCCTCTCCGGCGACCGACGCGTCGTCGCTGTCCAACGGGTGCGGCAGCCGGACCACCGCGACATCGCCCACCGCGACGGTGTCGGGGGTTCGTGTTCCGGCTGCCCCGACCGTGCACCCGCACCGGGACAGTGCGCTCAGCCCCGACCACACCCGCCGGGCCTGCGGCGGGCCGCAGCCGCGGTCCGCGTCGTCGACGATCACCGCGGCCGGGCGGCCGGACGCCGCCAGTGCCACCGCCAACAGGACACGTTCGTCGGGCGGCAGTTCACCGACGCGCACACGACGCGGCGGGTCGGCGCCGAGGACGTCCAACACCTCGGCCACCGCGGCCGGCGCCGCGCGGGCGCGGTCGATCATCGCCCGCTCGGCGATGTGCTCGCCCACGCGCAGACATTCGTCGAGTTCCATCGCCGGGGGTGCCATGGCCACCGCGACCAGACGGCGCACCTGTCGCTCGTCGCCGGGCAACCGATGCTCGCCCACGCCGATCCAACCCGTCACCAGCCGCATCCGCCCGGCCAGCGCCAGCAGCAGCGACGTCCGGCCCGATCCGGCCGGGCCGGCGACGACCCCCAGCCGCCCGGCCGCCACATCCAGCGACACGTTGGCGCACGCGCAGCCCAGCGGGCCGCGCACGCTCACTCCTCGCGCGGCAATTCCGACACCGTCGAATTCCATCCTCGGTTCGCCTACCCCACACCCCGGCGATCAAACCCGCGCCGGCGGGGCCACCGGCGTGACCGCGACCGTAATGTTCGACACGTGTCCCCTCGTGAGCTGATCGTGCTCGGTACCGCCAGCCAGGTGCCCACCCGGCGACGCAACCACAACGGCTACCTGTTGCGTTGGGACGACGAGGGGCTGCTGTTCGACCCCGGAGAGGGAACGCAGCGGCAGCTGCTGCTGGCCGGTGTGCCCGTGAGCCGCGTGACCCGGCTCTGCCTCACCCACTTCCACGGGGATCATTGCCTCGGCGTGCCGGGGATCGTGCAACGGCTGTCCCTCGACGTGCCCGCCCGCCCGGTGCCCGTGCACTTTCCGGCCTCGGGTCGGGACTTCTTCGCGCGACTGCGCCACGCCTGCCTGTTCCACGACACCGCCGATCTGCGCGAGGAACCGGTCGTCGCGGACGGTCCGATCGCGACGGGGACGTTCGGGGTGCTCGAAGCGCGAGCCCTCGACCATTCCGTCGATGCCGTCGGCTACCGGCTGATCGAGCCCGACAGCCGGCGCTTCGTGCCCGAGTTGCTGCACCGCTTCGGCGTCGCGGGCCCCGCCGTCGGCGACCTGCAGCGGTCCGGGCGGATCGAGGCCGACGGCCGGATCGTCGAGCTGGCGCAGGTCACCGAGCGGCGGCGCGGGCAGCGCTTCGCCTTCATCATGGACACCCGACTGTGCGACGCGGTGTACGCCCTGGCCGACGGCGCGGACCTGCTGGTGATCGAGTCGACGTTCCTGGACCAGGACGCCGACTTTGCGACCCGCTACGGGCACCTGACCGCGCGTCAGGCGGCGCGGGTGGCGGCCGCGTGCGGGGTGCGGCGGCTGGTGCTGACCCACTTCTCGCAGCGCTACACCGACAGCCGGCGGTATCGCGACGAGGCGACCGAGGAGTTCGACGGGGATCTGATCATCGCCGAGGACCTGGAGCGGATCGCGGTGCCGGGGCGGATTGACGCCCCGCCGGGCGGGTAGTCCGGTCGACCGAACCGGGTTCGGTGTGTATAACCAAACGGAAGAGCAGGGCGGGGTGGAAGGACGGCGGACATGAGCGAGAATGCCCCGTCAGCGGCGGCTGCGGCACGCGAGAACCTCGCCGCGGAGCTGGACCGGCTGCGGCAGCGCCGCGATCGCCTGGAGTCGGAGGTCAGGAACGACCGCGGCATGGTCGGCGACCACGGCGACGCGGCCGAGGCCATTCAACGCGCCGAGGAGCTGGTCAGCCTCACCGACCGCGTCAACGAATTGGACCGGCGGCTGCGCGGGGGTCCGCTGCCCATCGAAGACGCCGCCGCCACCCTGCCCGGGGGCACCGAGGTGACGCTGCGGTTCGACGACGGTGAAGTCGTCACCATGCAGGTGATCTCCATCATCGAGGAGACGCCCGTGGGCCGCGAGGCCGAAACCCTGACCGCGCACAGCCCGCTCGGGCGGGCCCTGGTCGGCCGCCGGGCCGGCGACACGGTCACCTACGCGACGCCGCAGGGCCAGAACCGGGTCGAGTTGCTCGACGTGAAACTGCCCGGCTGACGCGCCCGGGGCGGCCGCCCCGCCCCGTCTAGACTCCTCCCGATGATCCCCCCCGAGCCCGGTGCGGCGCCGCCACGCCGGCAGCTGAACCTGATGACGCAGGTGGGGCGCTTCGTCATCGCCGGCGGCCTCGCCGGGATCGCGGATTTCGGCTTGTACGTGCTGCTCTACCAGGTGGTCCAGCTACAGGTCGACCTGTCCAAGGCGACCAGCTTCGTCGTGGGCACCGTCACCGCCTACCTGATCAACCGCCGGTGGACGTTTCAGGCGGCACCGAGCACCGCCCGGTTCGCCGCGGTCATGGTCCTCTACGCGGTCACCTTCTCCGTGCAGGTGGGACTCAACCACCTGTGCCTGGCGCTGTGGCACTACCGGGACTGGGCGATACCGGCCGCCTTCGTGGTGGCGCAGGGCACCGCGACCGTCATCAACTTCGTCGTACAACGGGCCGTCATCTTCCGCATCCGCTGAACCCCCACGCGCAGGCGGTACCCTCTTTGACGATGCTGAGCAGTGACGTTCCGACCACCACCACGCGGCTGACGGGCTTCGGCCACACGGCACCGTCGGTGGCCGAGGTGCTCCGCACCCGCGATCCCGAGGTGATCGTCAAAGCGGTGACCCGGGCAGCGGACTCGCCGGGCCGGGGCGTGATCGCCCGCGGGCTGGGGCGGTCCTACGGCGACAACGCGCAAAACGGCGGCGGCCTGGTGATCGACATGACGAGGTTGAACACCATCCACTCGATCAGCGCCGACACCCGGTTGGTCGACGTCGACGCCGGCGTCAGCCTGGACCAGCTGATGCGGGCGGCGCTGCCGTTCGGGCTGTGGGTCCCCGTGCTGCCGGGAACCCGCCAGGTCACCGTCGGCGGCGCCATCGCCTGCGACGTCCACGGCAAGAACCACCACAGCGCGGGCAGTTTCGGCAACCACGTGCGGTCGATGGACCTGCTGGCCGCCGACGGCACCATCCGCCACCTCACCCCGGCCGGCGAGGAATCCGAGCTGTTCTGGGCCACCGTCGGGGGCAACGGGCTGACCGGGATCGTGCTGCGCGCGACCATCGCCATGACCCCGACGGAGACGGCGTACTTCATCGCCGACGGCGTCGCCACCAAGGACCTCGAGGAGACCATCGCCGCCCACCTCGACGGCAGCGACGCCGACTACACCTATTCCGCCGCCTGGTTCGACCTGATCAGCCCGCCGCCGAAACTCGGCCGGGCCGCGATCAGCCGAGGCAGCCTGGCGACGCTGGATCAGCTGCCGAAGAAGCTGGCCGCGAACCCGTTGAAGTTCGATGCACCGCAACTGTTGACGGTGCCGAACATCTTTCCGGTCAGCGCGCTGAACAAACTCTCAGCCATGGCGCTCGGCGAGACGTACTACCGCCTGGGCGGAACCTACACGGGCAAGATTCAGAACCTGTCGAAGTTCTACCACATGCTCGACCTCGTCAGGGATTGGAACAACATCTACGGGCCAAGGGGTTTCGCCCAGCATCAGTTCTTGGTGCCGACGGATGCGCTGGACGAGTTCAAGTCGATCGTCCGCTGGATCCACACGCGCGGCCACTACTCGGCGCTGAACGTGTTCAAGCTGTTCGGTGCGGGCAACCAGGCACCGCTGAGTTTCCCGATGGCCGGCTGGAACGTCGCGATGGACTTCCCGAACAAGCCCGGGATCAACGAATTCCTCAACGAACTCGACCGCCGCGTACTGGAATTCGGCGGCCGGATCTACACCGCCAAGGACTCGCGCACCACCGCCGAAACCTTCCACGCCATGTACCCGCGCATCGACGAGTGGATCGCCGTGCGCCGCAAGGCCGATCCCGAACGGGTGTTCGCCTCCGACATGGCCCGACGTTTGGAGTTGCTCTAGTGGTGCTGGACGCCGTGGGGAATCCGCAGACCATTCTGCTGCTCGGTGGCACTTCCGAGATCGGGTTGGCCATCTGCGAGCGCTATCTGCAGAACGCGCACGCGCGAATCGTGCTGGCGGACCTGCCCAGCCACCCCCGCAAGGACGACGCCATTGCCGCGCTGACGGCGGCGGGCGCCAAGTCCGTCGAGTGGATCGACTTCGACGCGACCGCGACCGACACCCATCCCGCGGTGATCGACCAGGCGTTCGCGGGTGGGGCCCCAAGAGATATAGACGTGGCGATCGTGGCCTTCGGCGTGCTCGGCGACGCCGAGGAACTCTGGCAGGACCAGCGTAAGGCCGTGCGGGCGGCCGAGATCAACTACACCGCAGCGGTTTCGGTGGGTGTGCTCGTGGGCCAGAAGATGCGGGCGCAGGGCTTCGGCCAGATCATCGCGATGAGCACGGTGGCCGGCGAGCGGGTCCGGCGGTCCAACTTCGTCTACGGCTCCACCAAGGCCGGGCTGGACGCTTTCTACCTCGGGCTCGGAGATGCCCTGCGGGAGTTCGGTGTTCGCGTCCTGGTGATCCGTCCGGGGCAGGTGCGCACCCGGATGAGCGCACACGTCAAGGAAGCCCCTCTCACCGTCGACAAGGAGTACGTCGCGAACCTCGCGGTGACCGCGGCGGCGAAAGGTAAGGAACTCGTTTGGGCGCCGGCAGCATTCCGCTACGTGATGATGGTGTTGCGACACATCCCGCGGAGCATCTTCCGCAGGCTGCCCATCTGACCATGCGCAACGCGCTCGGCGGTCTCGGCCAGATCGCCGTGGCCGTGCTGGTCGCCGTTGCCGTCGCCGTGGCGTCGCTGGTCGCGATCGCCGGTGTCCAATGGCCGGCCTACCCGTCGTCCAACCAGCTGCACGCGCTGACCACCGTCGGGCAGGTCGGCTGCCTGGCCGGGCTCGTCGTTGCTGCCTGGGCGTGGCGCCGGGGCCGTCGCCTGCTCGCCCGCCTGGGCGGGCTGGCGTTCGTCTCCGCGTTCACCGTCGCGACACTGGGCATGCCGCTGGGCGCCACAAAGCTGTACCTGTTCGGGGTCTCCGTGGATCAGCAGTTTCGCACCGAGTACCTGACCCGGCTCGCCGACAGCCCCGCCCTGCACGACATGACCTACCTCGGCCTGCCGCCGTTCTACCCGCCGGGCTGGTTCTGGATCGGTGGCCGCGCCGCCGCGCTGACGGGCACACCGGCCTGGGAGATGTTCAAGCCGTGGGCCATCACCTCGATCGCCGTCGCGGTCGCGGTCGCGCTGACGCTGTGGTGGCGGCTGGTCCGCTTCGAATACGCGCTGGTGCTCACCACGGTCACCGCGGCGGCGACGCTGGCCTACGGTTCGCCGGAGCCCTACTCGGCGATGATCACCGTGCTGTTGCCGCCCGTGCTGGTGCTGACGTGGTCGGGCCTGCGCGCCGCCGGGCCGGGCGGCTGGGCCGCGGTGGTCGGCGCCGGGATCTTCCTGGGCTTCACCGCCACCTGGTACACGCTGCTGTTCGGCTTCAGTGCGTTCACGGTGGCGTTGATGGCGGCGCTGCTGGCCGGCTCCCGCTGGCATCGACGCAGCAGGGGCGAGACCGTCGGGGCGGCCCTCGCCCCGCTGCGCCGGGCGGCCGTCATCGCGGTGATCGCCGCAGCGATCGGGGCCACCACGTGGTTGCCGTTCCTGCTGCGCGCCGCGCACAGCCCGGTCAGCAACACCGGCAGCGCCCAGCACTACCTGCCCGCAGACGGCGCCGAACTGACCTTCCCGATGCTGCAGTTCTCCCTGCTGGGAGCGATCTGCATGCTGGGCACGCTGTGGCTGGTGTTGCGCGCCCGGTCGTCGGTTCGGGCCGGTGCGCTGGCCATCGGCGTGCTGGCCGTCTACCTGTGGTCGCTGCTGTCGATGCTGACCACGCTCGCGCGCACCACGCTGTTGTCGTTCCGGTTGCAACCCACGCTGACCGTGCTGCTCGTCGCGGCCGGGGCGTTCGGCTTCCTGGAGGCGGCCCGGGCGCTGGCCGCCAGGAACCGCGCCGCCCTGCCGGTGGCCGGCGCCCTCGGGCTGGCCGCGGCGATCGCGTTCAGCCAGGACATTCCCGAGGTGCTGCGCCCCGACCTGACCATCGCCTACACCGACACCGACGGCCACGGCCAGCGCGGCGACCGGCGCCCGGCGAGCTCGGAGAAGTTCTACGCCCAGGTCGACGACACCATCCGGCGCGTGACCGGCAGGCCGCGCGACCAGACCGTGGTGATGACCGCCGACTACAGCTTCCTGTCCTACTACCCGTACTGGGGTTTCCAGGGGCTGACCTCGCACTACGCCAACCCGCTGGCCCTGTTCGACCTGCGGGCGGCGCAGATCAAGAAGTGGTCGACACTCAAGGACGCCGACGAGTTCGTCCACGCGCTGGACACCTGCCCCTGGGCGCCGCCGACGGTGTTCCTGATGCGCCGCGGCGCCGGCCCCGGTCTGGGAACCAGCTACACCCTGCGGCTCGCCGAGGACGTCTACCCCAACCAGCCCAACGTACGCCGCTACGTCGTCCACTTGCGGGCGGCCCTGTTCGCCGACCCTCGCTTCGCCGTCGACAGCATCGGCCCCTTCATCCTGGCCATCCGCAAACCCGGGGGCGGCGGCTGATGGTCACCGAAACCCCAGGTAGGGCCGAAGAACTAGCATCTAGCCCCGTGAGCGACGCGGGAACCGGCCACCGGATCGCTCGCCTCGTGGCGACCGTCGCCGGTCTGCTCGGCGCCCTGCTGGCCGTCGCCACGCCGCTACTGCCGGTGAGGCAGACCACCGCCCAGCTCGACTGGCCGCAGAGCGGCAGATTCGACAGCGTCGAGGCGCCGCTGATCGGCTACGTCGCCACCGACCTGAACGTCAGCGTGCCGTGCCAGGCCGCCGCCGGGCTCGCCGGGCCCGAGAACGCCGGCAAAACGGTGCTGCTGTCCACGGTGCCCAAGCAGGCCCCCAAGGCCGTCGACCGCGGCCTGCTCATCCAGCGCGCCAACGACTACCTGGTGCTGGTGGTGCGCAACGTTCCGGTGGTGACGGCCCCGCTGAGCCAGGTGCTCAGCCCGGCCTGCCGGCAGTTGACGTTCACCGCGCACGCCGAGAAGGTGGTCGCCGAATTCGTCGGGCTGCGCCAGGGCGCCAACGCCGAACATCCCGGGGCGCCGCTGCGCGGGGAGCGCAGCGGCTACGACTTCCGGCCGCAGATCGTTGGCGTGTTCACCGATCTGAGCGGCCCGGCGCCGCCGGGCCTGAGCTTCGCGGCGACCGTGGACACCCGCTACAGCAGCAGCCCCACGCCGCTGAAGCTGGCAGCGATGATCCTCGGGCTGCTGTGCACCGCCGCCGCCCTGGTCGCGCTGCACGTCCTCGACACCGCCTTCGAAACCGCTGGGGCCACCCGGCACCGCCGCTTCCTGCCCGCCCGGTGGTGGTCGGTCGGCGGCCTGGACGCGCTGGTGATCGCCGTGCTGGTGTGGTGGCATTTCGTCGGCGCGAACACCTCCGACGACGGCTACATCCTGACCATGGCCCGGGTCTCCGAGCACGCCGGCTACATGGCCAACTACTACCGCTGGTTCGGTACGCCCGAGGCCCCGTTCGGCTGGTATTACGACCTGCTGGCGCTGTGGGCCCACGTCAGCACCGCCAGCATCTGGATGCGGCTGCCGACCCTGCTCATGGCGCTGACCTGCTGGTGGCTGATCAGCCGTGAGGTCATCCCCCGCCTGGGCCACGCCGTCAAGCGCAGCCGCGCCGCGGCCTGGACGGCGGCGGGCATGTTCCTGGCGGTGTGGCTGCCGCTCGACAACGGGCTACGGCCCGAGCCGATCATCGCCCTGGGCATCCTGCTGACGTGGTGCTCGGTGGAACGCGCGGTGGCCACCAGCCGACTGCTGCCCGTGGCGGGGGCCTGCATCATCGGCGCGCTGACGCTGTTCTCCGGGCCGACGGGCATCGCGTCCGTCGGTGCGCTGCTGGTCGCGGTCGGGCCGCTGCGGACCATCCTGCACCGCAGGTCCGAGCGGTTCGGGCTGCTGCCGCTGCTGGCGCCCATCCTGGCCGCGGCCACCGTGACGGCGATCCTGATCTTCCGCGACCAGACGCTGGCCGGGGAGATGCAGGCCACCGCGCTCAAACGCGCCGTCGGCCCCAGCCTGACCTGGTTCGACGAACACCTGCGCTACGAGCGGCTGTTCATGGCCAGCCCCGACGGCTCGATCGCCCGCCGCTTCGCGGTGCTGGCGGTGCTGCTCGCGCTGGGCATCTCGGTGGCGATGGCGCTGCGCAAGGGCCGCATCCCCGGCACGGCCGCCGGGCCGAGCCGCCGCATCATCGGGATAACCATCATCTCGTTCCTCGCGATGATGTTCACCCCCACCAAATGGACCCACCACTTCGGGGTGTTCGCCGGGCTGGCCGGATCGCTGGGGGCGCTGGCCGCGGTCGCGGTGACGGCGGGCGCCATGCGGTCGCGCCGCAACCGCGCCGTGTTCGCTGCCGCGGTGCTGTTCTTGATGGCGCAGTGCTTCGCCAGCGTGAACGGCTGGTGGTACGTCTCCAACTTCGGTGTGCCCTGGTCGAATTCGTTCCCCAAGTGGCACTACGGCGTGTCGACGGTGTTCCTCGGGCTGACGACGCTGGTGCTGCTGGTGGCCGCGTGGTTCCATTTCGTCGCCACCGACGAGGCCGGTTCCCAGGGCCCGCCGAAAACCCGCCTCGGGGCGCGGCTCGCCGGAATCATCCAGTCCCCCTTGGCGATTGCGGCGTGGACACTGGTGGTCTTCGAAGTGGCGTCTTTGACCGTGGCGATGATCGGCCAATACCCGGCGTGGTCGGTGGGCCGGTCCAACCTGCAGGCGCTCACCGGCAACACCTGCGGCCTGGCGCAGGACGTGCTGGTGGAACAGGACCCCAACGCCGGGATGCTGCCCCCGGTCACGGGCCCGGCGGCGGCGGCCCTGGGTGCCGGCATGTCGGAGGCCTTCAGCCCCAACGGCATTCCCGCCGACGTCCGCGCCGATCCGGTGTTGGAGCGACCGGGCGACCGCAGCGTCGTCGGCGACGACAACCCGGTCGTCGGGACCGGGGCCGCCGCGCCCGGCGCCACTTCCCGTACGCAACTGCCCTTCGACCTGGATCCGGCGCGCACCCCGGTGCTGGGCAGCTGGCGTCCCGGCGTCCAGGTGCCGGCCCGGCTGCGGTCGGGCTGGTACCGCCTGCCGCCCCGCGATCAGGCGGGTCCGCTGCTGGTGGTCAGCGCGGCCGGTCGCTTCGACCCCCGTGAGGTCCAGGTCCAGTGGGCCACCGACGGCGAAGCGGCCGATGGGCATCCCGGCGGGTCGTTCGAGTTCGCCGACGTCGGAGCCGCGCCGGCGTGGCGCAACCTGCGGCTGCCCCTGTCGGTGATCCCGGCGTCGGCCACCGAGGTCCGGCTGGTCGCCGACGACGAGGATCTGGCACCGCAGCACTGGATCGCCCTCACCCCGCCGCGGATCCCGCGGCTGCGCACGCTGCAGGAGGTCGTGGGGTCGACGGACCCGGTGTTCCTGGACTGGCTGGTCGGGTTGGCGTTCCCCTGCCAGCGGCCGTTCGGCCACCGGAACGGCGTCGACGAGACGCCGAAATGGCGGATACTGCCCGACCGGTTCGGCGCGGACGCAAATTCGCCGGTGATGGACAACAACGGCGGCGGCCCGCTGGGGGTCACCGAGTTGCTGTTGAAGGCGACGACGGTGGCCAGCTACCTCAAGGACGACTGGACGCGGGACTGGGGCTCGCTGCAGCGGCTGACCCCCTACTACCCCGACGCCGGGCCGGCCCGCCTCCGCTTGGGGACGGTGACCCGCGGCGGCCTGTGGAACCCGGGGCCGCTGAGACACTGAAGCCCACCAGGACATCCGGCCCGAACCGGGGTCGTGTCCCGGCTCACGCGGATTTCGGCCTGCCATGCGGGCGTGCGACCGGTGGGGCCTCTCGTCGCGTCCATGCCCTGCGTCCTCAGCAGCGTCGCTTACGATCGAGCCTCGTGTCCCCCGACGGTAATCAGCCTTCCCGGCGAGTCCCCAGGCTGGTGGCCGTCGTCGCGGGAATCGCGGGCGTCCTGCTGTGCACCTGCGTCCCCCTGCTTCCGGTGCGGCAGACCACGGCGACCATCCTCTGGCCGCAGGGCAGCGCCGACGGGCACGTCACCCAGATCACCGCGCCGCTGGTGTCCGGCGCGCCGCGCGCGCTGGACATCTCCATCCCCTGCCCCGCGATGGCCACCCTTCCCGCCGACGGCGGGCTCGTGGTGTCAACCCTGCCGGCCAACGGCGTCGACGCCGGCAAGAACGGGCTTTTCGTGCGCGCCGACAAGGACGTGATCGTCGCCGCCTTCCGCGACTCGGTGGCCGCCGTCGCGCAGCGCTCGGCGGTCGCGGCGGACGGCTGCCGCGCGCTGCACATCTGGGCCGGCTCCGGGTCCGCCGGCGCGAACTTCGTCGGCATCCCCGGCGCCGCGGGCGTCCTGCCTCCGGAGAAGAAGCCCCAAGTCGGCGGCATCTTCACCGACCTGAAGATGCCGGCCCAGCCCGGGCTGTCGGCACGCGTGGACATCGACACCCGCTTCATCACGGCGCCCACCCCGCTCAAGACGGCCGTGCTGGTCGCGGCGGTGCTGGCCGTGCTGGCGGCCATCGCCGCGCTGGCCGTGCTGGACCGGCGCAGCCGCGGCCGGCTCCGTTGGGGGGTGCGCCGGCGCTCCGGGGTGGCGGTCTGGCTGGCCGATGCCGGGGTGGTCGCGACGCTGCTGCTCTGGCACGTCATCGGCGCGACCTCCTCGGACGACGGATACAACCTCACCATCGCCCGCAACGCGGCCAAGGCCGGCTACGTCGCCAACTACTACCGCTTCTTCGGGACGACGGACGCGCCGTTCGACTGGTATCTGTCCGTGCTGTCGCGGATGGCGTCGGTGAGCACCGCCGGGGTGTGGATGCGGCTGCCGGCCACGCTGGCCGGGATAGCGTGCTGGCTGATCATCGCGCACTGGGCGCTGCGCCGGCTCGGACCGGGCCGCGGCGGCCTGGCGCGCAACCGGGTCGCGGTGTTCACCGCGAGCTCGGTGTTCCTGGCCGCCTGGCTGCCGTTCAACAACGGGCTGCGGCCCGAGCCGCTGATCGCGCTCGGGGCGGTGGCCACCTGGATGCTGGTGGAGCGCGCGATCGCGTCCGGACGCCTGGCGCCGGCCGCGGTCGCGATCATCGTCGCGATGCTCACCGCGACGCTGGCGCCGCAGGGCCTGGTCGCCGTCGCCGCCCTGCTGACCGGGGCGCGGGCCATCGCCGGCGTGATCCGGCGGCGCCGCGCCACCGACGGGATACTCGCACCGCTGGCGGTGTTGGCGGCCGCGCTGTCGCTGATCAGCGTCGTGGTGTTCCGCAGCCAGACGCTGGCCACGGTCGCGGAATCGGCACGCATCAAATACGAGGTCGGCCCGACGATCGCCTGGTACCAGGACTTTCTGCGCTACTACTTCCTGACCGTGGAGAGTAACGCCGAGGGCTCGATGGCGCGGCGCTTCGCCGTGCTGGTGCTGCTGCTGTGCCTGTTCGTGACGCTGGTGGTGTTGCTGCGGCGCGGCCGGGTGCCGGGGCTGGCCGGCGGCCCGGCGTGGCGGCTGATCGGCACCACCGCCGTCGGGTTGCTGCTGCTGACCTTCACCCCGACCAAGTGGGCCGTGCAGTTCGGTGTGTTCGCCGGCCTGGCCGGCCTCCTCGGCGCCGTCACCGCGTTCGCCTTCGCCCGGATCGGCCTGCACAGCCGACGCAACCTGACGTTGTACGTCACCGCGCTGCTGTTCGTGCTGGCGGTGGCGACCTCGGGCGTCAACGGCTGGTTCGACGTCAACAACTACGGGGTGCCCTGGTATGACATCCCGCCGGTGGTCGCCAGCCACCCGGTGACGTCGATGTTCCTGACGCTGTCGATCCTGACCGGACTGCTCGCCGCCTGGTACCACTTCCGGATGGATTACGCCGGGCACACCGAGGTCAAGGACAGCCGGCGCAACCGGGTGCTGGCCTCGACCCCGCTGCTGGTGGTGGCGTCAATCATGGTGATCGGCGAGGTGGCCTCGCTGGCCAAGGGCGTGGTGTTCCGCTACCCGCTCTACACCACCGGCAAGGCGAACCTTGCGGCCATCGCCGCGGCGCTCGCGGGCAGTTCCCCGCAAAGTTGTGCGATGGCCGACGACGTGCTGGCCGAGCCCGACCCGAACGCCGGGATGCTGCAACCGGTCCCCGGGCAGCGGTTCGGCCCCGACGGCCCACTCGGGGGCATCAACCCGGTCGGTTTCAAACCCGACGGGGTCGGCGAGGACCTGCGCTCCTACCCGGTGGTGACCAAACCCGGGGTGGTGAACTCCGACGCCTCCCCCAACAAGCCCAACGCCACCATGAGTGACTCCGCGGGCACCGCCGGGGGCAAGGGCCCGGTCGGCGTGAACGGGTCGCACGCGGCGCTGCCTTTCGGCCTGGACCCCGCGCGCACGCCGGTGATGGGCAGCTACGGCGAGAATTCGCTGGCCGCCACGGAGACCTCGGCATGGTACGCGTTGCCCCCGCGCAGTCCTGACCGCCCACTGGTGGTGATCTCGGCCGCCGGTGCCATCTGGTCCTACAAGGAGGACGGCACCTTCACCTACGGCCAGTCGCTCAAGCTGCAGTGGGGGGTCACGCACCCCGACGGCACCACCCAACCGCTGAACGCGGTGCAGCCGATCGACATCGGGCCCGAGCCGGCGTGGCGCAACCTACGGTTCCCGCTGGCCTGGGCGCCGCCCGAGGCCGACGTGGCGCGCATCGTCGCCTACGACCCGAACCTGAGTTCCGAGCAGTGGTTTGCGTTCACCCCACCGCGGGTCCCGGTGCTGCAGACCCTGCAGCACCTGCTCGGGTCGCGCACCCCGGTGCTGATAGACGTCGCGGCCGCCGCGAACTTCCCGTGCCAGCGACCCTTCGCCGAGCACCTGGGTGTCGCCGAACTGCCGGACTACCGCATCCTGCCCGAACACAAGCAGACGGCGGCGTCGTCCAACGGGTGGCAGGCCGGTGAAGCCGGCGGCCCGTTCCTGTTCACTCAGGCGATGATGTACACGTCGACCGTCTCGACCTACCTCCGCGGCGACTGGTACCGCGACTGGGGCTCCGTCGAGCAGTACCACCGTTTGGTGCCCGCCGAAACGGCTCCGGACGCCGCCGTCGTGCGGGGCGTGACCACCGTGCCCGGCTGGAGCCGGAGAGGACCGATTCGAGCCCTCCCATGAGCGTCATCACCTCCGAACGCCCCGGAACCGCCGCGAACCGCGACACCCGCCAGGATGTACGGGTGACGCGCTGGGTCGCGACGATCGCCGGGCTGGTCGGTTTCCTGCTGTCGGTCGCCACGCCACTGTTGCCCGTCGTACAGACCACCGCCACGCTGAACTGGCCCCAAAGCGGCCGGCTCGACAGCGTCACGGCGCCACTGATCTCGCTGACCCCCGTCGACGTGACCGCGAGCGTGCCGTGCTCGGTGCTACGCGCGCTGCCACCCGAGGGCGGCGTGATCCTGAGCACCGCACCCAAGAAGGGCAAGGACGCCGCGCTCAACGCGCTGTTCGTCGTCGCCGACCGCCAGCGCGTCGACGTCACCGACCGCAACGTGGTGATCGCCGGCGCGCCGCGGGACCAGGTGGCGTCCCCGACCTGTCAGCGCATCGACATCACCTCCACCCGGACCGGCACCTTCGCCTCGTTCGTCGGGCTGACCGATCCGGCGGGCAGGCCCGTCCGCGGCGGCTTCCCCGACCCCAACCTGCGCCCGCAGATCGTCGGGGTGTTCACCGACCTCAACGGCCCCGCGCCGGCCGGGCTGCGACTGTCCGCGACGATCGACACCCGCTTCTCCACCACCCCGACCGCGCTGAAACTCGCCGCGATGGTGCTGGCCGTCGCGGCGACCATCGTCGCGCTGATCGCGCTGTGGCGCCTCGACCAGCTGGACGGGCGCCGCATGCACCGGTTGATCCCCACCCGATGGCGTCGGTTCACCCTCGTCGACGCCACGGTGATCTTCGGCTTCCTGCTCTGGCATGTGATCGGTGCGAACTCCTCCGACGACGGCTACATCCTGGGCATGGCCCGCGTCGCCGACCACGCCGGCTACATGTCCAACTACTTCCGCTGGTTCGGCAGCCCGGAGGACCCGTTCGGCTGGTACTACAACCTGCTGGCACTGATGACCCACGTCAGCGACGGCAGCCTGTGGATGCGGCTGCCCGACCTGGTCGCCGGGCTCGTGTGCTGGCTGCTGCTCTCCCGTGAGGTGCTGCCCCGGCTGGGGCCCGCGGTCACCGGCAGCACGGCCGCCAACTGGGCCGGCGGCCTGGTGCTGCTGACCGCGTGGATGCCGTTCAACAACGGACTGCGGCCCGAGCC
>CAYVQQ010000011.1:22136-25952 GCA_964453085.1 uncultured Mycobacterium sp.
GCTCATCACCTACGTGCTCATCGAGCGCTCGATGTGCGCCTCGCGGGTGACGCCGGCGGCGCTGGCCGTCGTCACCGCCGCCTTCACCCTGGGTGTGCAGCCCACCGGCCTGATCGCGGTCGCCGCGCTGGTCGCCGGCGGCCGCCCGATCGTGCGGATCATGGTCAAACGGCACCGCCTGGTCGGCACCTGGCCGCTGGTCGCCCCGATGCTGGCCGCCGGCTTCGTCATCCTGACGGTGGTCTTCGCCGACCAGACGCTGTCGACCGTCCTGGAGGCCACCCGGATCCGCACCGACATCGGCCCGAGTCAGGCCTGGTACACCGAGAACCTGCGGTACTACTACCTGATCCTGCCCACCGTCGACGGCTCGCTGTCGCGCCGGTTCGGCTTCCTGATCACCGCGCTGTGCCTGTTCACCGCCGTGTTCATCATGTTGCGGCGCAAGCGCGTCCCCGGTGTGGCCCGCGGGCCGGCCTGGCGGCTGATGGGCGTCATCTTCGCGACCATGTTCTTCCTGATGTTCACCCCCACCAAGTGGGTCCACCACTTCGGGTTGTTCGCCGCGGTCGGTGCCGCGATGGCCGCGCTCACCACGGTGCTCGTGTCACGCCCGGTGCTGCGCTGGTCACGCAACCGGATGGCGTTCCTGGCGGCGCTGCTGTTCGTGCTGGCGCTGTGCTTTGCCACCACCAACGGCTGGTGGTACGTCTCGAGCTACGGCGTCCCGTTCAACAACGTCATGCCCAGGATCGGCGGGATCAGCGTCAGCGCGATGATTTTCGTGGTGTTCGCGGCCGTGGCCCTGTGGGCGGTGAGGTTGCATTTCGCATCGCGGGAGCACGGGGAGGGCCGGCTGGCGCGGGCGGTGACGGCCGCACCGGTGCCGGTCGCGGCCGGGTTGATGGCGCTGGTGTTCGTCGCGTCGATGGTCGCCGGGATCGTGCGCCAATACCCCACCTACTCCAACGCCTGGGACAACCTGCGGGAATTCTCCGGGGGCTGCGGCCTGGCCGACGACGTCCTCGTCGAGCCGGACAGCAACGCCGGCTTCATGACGCCCCTGCCCGGCGATTACGGCCCGCTGGGCCCGTTGGGCGGGGTCGACCCCACCGGCTTCAGCGCCAACGGCGTCCCGGAGCGCACCCTCGCCGAGGCGGTCCGGGAGACGGCGGTCCCGCAGCCGGGCACCGACTACGACTGGTTCGGACCCACCAAGCTGAAGTCGCCGGGGATCAACGGATCGATGCTGCCGCTACCCTACGGCCTGGACCCGGACCGGGTTCCGCTGGCGGGCAGCTACACGACCGGCCCGCAGCAACAGAGTAGGCTCACCTCGGCGTGGTATCGGCTGCCCAAGCCGGACGCCGGGCACCCCCTGCTGGTGGTGACCGCCGCGGGCAGGATCACCGGCAACAGCATCCTGCACGGGCACACCGCCGGGCAGACCGTCGTGTTGGAGTACGGCAGGCCCGGCCCCGGCGCCGACCCCACCACCGGCATCGTGCCGGCCGGCCGACTGGTGCCCTACGACCTCTACGGCGAGCAACCCAAGGTGTGGCGCAACCTGCGCTTCGCCCGGTCCCAGGTGCCCCCCGACGCCGTCGCGGTCCGGCTGGTGGCCGAGGACCTCTCGCTCACGCCGGACGACTGGGTGGCGGTGACCCCGCCTCGGGTGCCGGAGCTGCGCTCCGTGCAGGAATACGTCGGCTCGTCGCAGCCGGTGCTGATGGACTGGGCGGTCGGGCTGGCATTCCCGTGCCAGCACCCGATGCTGCACGTCAACGGTGTCACCGAGGTCCCGAAGTTCCGCATCACGCCGGACTACAACGCCAAGAAACAGGACACCGACACCTGGGAGGACGGCGTCAACGGCGGGCTGCTCGGGATCACCGACCTGCTGCTGCGTGCCCACGTGATGTCGACGTACCTGTCCCACGACTGGGGCCGGGACTGGGGTTCGCTACGCAAGTTCGACACCATCGCCGAGGCGCGTCCCGCCCGGCTGGACCTGGGCACCGCGACCCGCACCGGCTGGTGGTCACCGGGACCGATCCGCATCAAGCCCTGATCCGGCCCGTCCGCGCCGGACCCGGCCGGTTTCTACACGTTGGGGTTCGTGGCGCCGGTGTGAGAACGGGCGGCGTCGACCCGCTGCCGCGCCCGTTCATCGGCCTCCTCCTGTTCGGCCGCGGTGACGACCAGGGCGTCCGAACCCGGAAACACCGTCGCGACATGACCGTTGGCCAGCCAGCGCACCACGTAGGGCGGGGCGCCATCCGGTCCGTGCACTTCGGTGATCAGGCCGCGCTGATCCACCGATTCGGTGGTCGTGCCCTTGATCACGAGCCAGTCGCCCACGTTTGCCTTCATCATCGACTCCTCGACTCCTTGATCGGTTGTTGCTGGAGACGATGATGCGCCGCCGCGACCCGCCGGGGCAGGGTCGTAGGTCCACGCGGACGGGACTTCAGTCCCTAGCCGGGCGCGCTGCCGGGTGGTCGGATTCAGGTGTAGGACCTATATCACACGGAGGCACGACAATGAACGCTTCACCGGAATCGCAGGCCAGGACCCGGATATTCGCACGTGTGCTCGGCCTGTTTCTCGTCATCATCGACGTCACCGCCGTGGCGCGCGCGTCGGACATGCAGGCGCTGCTGGCGCAGTTCGAGGCGAATTCGCTGTGGACGTGGGTCACCGGCGCGTTCGTGCTGCTGTTCGGCCTGTTCGTCGTCGCGACCCACCAGTATTGGCACGGCGCGGCCGCCATCACCATCTCGCTGCTGGGCTGGCTGATCACCCTGCGCGGGCTGCTGCTGCTGGCCTTTCCCAAAGCCTTCGTCTCCCTGGCGAACAGCATGATCGGCGCTCAGGGCCTGTGGGTCTCGCTGTGCGTCGCGTTTGCCTTCGTCGGGCTGTACCTGACCTACGTCGGCTGGAAGCCCGCGGCGGATCGCCCGACGTCGCCGGCTGCCAGGGAGCTGCCGAACCGCCCACGGGCCGCCGCGTGATCCGCCTCCGGCCCGCCGTGCCTGACATGAGCGAGCGGGGCCACGCGGCCGACGACAATACGGCCCACCTGGCCTCACTCGCCGACGTGCACGACGAGTCCGTGTGGTTGGCCGCCGACGCCGAAGTCGAGGAGTTGCCGCGCGGGTCGGCCCTGCTGGTGGTCAAGCGCGGCCCCAACGCCGGAGCGCAGTTCCGGGTGGAAGGACCGGTCGCGACCATCGGCCGCCACCCCGCCAGCGACATCTACCTCGACGACATCACCGTCAGCCGCCGGCACGCCGAAATTCGCAAGGACGACTGCGCCGGCGCGTTCTGTGTGGTGGACCTCGGCAGCCTCAACAGCACGTATGTGAACAGGCAGCCGGTCGACTCGGCGGTGCTGTCCAGCGGCGACGAGCTGCAGGTCGGCAATTTCCGCCTGGTCTTCCTGACCGTATGAGCACGACTGGCTCCGATGATCGCCGCACCCGATGCGCCCGCCGGTGACGACGTCCGGGTCCTCGCTGGGTTCCTGAGCAGCGCCGGAATCCTGGGCTTCGTCGAGCCCTCCGCGGTGTCGGCGCTGGTCCGGCAGTTGCACCCGGCCGAATTCGGTTCAGGCGAAACGATCTTCGCCCAGGGCGACCCGGGTGATCGGGTGTACGTCATCGTCTCGGGCACGGTGAAGATCAGCCTGCGAAGCCCGGGCGGCCGGGAGAATCTGCACGGGATCCGGGGCCCGAGGGACGCGTTCGGCGAGCTTGCGGTCTTCGATCCCGGCCCGCGCAGCTGCACGGCCACCGCGATAACCGACGTCCGCAC
>CAYVQQ010000012.1:0-24849 GCA_964453085.1 uncultured Mycobacterium sp.
CTCTGCTTGTGGCTCCTTGTTTGTTTAAGTGTTTGTGATATCGAATTCGTCGGCGTACAAACGGGCGTCGATGGCGTCGAGAATCGCGAGTTCAGCTTCCTGGATTGCTGCGTAGGCGAAGTCGATGGAATCGATTGCATACTGTTCTGCGCGCTCGGCTTCCCTCTGAGCGAACTTCGCGTCCCGCGTCTCCTGGCGATCCTTGATCTTCTGCGCGATCTCGTCCTTCTTCTGCCTGGTGGACACCCGTAACTGTTGCCATTTCGACTTGGCCGTATCCGAGGCATCGGACGCCTTTTGTTCCAGCTTTGCCGCCGTTGCCTCCGCAGCTGCCGCTGCCTCGCTGATGCGGCTCTGCAATTCGGCGTGAGTTTCCTTCTGGGCTTGGGCAATCGCCGCGAGTGTGTCGTCGAAGCTATTCTTGAGGCTGCTCAGCTGAGCGTGGATATTGTTTTTCGAAGCTTCTGTGGACATGTATTACCGCCTGACTCCGAGTCTCTTGTCATAACGATCTGGCTGCTCTCGCCGCCGCTGAAAATTTATCCAAGTCGAGGCGCCGGGGTCAATGTGTCGATTTACATGTATTTGAATCTTTGTTGTGACCGCTAACAAGGGGGATCGTGCGCCGTCTCCGCGGCTCGTTCCGGGACGGCTGGCCGGCGATTCCGTTGCGGGGCGGTCGTGCGATCCGAAAACCTACCTATGGAAATGTAGCTCCAACAAGGGACAACCAGCGCGGGAGATCCAACGAGGGGCATTACAGCGGGGGCCAGCTAACATTTCCGGCTATGGCCGGTGATGTCGATGCGCAGGTCGCTGAGATCGGCGCGGTCCTGAGTTCCCGGATAGACGGGCTCACCCAGCGAGTCGTCGAATCCGTTCGTGCCCAGGTTGAGTTCTATCGGGATGGTCGGATCGTGCCGGAGCATGATCTGGCCGAATCTTCGAAGAGCAATCTGCGGTTCGTCTTCCTGGCCTTGCAAACGGGCGAGATGTTCGAGACTTCGCCGGCGATCGCGACCGGGCACCGACGGGCGGCCGCCGGAGTCCCGTTGCCCGATGTCATGGCCGCCTTCCGAGTCGCCGGTCACACTGCATGGAGCGCAATGGTGGAACTCGCCGGAGACCGGGGAGTCGGCGATTCGGCACAACTGGCTGCTACGTCGAAGCTCTGGCAGGCGCAAGACCTCTATACCGAAGCGATGACCGTCGCCTATCACGAACGGGCGACGGCGCAGATCGTCGAGGATGCGGCCAAGCGAGCGCCACTGACCGAGGCGCTCCTGGCGGGTCAGCCGCTCGGAGACTACTCGCTGTGGGAGGTGGCCAAACTGCTGCACATCCCGACAAAGGGGCCGTACATCGTGGTGGCCGCGGAGCTGCCGAGGATCGGCGACCAGGCGTTACCCGCGATAGCGCAGCTGTTGGGCGACATCGAAGTGCACTCCGCCTGGCGCCTGCTGCCGGATTTGCAGATCGGAATCGCGCACATCGCATCGGATGCCGCACTGACCGAGGTGCTCGCGCTGCTGGGCCGCATCGCCACCACCAAGTGTGGCGTAAGCCCCAGGTTCGACAACTTGGCGGACACGGCGATATCCCTGCGCTACGCGCGCGTCGCCCTGGCGTGCCGTCCCGACGATGGCACTTTTGTCACGCTTTTTGACGACTCGGTGCTCTCTGTCGCCGCCGTGAGCGCTCCCGAAATCACTAGAAAACTGGCCGAGATCTCGCTGGGATCTTTCGCCGACGTGGACGACGAAGAAAAGCGGCGACTACTGGATGTGTTCTGGGCGTGGCTGGACAACGACGGGTCGATCCCGAGAGCTGCGGCCACGCTTTTCTGCCACCCGAACACCGTGCGAAACCGACTTCGACGCATCGAAGAGCGCACCGGCCGATCGCTGAGCGTGCCCAGGGAGCTCTCAGAACTCTGCCTGGCGTTCGAGGTTGCGCGCACGGTGCCCCAAAGCAGCTGACCGGACGGGAACGTGTTCCAAAACTCACTCGGGCGCGATCCGATCCTCGGAAACGTGGTCGCACCCGGACAGTGTGGGTCCAGTCCCGGCAGCGGCCGCTGTTGACCCGTCAGGTGTCCTCACCCCGCGCCGGCGAGCGATAGCGTCGCGAGTCAGCCGGTTCATCAGTGCGTGTCGACCACGACGGAGCAGGGTGCGGTGCCGTGGAGTGCGGGTCTGATCCGGGTCAAGCACGGCATCCGCGGCGACCAGCACAGAATCCAGCACCGAGCCGAGTCGTTCGTGCGTGCCGCGCCGGTGCACAAGATAAGCCGCCACCGCCACAACGATTACCGCTACTGGCACCACCGGGGTGGATCAGGCCCAACGCCGCATGACCGCGACTGTGATCGCTTTCGCCGTGCTCATGAAGCGCCGCGCCATCCGGGTTGCCAGCGGCGCGGCCGATGTGTGATCGGCGGCAGATGTGCACGTTTGCACCATGCACCATTGCTCTTCATTCGTTCATCGGACCGATGGCGGTCGAGTACCAGCTAGGTCGACCGGAAACACCCGATCAGTCTCCTCCAAGACGCGCCGAGACACCACCGCCGTGCAGCGGCCACCACCAACCCCGGGCGACCCGGCGACACATTTTCACCCGCCACCGCGGGGTGTCGCCCCTGGAGAACTAGTCCGGCTTGAACAGGTTGACGGCGAATTGGATCACCCGGTACGGCGCGGTCGCCCGGGCCCGGGTGTCCCACTGGCTGACGAAGATGCGCAGCTCGTCCAGGGTCGAACCCGGCGAGATGTAGCCGCCGTAGGGCTGGGCGAGCCGGTTGTCGAACGGCGGCGGGAGGCTGTCCGCGGGTTCGGGCCAGTCGTCGTGTTGCACCACGGTCGTCACCGGGGCATCACCCAGCGACGTCGGGTCGTTGGCCACCCGGACCTCCATGTTCTCGGTGGCCGCGTTGAAATACGACAGCACCGTCTTGCCGTCGATCTGCCGCATGGACATCTCGCCGACCTTGTCGGGCCATAACGGTGTCGGCGGCTTGTTCCACCCCCCGCCCGGCCCGGACGCCCAACCCTGCCACTGGGACCGATCGGTGAACGTCTGCGGCGTGGCCCGGTAGAGCAGCACCGGGTCCCGGCGGGTGAAGCTGTCGGCCACGATGTAGACCCATCCGCGGGGTGAATCCGGGGTGGGGATCGGGTCGTAGTAGCCGCTGATCTGCGTCTGCGCGCCGCCCCGGTAGGATGCGTCCCGCCGGGACCCCGGCACCGTCCGCCAGCCGGGGTGCGACGGATCGACCGCCACCAGCCGGGAGCTGATCGGCTCCAGGTCCCTGGCGGTGGTCACCATCAGATAGTTGCGCCGGTTGATCTGCACCACCCCGGCGGGCAGCTGCGACTCGCCCGGCGGGGGCCGATCGGCCAACAGGGGTCTGGTGAGCCCGTCGACCCCGGTGTAGCGCACGCCGGCGGGGTCGTCGACGGAAGCGGTGTCGACGTGCAGGGCGACCGGGGCGTACCAGCCGCCGAAGCCGATACCCTGTCCGGCGAAGCTGTCGCCGCACACCTGCAGCACCTCGCTGGGAAACTCGACGAACTCACACAGGTCGGTGGCGCCGATCCCATAGTCGCCGGTCGGGGTGCCGGTGCCGGCCGTCGGACCGATCCGCAACACCTGCCCCGGGGCCAGCGGCGCCAGGACCGGGGTCGGCACCGGCGCCGGCGGATCCGCATGGGCGACCCAACACCCTGGCAGCACGAACAGGGAAGCAAACAGCGGTGAGCACCGCGCGACCAGGGTGTGGGCGGAACTCACCCGCGGATCACCGCTGGGCGGCCAGCAACTCGGCGATCTGAATCGTGTTCAACGCCGCTCCCTTGCGCAGGTTGTCCCCCGACACGAACAGCGCCAGCCCGCGGCCGTCGGGCACCCCCGGATCCCGCCTGATGCGGCCGACCAGCGATTCGTCGACGCCTGCGGCCGCCAGCGGGGTCGGCACGTCGACCACCCTGACGCCCGGCGCGCCGTCCAGCAGATCCGCGGCCCGCTCCGGCGACAGCGGCCGGGCGAATTCGGCGTTGATCGACAGAGAGTGCCCGGTGAACACCGGGACCCGCACGCATGTGCCGCTGACCGCCAGGTCAGGAATACCGAGGATCTTGCGGCTTTCGAAGCGCAGCTTCTGGTCTTCGTCGGTCTCCCCGGAACCGTCGTCCACCAGCGATCCGGCCAACGGCACCACGTTGAACGCGATTGGCGCGACATAGGTCTTCGGCGCCGGGAACGTCACCGCACCGCCATCGTGCACCAGCTGCTCGGCGTCGTCGACGACCGCGCGCACCTGGCCTGCCAGCTCCTCCACGCCGGCCACGCCGCTGCCGGAGACCGCCTGATAGCTCGACACCACCAACCGGGTCAGTCCGGCCTCGTCGTGCAACACCTTGAGCACCGGCATCGCTGCCATCGTGGTGCAGTTCGGGTTGGCGATGATGCCCTTGGGTCGGCGATGCGCATCCCGTTCGAAGTTCACCTCCGACACCACCAACGGCACATCGGGGTCCTTGCGCCACGCCGAGGAGTTGTCGATCACCGTCACTCCGGCTGCGGCGAACCGCGGCGCCTGCACCAGTGACATCGCCTTGCCGGCGGAGAACAGCGCGATGTCCAGGCCCGCCGGGTCCGCCGTCCCGGCGTCCTCGACCTCGATTTCCCGGCCGCGAAACTCCAGCTTGCGCCCGTGCGAGCGGGCCGAGGCGAAGAACCGCACCGTGCGTGCCGGAAAGTCGCGCTGCTCGAGCAGCGTCCTCATCACCTGGCCCACCTGGCCGGTGGCACCCACGACGCCGACAGACAGGCCGGCCACGCCCACCTACCGGCCCGTCCCGGCATACACCGCCGCGGGCTCCTCGCCGCCGAGCCCGAACGCCTCGTGCAGCGCCACCACGGCCTTGTCCAGCTCGGTGTCGCGGCACAGCACCGAGATCCGGATCTCGGAGGTGGAGATCAGCTCGATGTTGACGCCCACCTCGGCCAGGGCCTCACAGAAGGTTGCCGTCACCCCGGGATGGCTGCGCATGCCCGCGCCGACCAGCGACACTTTGCCGATGTGGTCGTCGTAGAGCAATTGGGTGAACCCGATCTCCTCCTTGAGCGTGTTCAGCTTGGACACCGCGGTGGGTCCGCTGTCGCGAGAGCAGGTGAAGGTGATGTCGGTCTTGCCGTCCTCGACCTTCGAGACGTTCTGCAGCACCATGTCGATGTTGACCTCGGCGTCGGCGACGGCGCGGAACACCTTGGCCGCGTAGCCCGGGATGTCGGGGATCCCGACGACGGTCACCTTGGCCTCGCTGCGATCGTGCGCGACTCCGGTCAGGATGGGGTCTTCCATTGGCTTGTCCTTGATCGATCCGACGACGACGGTGCCCGGCTTGTCCGAGTACGACGAGCGAACGTGCACCGGGAGGTTGTAGCGGCGCGCGTATTCGACGCAGCGCAGCATCAGGACCTTGGCCCCGCAGGCCGCCATTTCGAGCATCTCCTCGAACGTCACCGTGTCGAGCTTGCGGGCGTCGCGCACGATCCTGGGGTCCGCGCTGAAGATGCCGTCCACATCGGTGTAGATCTCGCAAACATCGGCCTGCAGTGCCGCGGCCAGGGCGACGGCCGTGGTGTCCGACCCGCCGCGGCCCAACGTGGTGACGTCCCGGGTGTCCTGGCTGACGCCCTGAAACCCGGCGACCAGCACGATCCGGCCCTCGTCGAGCGCGGACTGCACCCGGCTGGGCGTGACGTCGATGATCTTCGCGTTACCGTGGGTGCTGGTGGTGATGACGCCGGCCTGCGAGCCGGTGAACGAGCGGGCGTTCGCGCCGAGCGATTCGATCGCCATGGCAACCAGCGCGTTGGAGATCCGCTCGCCCGCCGTCAGCAGCATGTCCAGTTCGCGCGGCGGCGGGACGGGGCACACCTGTTGGGCCAGGTCCAGCAGGTCGTCGGTGGTATCGCCCATCGCCGAGACCACCACGACCACGTCGTTGCCCTGCTTTTTGGTCTCGACGATGCGCTCGGCGACCCGACGGATCCGGTCGGCGTCGGCGACCGACGATCCACCGTATTTCTGCACGACGAGTGCCACTGCTCTTTGCCCGCCCTTCCGGCCCCGGCGCAGTCCGCGCCCGGTCTGAGTCCACCACAGAATACGTGTTCGCGGATCCGCGTATTCCTCCTGGTTTTGGCACGCGGGGTCGGCGCGGTAGAGTTGCGCTCGTGCAGCGGGTGCTCCTCCTCGGACGCCGCGACGGGGTCTAATCTAGACCGGCTTCCCGTCGCGGGTGTTCGCGATGTGCCGGTCTGAGTTCCTTCTGACAGCCCCGGAGCAATCACCGTGACCAACACCCCACCGTCGGATCCCGACGCGTACACGTCTTCTCGCGCCATCATCACGCCCGCGGGCCCGCCCGCACCCGGCCAAGCCCCCTGGAATCCGCAACGCGGCTCCTCGATGCCCGTCCACCGGTACCGGCCGTTCGCCCAGGAGGTCGAGCCCATCCGGCTCCCCGACCGCACCTGGCCCGACCGCGTCGTCGACCGCGCCCCGTTGTGGTGCGCGGTCGACCTGCGCGACGGCAATCAGGCGCTGATCGACCCGATGAGCCCGGCCCGCAAGCGTCGGATGTTCGACCTGCTGGTGAACATGGGCTACAAGGAGATCGAGGTCGGCTTCCCGTCGGCCAGCCAGACCGACTTCGACTTCGTCCGCGCGATCATCACCGAGGGCGTCATTCCCGACGACGTCACCGTCCAGGTGCTCACGCAGTGCCGCCCGGAGCTGATCGAGCGGACCTTCCTCGCCTGTGAGGGCGCGCGGCAGGTGATCGTGCACTTCTACAACTCGACGTCGATCCTGCAGCGCCGCGTGGTATTCCGCGCCGACCGGGCCGCGGTGCAGGCGATCGCGACCGACGGCGCCCGCAAGTGCGTCGAGGAGGCCGCCAGGTACCCCGGCACCCGGTGGCGGTTCGAGTACTCGCCGGAGTCCTACACCGGCACGGAACTGGAGTACGCCCGGGACGTCTGCGACGCCGTCGGGGAGATCATCGCGCCCACCCCCGACAACCCGATCATCTTCAACCTGCCGGCCACCGTGGAGATGGCCACGCCCAACGTGTACGCCGACTCCGTCGAGTGGATGAGCCGCAACCTGGCGCGTCGTGACTCCGTCATCCTGAGCCTGCACCCGCACAACGACCGCGGAACCGCCGTCGCCGCGGCCGAGCTGGGCTACCAGGCGGGCGCCGACAGGATCGAGGGCTGCCTGTTCGGCAACGGTGAGCGCACCGGCAACGTGTGCCTGGTGACCCTGGGACTCAACCTGTTCTCCCGCGGGGTCGACCCGCAGATCGACTTCTCCAACATCGACGAGGTGCGCCGCACCGTGGAGTACTCCAACCAGCTCCCGGTGCCCGCACGTCACCCCTACGGTGGCGACCTGGTCTACACCGCGTTCTCCGGCAGCCACCAGGACGCCATCAACAAGGGCCTGGACGCGATGAAGATCGCCGCCGACGAAGCCGACGCGGATGTCGCGGACATCCTCTGGCAGGTGCCGTACCTGCCGATCGACCCCAAAGACGTCGGGCGCACCTACGAGGCGGTGATCCGCGTCAACTCGCAGTCCGGCAAGGGCGGAGTCGCCTACATCATGAAGACCGACCACGGCTTGGCGCTGCCGCGCCGGTTGCAGATCGAGTTCTCTCGGGTCATCCAGAAGATCACCGACGGCGAGGGCGGCGAGGTCTCGCCGAAGGCGATGTGGGAGGCCTTCTCCGAGGAGTACCTCGCACCGGTGCGGCCCCTGGAGCGGATCCGCCAACGCGTGGAGGCCTCTGAGGACGACGGCGGGACGACCAGCATCACCGCGACCGTGAAGGTCGACGGGGTGGAGACCGAGATCAGCGGCGTGGGCAACGGCCCGCTGGCGGCCTTCGTCGACGCGCTGGGGAGCGTCGGGTTCCGGGTGGCCGTGCTCGACTACTCCGAGCACGCGATGAGCGCCGGCGGCGACGCGCAGGCCGCGGCTTATGTGGAGGCGTCCGTGACGACCGCGGGTGCGGCGGCGCCGGGCGAAGCGGGTCGGCACGCATCGGACCATGTGGCCGGCCGGACCGTGTGGGGGGTGGGGATCGCGTCGTCGATCACCGTCGCGTCCCTGCGCGCGGTCGTATCGGCGGTCAACCGCGCCTCCCGCTGAAGAGCAGGGCTCCGAACCGACGGCGGTCAGAACAGGGCGAGCTGCGCGGCCAGCGCGGAGGCGTCGGTGAATTGCTCGGTGTTCGTACCGCCGACGACGGCGCCGACGCAGTCCATGAATTCGGCGTCGGTGACCACCGGCACCTCCAGTTGCCGCGCCAGATAGCCTTTGCCCTGCTCGGGGGCCGCATCGTTGCAGACCACCAGCGAGGTTTCCCGGTCGACGGTGTCGCTGTAGGCCAGCCCGGCGTGCAGGATCCGCTCGACGAGCTCCTCATGGGTGCGCCTGACTTCGGCGGCCAGCGCCACCCGCATGCCCTGCACCAACGGCCTGCCCTGCACAAACGGCCCCGGGTTGAGGTAGGGACACGGCATCCGCGAGGCCAGCGCCTTGAGCGGCCGCAGCTCGTCGTGGGTGACGCGGCCGTTGGGCCACCGGCGCCGGGTGACCGGACGCACCGGCAGCCACACATCACGTTCGCGGGCCCGCCGCAGCGCCGACGCCAGCACGCCGGTCAGCACCACGGCGTCGTCGAACGCGTCGTGCGGGCGCTGCTGGATCACGCCCCAGTGCGCCGCCAGCGTCTCCAGCCTCAGGTTATCGATGCCGAGATCCAGCCGACGAGCCAACTCGACGGTGCACATGACGGCGTCGACGGGAAGCTCGGTTCGGGCGAGCTCGGCCTCGGCGACCAGGAACGCGTAGTCGAACGCGACGTTGTGCGCCACCAGCGTGCGGCCACGCAGCACCGCGGCCACGTCGCCGGCGATGTCGGCGAACCGCGGCTGATCCTCGAGCATCGCGGACGTCAGGCCGTGCACGTGGGTGGGGCCCGGGTCCACGCCCGGGTTGAGCAGGCTCACCACCGACTGCTCCACCCGCCCGTCGGCGTCCAAACCCAGCGCGGCGAGGCTGATGATGCGAGCCTGGCCCGGGCGAAACCCGGAGGTCTCGACATCGACGACCGCCCACCCGCCGGCCGGCTCGCCGGCCGGCCGGCCCCAAGAAACCGGGTTCATGAACGACAGGATGGCACACCGGGCCGACATCGCCCGATCGCTCACCGCCGTGTCGCCCTTAAACTGCCGGGGTGATCACCACCCGCGCGCGCCTGGCCCTCGCCGCGGGATCCGTCGCGCGCCGGGCGTCGCGGATCACCGGCCGCGGGGCGGGGGCCATGATCGGCGGCCTCGTCGCGATGACGCTGGACCGCTCGGTGCTGCGCCAGCTCGGCGCGGGCCGGCGCACGGTCGTGGTCACCGGGACGAACGGCAAGTCGACCACCACCCGGATGACGGCGGCGGCGCTGGGGTCCGTCGGCCCCGTGGCGACCAACGCCGAAGGCGCCAACATGGACGCCGGCCTGGTGGCCGCGCTGGCCGCCGACCGCGACGCCGAACTGGCGGTGCTGGAAGTCGACGAGATGCACGTCCCGCACGTCCTGGACGCGGTGGAGGCCGCCGTCGTCGTCCTCCTCAATTTGTCGCGCGATCAACTGGACCGCGTCGGCGAGATCAACGTCATCGAACGGGCACTGCGGGCCGGCCTGGCCCGCCACCCCGCGGCGGTGGTCGTCGCCAACTGCGACGACGTGCTGATGACCTCTGCCGCCTACGACAGCCCGAACGTCGTGTGGGTGGCCGCCGGAGGTGCGTGGGCGAACGACTCGGTCAGCTGCCCGCGAAGCGGCGAGGTGATCGTCCGCGAGAAGGGTCACTGGTATTCCACCGGTGCGGATTTCAAGCGGCCCAGCCCGCAGTGGTGGTTCGACGACCAGATCCTCTACGGGCCGGGCGGCTTGGCCCTGCCGATGCGGCTGGCGCTGCCGGGCGCGGTGAACCGCGGCAACGCCGCGCAGGCGGTGGCCGCCGCCGTCACGCTGGGCGCCGATCCGGTGCGTGCGCTGGCCGCGGTGTCGGGGGTCGACGAGGTCGCCGGGCGGTACCGGACCGTGCGCGTCGGCCGCCACGAGGTGCGGCTGCTGCTGGCCAAGAACCCGGCCGGCTGGTCGGAGTCGCTGTCGATGGTGGACAAGCACGCGACCGGCGTCATCATCGCGGTCAACGGGCAGGTGCCCGACGGGGAGGACCTGTCGTGGCTGTGGGACGTCCGGTTCGAGCACTTCGAGAACACCGCCGTCGTCGCCGCCGGGGAACGCGGCACCGACCTCGCGGTGCGCCTCGGGTATGCCGGTGTCGAGCACACGTTGGTGCACGACACCATGGCCGCCATCGCGTCCTGCCCGCCCGGGCGCGTCGAGGTCGTCGCCAACTACACCGCGTTTTTGCAGCTGCAGCGGGCGCTGGCGCGCCATGGCTGACTCGATCGTGCGGATCGGGCTGGTGCTGCCGGACGTCATGGGCACCTACGGTGACGGCGGCAACGCGGTGGTGCTGCGGCAACGCCTGCGGCTGCGGGGCATCGCCGCCGAGATCGTCGAGATCACGCTGGCCGATCCGGTGCCGGAGTCGCTGGACCTGTACACCCTGGGTGGGGCGGAAGACTACGCGCAGCGGCTGGCCACCCGGCATCTGCTGCGCTACCCGGGGCTGCAGCGCGCGGCGGCGCGGGGCGCGCCCGTGCTGGCCATCTGCGCGGCCATGCAGGTGCTCGGGCGGTGGTACGAGACGGCGGCCGGCGAGCGCGTCGACGGGGTGGGTCTGCTGGATGCGAGCACTTCGCCGCAGGCGGCGCGCACCATCGGCGAGCTGGTGAGCACGCCACTGCCGGCCGGCTTGACGCAGCCGCTGACCGGCTTCGAGAACCACCGCGGCGGCACCGTGCTGGGTCCCGCGGCGTCGCCGCTGGGCGCAGTGGTCCGGGGCGCCGGCAACCGCAGCGGCGACGGCTTCGACGGCGCGGTGCAGGGCAGTGTCGTCGCGACCTACATGCACGGGCCGTGCCTGGCCCGCAACCCCGAGCTGGCCGACCTGCTGCTGAGTCGGGTGGTGGGCGAGCTGGCGCCGCTGGACCTGCCCGAGGTCACGATGCTGCGCCGCGAACGACTGGCGGCGCGTTAGGCCCGTCAAGCCGGCCGCCGACGTCGTGGTCCGCCGTGTCAGACCATCGCCCGGCGACCGGCGAGCGCGCGGCCCAGCGTGAGCTCGTCGGCGAACTCCAGATCGCCGCCCATGGGCAGCCCGGATGCGATCCGGGTGACCATCAGGCCGGGAATGTCGCGCAGCATCCGGACCAGATACGTGGCCGTCGCCTCCCCCTCGGTGTTGGGGTCGGTCGCGATGATCACCTCGGTGATGTCGACGTCGTCGACGCGTTCACCGATGCGGCTCAGCAGCTCGCGGATGCGCAGCTGGTGGGGCCCCACTCCGGACAGCGGATCCAGCGCGCCGCCCAGAACGTGGTAGCGGCCGCGGAATTCGCGGGTGCGCTCGACGGCCTGGACGTCCTTGGGCTCCTCGACGACGCACACCTGCGAGCCGTCCCGGCGGGGATCGGAACATATCCGGCAGCGCTCGCCGTCGGAGACGTTGCCGCACACCGCGCAGAATCGGACGCCGTCGCGCACCCGGGAGAGCACCGCGGTCAGGCGGTCGATGTCGGCCGGTTCCACCGACAGCAGATGAAAGGCGATCCGCTGGGCGCTCTTGGGGCCGATCCCCGGCAGCTTGCCCAACTCGTCGATCAGATCCTGGACGGGTCCCTCGAACATGCCGGCGCGGGGTCTACAGCTCCAGCGTCCGGGTCGGCGGGGCCGGCGGGGCACCGCCCATGCCGCCGGCCAGCGCCCCCAGCCGTTCCTGCGCCATCTTGGTGACCTGCTGGGACGCGTCGGCCATGGCGCCGACAATCAGGTCCTGCAGGGTCTCGATGTCCGAGGGGTCGACGACCTTGGGGTCGAGCTGCACCGCCACCACCTGCCCGCTGCCTTTGACGACGACCTTGACCAGGCCGCCGCCGGCCTGACCGTGCACCTCGGCGTTGGCGAGCTGTTGCTGGGCCTGCAGTAGCTTCTGCTGCATCTGCTGCGCCTGGGCGAGCAGTGCGGACATATCGCCTCCGGGTTGCATGACAATCCCCTCGCATCTCGGTATCGAGTTGGTTTCGCCTGTGGGTGTCGGGCGGTTTGAAACCCCAGCGTAGACCGCCCGCGGTTACGGTGACGTGGTGGACCTACGAGTGAGCAGGCGTGTCGGGCTCAAAACGACGGTCGCGGCGCTGGTGGCCGCGGCGGCGGCGGCCGTCCCGGTCCCGACCGCGGCCCGGGTCGCGTGGGGGGCCCCGTCCAACATCGCCGGCATGGTCGTCTTCATCGATCCCGGCCACAACGGCGCCAACGACGCCTCGATCAGCCGCCAGGTGCCGACGGGCCGCGGCGGTACCAAGGACTGTCAGGCCAGCGGGACGACGACCAACACCGGCTACCCGGAGCACGCGTTCACCTGGGACACCGCGCTGCGGGTCCGGGCCGAGCTGGACGCGCTGGGCGTTCGGACCGCCCTGTCACGCGGTAACGACAACGCGTTGGGACCGTGCGTCGACCAGCGCGCCGAGATGGCCAACGCGTTGCACCCCAACGCGGTGGTGAGCCTGCACGCCGACGGCGGCCCCCCATCCGGCCGCGGGTTCCACGTCAATTATTCGGCCCCGCCCCTGAACCAGGTGCAGGCCGGGCCGTCGGTTCAGTTCGCCCGGATCATGCGCGACCAGTTGCAGGCCTCGGGCATTCCGCCGGCCAACTACATCGGCCAGAACGGGCTGTACGGGCGCTCGGACCTGGCCGGACTGAACCTCGCGCAGTACCCGTCCATCCTGGTCGAACTGGGCAACATGAAGAACCCCGCGGATTCGGCGCTGATGGAGTCCGCCGAGGGCCGTCAGAAGTACGCTGACGCGGTGGTGCGCGGCGTCGCGGGCTATCTGGCCACTCAGGGCCAGGCGCGCTAGCCTTCCAGTTCCTTCTTCAGGTTCGCCAGCACCTCGCCTTGAATCCTCTTCAGCCCAAGCGGCGCGAAGGTCTTCTCGAAGAACCCTTTGACGCCGCCGGCGCCGTTCCAGGTGGTCTTCACGGTGACGCTGGAACCGGGCCCGGCGGGAGCGACGGTCCAGTTGATGACCATCGACGAGTTCGCGTCCTTCTCGATGACGGTGTGGCCGGCGACGTCGACGTCGACCTGCACCTCGCGCACCCGCGATTTGGTCGCCTGCAGCCGCCACTTGGCCACCGTGCCCGCGCCCTGCCCACCCTGCAGCACCTGGTACTGGCTGTACCGCGGGGACAGGATCTTCGGGCGTACCGTCTGATAATCCGCGACCGCGGCAAGGGTGGCCGCGGGCTCGGCATTGACCAAGATCGTGCTGGCTGCGCTCACCTGTCCCAAGGCGATTTCCCCTCGTGGTCGTGTTCGATGTGGCGCCGCCCGCGCACGGGTGCACGGGCAGTCGCCGAAGACTAGGGTATATGTGGTGCCAATCCCTGGATCCGCACTCTCGGCCTATACCGCGGGCGTCGACCGGTTGATGGCGAGTTATCGATCCATCCCATCAACCTCCGCCGTGCGGCTTGCCAAACCGACCTCGAACCTGTTCCGCGCCCGCACCAAACGCGATGCGCGCGGGCTGGACGTCTCCGGGCTGACCGACGTCCTCGGGGTCGACCCCGAGGCCCGCACCGCCGATGTCGCCGGCATGTGCACGTACGAGGACCTGGTCGCAGCGACGCTGCGCTACGGCCTTTCGCCGCTGGTGGTCCCGCAATTGAAGACGATCACCCTCGGTGGCGCGGTCAGCGGGCTGGGGATCGAGTCGGCGTCGTTTCGCAACGGGCTGCCCCACGAATCGGTGCTGGAGATGGACATCTTCACCGGCGGCGGCGAATTGCTCACCACCTCGCGCAGCCAGCATCCCGACCTCTTCCGCGCGTTTCCCAATTCCTATGGCACCCTTGGCTATGCGACTCGGCTCCGAATCGAGCTGGAGCCGGTGTCGCCCTTCGTGGCGCTGCTGCACATCCGGTTCCACTCGCTGACGGAGATGGTCGCCGCAGCCGAACGCATCGTCGACACCGGCGGATACGGCGACGCCCCCGTCGACTATCTCGACGGCGTGGTGTTCGGCCCGGACGAGAGCTACCTCAGCATCGGCCGGCAGACATCTACCCCGGGGCCGGTCAGCGACTACACCGGCAAGGACATCTACTATCGGTCGATCCAGCACGACGCCGCGGGCCCGGACGCCGCCAAGGACGACCGGCTGACCATCCACGACTACTTCTGGCGCTGGGACACCGACTGGTTCTGGTGCTCCCGCGCGTTCGGCGTGCAGGATCCGCGGCTGCGGCGGTGGTGGCCGCGCCGCTACCGCCGCAGCAGCGTCTACTCGAAGCTGGTGGCGCTGGACCAGCGCTTCGCCATTTCGGACCGGATCGCCAGACGCCGCGGTGGCCCGCCGCGGGAGCGGGTGGTGCAGGACGTCGAGGTACCGATCGAACACGCCGCCGAGTTCTTGGATTGGTTCCTGCACACGGTGCCGATCACCCCGATCTGGTTCTGCCCGCTGCGCCTGCGCGACCGCGACGGCTGGCCGCTGTATCCGATGCGCCCGGACCACACCTATGTCAACATCGGGTTCTGGTCCTCGGTGCCGGCCGGGGCCGCTGGAAACGGGGCAAACCCCGTGGGCGCAACGAACCGGATGATCGAGGCGAAGGTGAGCGAACTCGACGGCCACAAGTCGCTGTACTCGGATTCCTTCTACACCCGCGAGGAGTTCGACGCCCGCTACGGTGGCGAGGCTTACAAGACGGTCAAGAAGACCTACGACCCCAACGCTCGCCTACTCGACCTCTACGCGAAGGCGGTGCAACGGCGATGACAGCGATCCGGGAGACCCGAGAACCCCACCGCACCACCACGGGCAAACTCAGCATGGCCCAGATCCTGGAGATCTTCGCCGCGACGGGCCGGCATCCACTGAAGTTCACCGCCTACGACGGCAGCGCTTCCGGCGACGCCGACGCGACGCTCGGCCTGGATCTGCGGACGCCCCGCGGCGCCACCTATCTGGCCACGGCCCCCGGTGAGCTGGGCCTGGCCCGCGCCTACGTGTCGGGCGACCTGCAGGTCTACGGCGTGCATCCCGGCGACCCCTACGAGCTGCTCAAGGCGCTGACCGACCGGGTCCAGTTCAAGCGCCCGTCAGCGCGGGTGATGGCCAACGTCGTGCGGTCGCTCGGCGTCGAGCACCTGCGGCCGGTGCCGCCGCCGCCGCAGGAGACGCCGCCCCGGTGGCGCCGGGTCGCCGACGGCCTGATGCACAGCAAGACGCGCGACGCCGAGGCCATCCACCACCACTACGACGTCTCCAACACCTTCTACGAGTGGGTGCTCGGCCCGTCGATGACCTACACCTGCGCGGTATATCCACGCGCCGACGCGAGTCTGGAAGAGGCTCAGGAAAACAAGTACCGGCTGATCTTCGACAAGCTGCGGCTGCGTCCCGGTGACCGATTGCTCGACGTCGGTTGCGGGTGGGGCGGCATGGTGCGCTACGCGGCGCGCCGCGGGGTGCGCGCCGTCGGGGCCACCCTGTCCGCCGAGCAGGCGAGCTGGGCGCAGCGGATGATCACGGAGCAGGGACTCGCCGGGCTGGCCGAGGTGCGCCACGCCGACTATCGCGACGTGACCGAGGCCCAGTTCGACGCCGTCTCCTCGATCGGGCTGACTGAGCACATCGGCGTGCGCAACTACCCGGCCTACTTCGCCTTCCTGCGATCCAAGCTGCGCACCGGCGGCCTGCTGCTCAATCACTGCATCACCCGACGGGGCAACCGGTCGACGTCGTTCGCGGGCGGATTCACCGACCGCTACGTCTTCCCGGACGGGGAGCTGACCGGTTCCGGGCGCATCACCACCGAGATCCAGGAGGCCGGCTTCGAGGTGCTGCACTCGGAGAACTTCCGGCACCACTACGCGATGACACTGCGCGACTGGTGCCGCAACCTGGTCGGGCGCTGGGACGACGCGGTCGCCGAGGTCGGCCTGCCGACCGCCAAGGTGTGGGGCCTGTACATGGCGGCCTCACGGGTGGCCTTCGAGCAGAACAACCTCCAGCTGCATCACGTGCTGGCGACCAAGGTCGACGCGTCGGGCGACGACGATCTGCCGCTGCGGCCCTGGTGGCAGGTTTAAGCAGGCCGGACGTCTAGTCGTCGATGCGGCGGGCGCCCAGTTCGTTCTGCAGCAATTCGAGCGCGACCTCCTCGGGATCGCGGCGCGGCGCCGCCGGTTCGCCGCCGGCCTCGGCGAGCATATGCTCCTCCTCGTCCCGCTGATTCCGGGCCGCGCCGGGTTCGATCGGTTGCGCCTCCGGGGCCGCCGGCGCGACGGGAACCGGGGCGCCGGTCTCGCACCGCACCCGCCAGTTCACGCCCAGGGCGTCCTTGAGCGCTTCGGCGATGACCTCGGCGTTGCGCTGCTCGGACAGGCGCCTGGCCAACGGCGCCGACTCGTGGGTGAGCACCAGCGTGTTGCCCTCCACGGCGCGCACCGTCGCGCCCGCCAGCATCGCCTCGGTGCTGCGGCTGCGTCGGCGGACCTTGTCGCGCACGGTCGGCCACATGGTTCGCACCGCGGCCGCGTTGGGCTCACCGGCGGCGGGCGCCGCGACCGGCCCCGCCGCCGGTGTGGGCGTCGGTTCGCCGACCGGGGTGGGCGCCCGCTCGGGTTCGGCCGCGGATTCCGCCCTGGGGGCCGGGGCGGCCCGGCGCGGGGGCGCGGGCGGGACGGCCCGCGTGGCCGGCGGGGCGGTGTCCACTCCCGGGATCGACATGTCGAGCCGGGTCTCGATGCGCTCGACGCGCTGCAGCAGCGCCGACTCGGCGTCACTGGCCGACGGCAGCAGCAGCCGGGCGCACACCACTTCAAGCAGCAGCCGCGGAGCCGTCGCGCCCCGCATCTCCCCCAGCCCGGCCTGCACAACCTCCGCGTAACGGGTCAGCGTCGCCGGCCCGATGCGGACGGATTGCTCGCGCATGCGGTCCAGGACGTCCTCTGGGGCGTCCACCACGCCGCGGCTGATCGCATCGGGCACCGCCCGCAGCACGATGAGGTCGCGGAACCGCTCCAGCAGGTCGGTGGCGAACCGGCGCGGGTCGTGGCCCGCGTCGATCACCGACTCGACGGCGCCGAACAACGCCGCGGCATCGCCGGCGGCCAGGGCGTCGACGGCGTCGTCGATCAGCGCGACATCTGTGGCGCCCAGCAGGCCGAGCGCCCGCTGGTAGGTGACGTGGGAGTTCTCGGCCCCGGCCACCAGCTGGTCCAGCACCGAGAGCGTGTCGCGGGGCGAGCCCCCGCCAGCCCGGATCACCAGCGGATAGACCGCGTCGTCGACGACGACGTCCTCCTGCGCGCAGATCCGCTCGACCAGCGTCCGCATGGTCTTCGGCGGCAGCAGCCGGAACGGGTAATGGTGGGTGCGTGACCGAATCGTCGGCAGCACCTTCTCCGGTTCGGTGGTGGCGAAGATGAAGATGAGGTGCTCGGGCGGCTCCTCGACGATCTTGAGCAGCGCGTTGAACCCCGCAGTGGTCACCATGTGCGCCTCGTCGACGATGAACACCCGGTACCGCGACTGTGCCGGCGCGTAGAAGGCGCGGTCGCGCAGTTCGCGGGTGTCGTCCACGCCGCCGTGGCTGGCGGCGTCGAGTTCGACCACGTCGATGCTGCCGGGCGCGTTGGGTGCCAGCGCCATGCACGATTCGCACACCCCACACGGATTGGACGTCGGACCCTGCACACAGTTCAGCGACCGCGCCAGGATCCGCGCCGACGAGGTCTTACCGCACCCGCGCGGCCCGGAGAACAGGTACGCGTGGTTGATCCGGCCGGCTTCCAGGGCGACGGACAGCGGCTCGGTGACGTGCTCCTGCCCCACCACCTCGGCGAAGGTTGCGGGCCGGTATTTGCGGTAGAGAGCCACGCTCAGCAGGTTACCGACGCACGCCGACAGCCGTGGGGCTGGCCGTCGCGTGCGCGTCCGCGGTCAGCCCAGGCTTGATGCGGAGGAGGTCAGCACGGACTCCGACGCGGCCAGCAGCGCACACGTCGCCAGCCCGTCGACCGCGTCGCGCAGGTCCGGCAGTGACGGGAAGGTGGGCGCGATCCTGATGTTCTCGTCGTTGGGGTCGTTGCGGTACGGGAATGACGCGCCCGCCTCGGTCAGCGCGATGCCGGCGTCTTTGGCGAGGGCGACCGTCCGCTTGGCCGTGCCGGGCAGCACGTTGAGGCTGATGAAATAGCCGCCCTTGGGCTCGGTCCACGAGGCGATCTTCGACTCGCCGAGCCGCTGCTCAAGGATCTCCAGCGTGAGCGCGAACTTCGGCGCGAGGATCTGCTGGTGACGCAGCATGTGGCGGCGCACGCCGTCGGCGTCGCGGAAGAAGCGCAGGTGCCGCAGCTGGTTCACCTTGTCCGGGCCGATCGACTTCTTGCCCGCGTGCTGCAGGTACCAGCCGATGTTGCCCGGCGAGCCGCCCAGGAAACTGACGCCGGCGCCGGCGAACGTGATCTTCGAGGTGGACGCGAAGACGTACGGCCGGTGGGGGTTGCCGGCCGTGTCGGCCAGCCCGAGCACGTCGATCTGGCTGACGAAGTCGCGCGTCAGGGTGTGCACCGCGTAGGCGTTGTCCCAGAACAGCCGGAAATCGGGCGCCGCCGTGCGCATCTGGACGAGCCGGCGGACCGTCTCCCGGGAGTAGGTGACGCCGGTGGGGTTGCCGAACACCGGCACCGACCACATTCCCTTGATCGCCGGGTCGCCGGCCACCAGACCTTCGATCAGGTCGACGTCCGGACCGTCCTCGAGGATCCGGACCGGGATCATCTCGATGCCCATCGCCTCGGTGATGGCGAAGTGCCGGTCGTAGCCGGGGACCGGGCAGAGGAACTTGACGACCGGCTCATCCTTCCAGGGCCGCGGGGAGTCCACGCCGCCGTACAACATCGAGAAGGCGACGATGTCGTGCATCAGCTCCAGGCTGGAGTTGTTGCCTGCGATCAGGTTGGGCACTCCGATGCCGAGCAGTTCGGCGAAGACGGCCCGCAGCCCGGGCAGGCCGTGCAGGCCGCCGTAGTTGCGGGTGTCGATGCCCTCGGGGTCGCGGAACTCGTTCCCGGGCAGGCTCAGCAGGCTGTTGGACAGGTCGAGCTGTTCCGGGGCGGGTTTGCCGCGGGTCAGGTCCAACGACAGCTTCTTGGACCGCAGCTGTGCATAGTCCTGCTGGTGCCGCGCGTGCAGTGCGGTCAGCTCGTCAGGGCTGAGGAGGTCGAACGACATCGATGAGCCTTTCGTCGATTCCGGTGCGGCGCCCCGAACATGGGGGACCCCGCGCACCCGACAGAGCCCATTGACCCTTGCTGCCTTCCGGCCCTGGGGGAGTTCACAGGATAGACGCCGCGCGGGGTCCTTCGGCGAGTGTAGTACCTTCGCCGGGGCGTTCCGCACGGCCGCGGGCCTGCGGTCCGGACTCACCGGTTACCATGGCCCACGGAGGATTCGCCTAGTGGCCTATGGCGCTCGCCTGGAACGCGGGTTGGGTTAACAGCCCTCGCGGGTTCAAATCCCGCATCCTCCGCCATACGAGACACACTTGTGCAAGGCGTGGACGAACATGGGTTCTGGTCACCCCTGGTCTGGCGCGAATTCACCAGCCGGAGGAGGTGTATTGGGCCGGAAGTGGTTCGTGCTGTGGCATGCGTTGTCCGCGGTTGCCGCCGGCGTCCTCTACTTCTACTGCGTGCTGCCCCGCTGGTATGAGCTGATGGGTGACCTGCCGCGGGGGCTGGGGATGGCCGGTCGGATCGCGTCGGGCGCGCTGATCGGCCTGGCCGCACTTCCGGTGGTGTTCGTGCTGCTGCGCAGCCGAGGGTCTGAGGTGGGTGCCCCTCAGCTCGCCCTGCGCATCAGGGTGTGGTCGATCGCCGCCCACGTGCTGGCCGGTGTGTTGATCGTCGGGACCGCGATCAGCGAGATCTGGCTCAGCCTGGACGCCGCCGGCCGGTACCTGTTCGGGATTTACGGCGCGGCCGCCGCGATCGCCCTGCTCGGCGTCTTCTCGTTCTACCTGGCGTTCGTTGCCGACCTGCCGCAGCCACCGCCGAAACCGATCAAGCCGCGCCGGCCCCGCAAGCGTCGCCTCCGGCGGGCCAAGGGCGACGAGGCGGAGACCGGCGACACCGAAGAGACCGACGCGGAGGCCGGCGAGACCGAACTCGCCGGCGAAGTCGCGGAGGAAACCGAGGACGTCGAGGACGTCGAGGAGGTCGAAGATGTCGCGACGCGGGCAACCCCGCGCGTCGCGGCGGAGCAGCCCGACGACTCCGCGGGCGGGTTGCGCAACCGCCGGCCGACCGGGAAGGGCGCGCACCGGATGCGGCGCAAGCGCAGCCCGGGCGGGATCGCGGTCGACGAGTAGCGTGCGGACTCAGTCGCGGCGCCGCAGGTGCTCCACGTAGGCGGCCAGGCGCTGCTGCGTCTCAGCCGCGCCCCACATCCGGCGCACCTCGTCGTCGAGGCCGGCGGACTCGCGGATCCGCGCCATGGTCGGGGCGCGCAGCTGGACCTTGGTGTGACGATAGGCGTCCGCCGGGATGCCACCAAGATCCGTGGCCTCGGCCACCGCCGCCTCCCTGAGGTCGCCGTCGACGACCCGGTGAGCGAGCCCGGCGGCGACCGCCTCGGCCCCACGGTAGCTGCGCCCGCCGAGTAGCACCGCGTCCGCGTGGTCACCGCACGCGTACCGCACGATCTCGAGCGCGGCGACCGGGAACGGCACCCCGATCCGCACCGCGGTCACCCCGATCCGCGCCCCCGGGGTGATCAGGCGCCGGTCGCACGCGCAGGCCAGCACGCACCCGCCCGCGATGGCGGCACCGTTGACCGCGGCAACCGTCGGCCCCGGGTAGGTGAACAGCGCCTCGAACGCCTCCGAGAGGGCGGGGATCAGCCGGTCAGTGTAGTCGGCGCCCCCCGCCACCACACGGGTGAGGTCCACCCCGGCGCTGAAGGCGCGGCCGGCGCCGGTGACGACGAGCGCGCCGGCGTCGTCAGAACGCGCCAGGTCGTTGACCGCGAGAGCCACCTCGTCCAACAGGTCGACGTCGAGGGCGTTGACGCTTCCCGATGACACGGTCAACACCCACACCGATTCCACCGCACGAATCTCGATCACGACGTCCACTCAAGCATGGGGCCGGTGAGCGAGGACAACCGCGGCGTCGGTGTTCTCGTCGGTGTCGTGGCCGGCGCAAGGGCGACGGTAGCCGGCGACCTTTCCGGCGCGGCCGCCCCCTATGCCGAGCGAGTGCCAACCACTTTCCGATCAGTGCACAAATCCCAAGCGGGACACCAACTGTCGGAACCTCGACCGTGGCGGGCCCGGCACGACGTTGTCTCGGGCCACAAGCACAACCGGCCAGTACCCCCGACGACCGGGTTCCACCCAGACCGGCATCACCGAAACCGTTGACCCGGCCAGCAATTGGCGATCTGCGGTAGCCGCGGCGAAAAGGAGTCGATACCATCATGTTCGCGTCGGACCACTTGGCCCGGCCCGGTCAGGCTGCCTGCGGGTTCCTCAGACAGGAACGTTCCCGGCCAGCGGCGACTCGGTCATCGGCGTCGGTCCGGCGGTTCCTCGGGCGTTGGCGGGGCCGCGGGCGAGTTCTTCAGCCACTTCCGCAGCCGGAGCAACTGGTTGGCCACCATTCCGAGGGCGAGCAGTATCACGCCGACGAGGATCGTCACGACGATTGCGGTGCTCACGAATTCCATGGTGACAGGCCGGGCCGGGTTTCAACATCAGCCGCGGCGGGGTAATGGTCCACGACGAGCCCCAAGAAGAAAATCAAGGTCGCGGCGCACGTTCGGGTACGGTGGCATCACACGGACTTGCGGGAGCCCGCTTGAGCCGCATACCGCTCCCGTGGTGTGCGACTTCCCGACGACGAACACGTCCCGACCGGGGCCTCGCGTAGGTTTTCGACGGTCTTGGTCAAGCGCACCCGGCCGATCACAGGCGGTCACGTCGCTGCACGCGCCGACCGGACAATGGTCGCCCACGCCGTGCGCGTCGGCCGTCCCGCCACGTCGGTGCCATGTCTTGAGGGGTCTACCGCGAAGTCGCAGAATTCGCGCACTGGAACCGCTTTGAGGGGGGTCTAATTGGATGATGGAACTGATGCTGCCCACCGACGCGATCTTCCTGCTGGGCGAATCGCGTGAGCACCCCATGCATGTCGGTGGCCTGCAACTGTACGAGCCGCCGCCGGACGCAGGCCGCGGCTACGTGCGGGAATTCTACGACCATCTGATCGCCCAGCGCGATGTCCAGCCCACCTTCCGCAAGCGCCCGGCGAGGTTCTGGGGCGGGGTCGCAAACCTCGGCTGGGCTTACGACAACGACCTCGACATCGACTACCACGTGCGCCGCTCGGCGCTGCCGTCCCCCGGACGCGTCCGTGAACTGCTCGAACTGACCTCGCGCTGGCACAGCGGCCTGCTGGACCGGCACCGCCCGCTGTGGGAGATGCACGTCATCGAGGGCCTCCAAGACGGCCGGTTCGCCGTCTACACCAAGATCCACCATGCGTTGATCGACGGCGTCTCGGCGCTGAAGCTGATGCAGCGTGCGTTGTCGGATCGCCCCGACGACCACGAGATCCGGGCGCCCTGGAGCCTGCCGAGACCCAAGCGCGGATCGAGCCCGGCGTCTCCCCTGCGGTCGCTGATGAAAACCGCGCGATCCGTTGCCGCCCTTGCTCCTTCGACGGTCTCCCTGGCCCGCGCGGCGCTGCTCGAGCAGCAACTGACGCTCCCGTTCGGAGCACCGCGAACCATGCTGAACGTCAAGATCGGCGGTGCCCGCCGGTGCGCCGCACAGTCGTGGTCGCTGGACCGCATCAACGCGGTCAAGAAAGCCACGGGCGCCACCGCCAACGACGTCGTGCTGGCGATGTGTTCGGGCGCCCTGCGCTACTACCTGCTCGAGCGGAACGCCCTGCCGGACGCGTCGTTGCTGGCGATGGTGCCGGTGAGCCTGCGCCGCGAGGATGAGGCCGAATCCGGCGGCAACCTCGTCGGTGCCATCCTGTGCAACCTCGCCACAGACACTGTCGACCCGGCCCAGCGACTGCGAACCGTCAGCGAGTCGATGCGCAACAACAAGAAGGTGTTCTCGCAGTTGCCGCGCCTGCAGGCGCTGGCACTGTCGGCGGCGAACATGGCGGCGCTGACCCTGGCCATGGTGCCGGGGTGGGTGTCCTCCACGCCGCCGCCGTTCAACATCGTCATCTCGAACGTGCCCGGGCCAACCCGGCCGATGTACTTCGGGGGCGCTCGACTCGACGGCAACTATCCGATGTCGATCGTGATGGACGGTCAGGCGCTCAACATCACCCTGGTGAACAACGCCGACACGATCGACTTCGGTCTGGTGGGCTGCCGTCGCAGCGTGCCCCACCTGCAGCGGCTGCTCGCACACCTGGAGTCGTCGCTCAAAGACCTGGAACAATCGGTCGGGGTCTAAGGGCCGTGCCCAAGCTCAGTGCGGGTGTCCTGCTGTACCGCGTACGCGACGGCGTCGTCGAGGTCCTGATCGCCCATCCCGGCGGACCGTTCTGGGCGCGCAGGGACGACGGGGCCTGGTCGGTGCCAAAAGGCGAACACCTCGACGGGGAGGACGCCTGGGCGGCGGGGCGGCGGGAGTTCGCCGAGGAACTCGGACTGCCGGTGCCGGACGGCGCCCGCGTCGACCTCGGCCGGATCAGGCAACCCAGCGGCAAGGTGGTCGGTGTCTTCGCCGTCCACGGCGACCTTGACGTCACGGACGCGCGTAGCAACACCTTCGAGCTGGAGTGGCCGAAGGGCTCGGGCAGGCTGCTGAGCGTCCCCGAGGTCGACCGGGTCGGCTGGTTTACCGTGGCGGAGGCGCGCACCAAACTGGTGAAGGGCCAGCGTGAGTTTCTCGATCGGTTGATGGCGCAACCGGCGCTGGCGGGGCTACGGGATCGACGACCGGTTTGACGACGTAGCCGCATTTCCTTACACACCAAGTTATTACGAGTGCGAAATGAACCTCACCGGTGCCCCGCGCGCCGCCGGCGACCGGCACCGTCCGTAAGCATGCGAACACGCGGCGCATCGAGCGCCTGGGCACACAATCGAATCGCGCTTGGCAGGCAAAGATTCCCGACGAAGCCGCGTTGCATTGTGCGGCGTGATATTAGGCGGCAGTGCCGTTGATGATCGCCCAGCCGGCGCGAACGATAATGCGCCGGATGACGATTTCTTTCAGTTGGGTGTCCAGGCTGCGGCCGCGGCGATCCTTGTTGAGCCCCGATTCGAAAAGGGTCGGCCCGATGTCGCAAGACACCGGCAGGACACCGCTTCGGGGTCGGCGAGCAGATGCAAGACCGCGATCAGCACGCCGTTATCGATAGCCACGATCGCCTTCTGCTTGCCGCAACGACGGACAAGTCGGCGATATCGGACGGCAAAGAAGGTGCCGGTAGGCGAGATCGAGAACCCGGTCCGTCCGAGCGTGCCGCCCAGCCAGGGGGTCGTCCGCGCGGGTGTCGGCGACGACCCGCGACCAGCAGCGGTGT
>CAYVQQ010000013.1:0-7008 GCA_964453085.1 uncultured Mycobacterium sp.
AACGACCCGCCATCGCCCGCATCTCATGCGGGTCGGTCATAAAACGTGTAGCCATCACACCGTTCCCTTCACATCAACATTTCACTCGCACCGCGCCACAGCGTTCGCCGCGCACGGCAGCCAACTCCTGGTTTATCCGACCCCGGTGCGCGGGACGACACTCGGCCGGGACTGGACCACGTGGTTCGGGCTGGCCCCGCCGCGTCCCAGCATGCCGCCGGGCATGCCGCCCGCCGCGCCCCCCATACCGCCCATCGGCATCGGCATCATGGGCATGCCGCCACCGGCCCCGGCCGGCATGGCCGCCGTAGCGGCGGGCACCTCGGAGCCCACACCCGACATCGCGGCGCTGACCATGCGGGCCGGCGACGCCCCCTGCCAGGTCGGGGGCACCGACATCGCTCCGACCAACCGAGCCTTGCCCAGGCCGGCCGATGCCGCGCCGAGACCGCCCACGCCCGCGCCGCCCAATCCCTTGGGGGTGACGTCGCCGACGAACTTGGGAACGTCCGCCGCCGGTGCGGTGGCTCCGACCAAGCCGGCGGTCGCCCCGCCGCGCATCCCGGCTTGGGCCGCCATCATGATCGGCGACATCATCATGCTGGCGGGATACATGCCCATCTCGGCCACCGACATCAACGCCGGGTTCGAGGTCAGCGACGAGAACGCGCCCACCACCGGCGAGAGCAATCCACTCGACATCACCGCGCTACCGGTCGAGCCCAACGAAGACGCCACACCGGCCAGCGGGGCCGACAACAGCCCGCCCAGGCCAGACAGGCCGGCCAGCAGGTTCGGCGGCGCACTGAATGCCGGCAGCATGGCCGCCGCCGCAGTGGCCGCGCCGTGGTAGCCGAACATGGCGGCCACGTCCTGGGCCCACATCTCCATGTACTCGAACTCGGTGGCGAAGATCGCCGGCGTGTTCTGTCCCAGGAAGTTCGTCGCGACCAGCGTCGCAAGCTGGGCCCGGTTCGCGGTCACGGCCGCCGGGAGCACCGTCGCCGCCTTCGCGGTCTCGAAGCCCGTCGCCGCGGCCGCCGCCTGCGCGCCCGCCGCCTCGGCCTGCGCGGCCGCCGCGTTCAGCCAACTCACGTAGGGCGCCGCCGCCGCGGCCATCGCCATCGACGCGGGACCCCTCCATGCCCCGTCGGCCAGCCCCGTCACCACCGAGTTGAACGAAGACGCCGCGCCCGACAACTCCGTAGCCAAGCCGCTCCACGCCGCTGCGGCCGTGAACAGAGGTCCGGACCCCGCACCCGAATACATCAGCGCCGAATTGATCTCCGGCGGTAACCACGGAAACGAAGGTAACATCAGCACCCCACAGGTCCAGCCGGCCAACGGCTTCGGCAACAAGTCGGCGTCCAATATACATGTATGGTGGTCGATGGTGTCTGACCGCCACAGCTAGAGCCTAGAGCACATCCCGCGCACAAACCGACGTTTTCACCAAACGTTTAACCAGTCGCGGCGACCCCGACTGGCAACCGATCACTTGCCCGGCCAACTGCAAAGTTGTGCGAAGAACCCGGTACGACGATGCGAACATGGCGACGGCCGGGATCGCAGGTGGACCGGCTTACCGGCAACCTTTCAGCCGCACCGCCAGGTAGTCGGCGACCGCGGTCATGGCCACCCGTTCCTGCGTCATGGTGTCGCGCTCACGCACCGTGACGGCGTCGTCCTGCAGGGAGTCGAAGTCCACCGTCACGCAGTACGGTGTACCGACCTCGTCCTGGCGCCGGTAGCGGCGGCCGATCGCGCCTGCGTCGTCGAAGTCGATGTTCCAGCATCTGCGCAACTCGGCGGCCAGGTCCCGGGCCTTGGGGCTCAGGTCGGCGTGCCGCGACAGCGGCAGCACCGCCGCCTTGACCGGCGCCAGCCGCGGGTCAAGGCGCAGCACCGTCCGCTTGTCCGTGCCCCCCTTGGCGTTGGGGGCCTCGTCCTCGGTGAAGGCGTCGACCAGGAAGGCCATGAACGACCGGGTCAGGCCGGCTGCGGGCTCGATGACATACGGGGTGAAGCGGGCGTCGGTGGCCTGGTCGTAGAACGACAGGTCCACGCCGGAGTGCTTGGCGTGGGTGGACAGGTCGAAGTCGGTCCGGTTCGCCACCCCCTCGAGTTCGCCCCACGGGTTGCCGACGAAGCCGAACTTGTACTCGATGTCCACGGTGCGGTCAGAGTAGTGGGACAGCTTTTCGGCGGGGTGCTCGTACAGCCGGAGGTGCTGCGGATCGATGCCGAGGTCGACATACCACTGCCAGCGGGTGTCGATCCAGTACTGATGCCACTCCTTGGCGGTTGACGGTTCGACGAAAAACTCCATCTCCATCTGCTCGAACTCGCGGGTCCGGAAGATGAAATTGCCCGGGGTTATTTCGTTGCGAAAACTCTTGCCTATCTGGCCTATCCCGAACGGCGGCCTCTTGCGGGCCGTCGTCATCACGTTGGCGAAGTTGACGAAGATGCCCTGCGCGGTCTCCGGTCGCAGATAGTGCAACCCCTCCTCGGTCTCGATCGGCCCGAGGTAGGTCTTGAGCATCATGTTGAATTCGCGCGGCTCGGTCCACTGGCCCTTGGTGCCGCAGTCCGGGCAGGTGATCTCGCTCGTCGGCACCGAGTCGGGGTCATCGAGACCCGTCTTGGCCCCGTTCCTCGCCACATACGTCTCCTGCATGTGGTCCAGCCGGTGCCGGTGATGGCAGTTGAGGCATTCGACCAGTGGGTCGTGAAACACCTCGACGTGGCCGGAGGCCATCCAAACCTGCCGCGGCAGGATGATCGACGAATCTAGCCCCACCACGTCATCGCGGCCGGTGACCACCGAGTGCCACCATTGCCGCTTGATGTTCTCCTTGAGCTCGACTCCCAGCGGCCCGTAGTCCCACGCCGACCTGGTGCCACCGTAGATCTCGCCCGAAGGATAGACGAAGCCTCGCCGCTTCGCGAGGTTCACGACGGTGTCGATGACGGACGTCACGGCGCGGTGTACTCCTTCTCGGATCGGGGAAGACGCATGCGGCGATCGACCGCCGCGAACACGACTGCCGTCATGGTATCGGCCGGCCTCCCGGTCTTTGACATGCGTCATCACGCATGTGACAGTAGAAGGCGGCCACCGGTCACGACCGCAGTCGGCCGTCCCGACTGCCGACGCTCCTCGAGGTGATCACACCCCCATGGCAATGCCCCGGCCCTCCCGGCCCTCCCGCGCGCCGACGGCCGCCGACGGTGACGCCGGACCGAACCGGGATCTGGCCGCCGCCGAGCATGGCCGGGGCGGGTACGCGGCGTTGGCCGCGCATCCCGTGCCGCCCCCGCGGGAGATCCTCGACGCCGCCGGCGAACTGCTGCGCGCGCTGGCCGCGCCGGTGCGGATCGCGATCGTGCTGCAACTGCGCGAATCCCAGCGCTGCGTCCACGAGCTGGTCGACGCGCTGGGCGTGCCGCAGCCGCTGGTCAGCCAGCACCTGAAGATCCTCAAGGCGGCGGGCGTGGTGACCGCCGAACGCTCGGGCCGCGAAGTGACGTACCTGCTTGCCGACCATCACCTGGCGCACATCGTCGTCGACGCCGTCACCCATGTAGGCGAGGACGCATGACCGGACCGAGTGTCCGCTCCACCCGGCAACGGGCGGCCATCTCCACTCTGCTGGCGACCCTCGATGAATTCCGCTCCGCCCAGGAGCTGCACGACGAGCTACGGCGCCGCGGCGAGAACATCGGGCTGACGACGGTGTACCGGACGCTGCAATCGATGGCGGCGGCGGGGATGGTCGACACCCTGCGCGCCGACAACGGCGAGTCGGTCTACCGCAGGTGCTCGGAGCACCATCACCACCATCTGGTGTGCCGCAACTGCGGCGCCACCATCGAGGTCGGCGACCATGAGGTCGAGGTGTGGGCCTCCGAGGTGGCCGCCAGGCACGGTTTCTCCGATGTCAGTCACACCATCGAGATCGTCGGCCTGTGCTCGGAGTGCAGGTCCTAGCGATCCCCGGTCGCTAGGATGCCAGTTTGCGGGCCATCTCGGCGCCGGTGTCCAGCACCAGCAGGACCAGGGTGCGCAGGGCGTCGTCGGTCAGGCCGGTGCCGGGAAAGTTGTACCGCACGATCACGTCGGCGCTCTTGGACGCGCCCTTACCGGAATAGCGCTGTACCGGTTCGCCGTTGACCTTCTCCACCAGCGCCACGCTGCCGAAGTTGCTGTCCCGCGCCTGCCTGGCCACCTGGTCGGCGATCTTCTTGGTCAGCGGCAGGTCCCACGCCAGCACCTGGGTGAGCGAGACCAGGTCGAGGTCCTCGGCGATGTTGACCACCCGCAGCGACGCGATCGTGCCTGCGTGGCGGATCGTCAGTGCGCCGTCGGGCTCCTCGTCGACGGGAACGACGTCGCCGAGGACGGACGCCAGACGCTCCTGCAAGGATGGCACTAAGCACTCCCGAATCGTCGGTTGCGAGAAGCGTAGTCCTCGCAAGCTGCCCACAGGTCGCGGCGGTCGTAGTCGGGCCACAGCTTGTCCTGAAAGATGTACTCGGCGTAGGCCGACTGCCACAGCATGAAGTTGCTGGAACGCTGCTCCCCCGATGTGCGAAGGAACAGGTCTACGTCGGGGATGTCGGGCCGCTGCAGGTGGCGGGCGACCGTGGCCTCGGTGACCCGATCCGGGTTCAGCCGCCCCGCGGCGGCCTCGCGAGCGATTGCCCTTGCCGCTTCGGCGATCTCGGTGCGGCCACCGTAGTTGACGCAGTAGTTGACGGTGATGACGTCGTTGTCGCCCGTCATCGCCTCGGCGATCGCCAGTTCGTTGATGACGCTGCGCCACAACCGCGGCCGCGACCCCACCCACCGAATCCGCACGCCCATCTCGTTGAGGCTTTCGCGGCGCCGCCGCACCACGTCCCGGTTGAAACCCATCAGGAACCGGACTTCCTCGGGCGAGCGCTTCCAGTTCTCGGTGGAGAAGGCGTAGAGACTGAGCCACTTGATACCGAGTTCAATTGCGCCGCAAGCGATGTCGATCACAACTGCCTCGCCCATCTTGTGGCCTTCGGTGCGGCGCAGCCCGCGCTGGGTGGCCCAGCGGCCGTTGCCGTCCATCACGATGGCGACATGGTTGGGCAGCCGGTCGGCCGGTATCCGCGGCGCGGCCGCCTTGGACACGTGCTGGGGGGGCCGACGCGGGCCGCCGTCCGGAGCGGGCGGTAACTCGGGGAAGTCGACGGGCCACGTCGACGTGTCCGGAAAGACCGGGTAATCGTCGGGCGCGGGCGGCAGCTGCGGGAAGTCGCTCGACGCCGGCTTGCGGTCGGCCTTCTTAACCACAGGCCACGTCCTGCCGGGCCAGTGCCGCGCGCAGGTCGACGACCGTACGGTCGGCCCGGTACGTCCGCTCGACCAGTGGCAGCGTTTTGAGCTGCCGCTCCAGATGCCATTGCAGGTGCGCGGCCACCAGTCCGCTGACGTGGCTGCGGTGCGACTGCGGCGCCGCCTGGGCGGCCTCCCAGTCGCCGTCGTGCAGCGCGCACATCAGATCCAGCACCCCCGGCGGCGGGGTGGTGGAGCCGACCGGGCGGCAGGACGGGCAGACACTGCCACCGGCTGCGATGTGCCACGCGCGGTGCGGACCGGGCGCGGCGCACCGGGCGCACTCGTTGAGCGCCGGCGCCCACCCGGCGACGCCCATGGCGCGCAACAGATAGGCATCCAGCAGCAAGTCGCGGGGGCGGTGCCCGTCGGCCACCGCCCGCAGCGCGCTCACCGTGAGCCGGTGCAGGGCCGGGACCGGCGCCCGCTCCTCGCCGGCGAGGCGTTCGGCGGTTTCCAGCATCGCACACCCGCAGGTGTACCGGCCGTAGTCGTTGACGATGTCGGTGGCGAACGAGTCGATCGAGACCACCTGGGTGACGATGTCCAGGTTCCGTCCCGGGTGCAGTTGGACGTCGATGTGCGCGAAGGGCTCCAGCCGGGCGCCGAATTTGCTGCGGGTGCGGCGCACCCCCTTGGCCACCGCACGGACCAGCCCGTGCTCACGGGTCAGCAAGGTGATGATCCGGTCGGCTTCGCCGAGCTTGTGCTGACGCAATACAACCGCCCGGTCTCGATACAGCCGCATCACAACAGTTTTGCACCCTGCCGCGACATCGTGGGTATCCGCGCCGATAGTCTCGTACCCCGTGGTTGGCGCTCCCGGGTCCGCTTCCGGATCCGTTCCCGGTTCCGGCAACCAGCGCCTGCCCACGCTGACTGACCTGCTCTATCAACTCGCCAGCCGCTCGGTGACCTCGGACACCCTGGTGCGCCGTTCCCTGCACGCCATCAATGTCAGCCAATCCACCCTGAATGCCTTCCGGGTGGTGCTCACCGAGTCGGCGCTGGCCGACGCGGCCGAGGCCGACCGTCGCCGGGCCGCCGGCGACACAGCCCCGTTGCTCGGCATCCCGATCGCGGTCAAGGACGACGTCGACGTTGCCGGGGTGCCCACCGCATACGGAACCGACGGCTATGTGCGTCCCGCCACCCAGGACGCCGAGGTCGTTCGGCGCCTGAAGTCGGCCGGCGCGGTGATCGTCGGCAAGACCAACACCTGTGAACTGGGCCAGTGGCCGTTCACCAGCGGACCCGGCTTCGGGCACACCCGCAACCCGTGGTCCCGGCGGCACACCCCGGGCGGATCGTCGGGCGGCAGCGCGGCCGCGGTGGCCGCGGGCCTGGTCACCGCCGCCATCGGGTCCGACAGCGGCGGCGACGTCCGCATCCCGGCCGCCTGGACGCATCTGGTCGGCATCAAGCCCCAGCGCGGCCGCATCTCCACCTGGCCGCTGCCGGAGGCATTCAACGGCCTCACCGTCAACGGTGTACTGGCCCGCACGGTGGCCGATGCGGCCCTGGTGCTCGACGCCGCGTCCGGCAACATCGAAGCCGACCGGCACAAGCCGCGCCCGCTGCGGGTGTCCGACCACGTCGGCAAAGCCCCCGGCCCGCTCACCGTCGCGCTCTCGACG
>CAYVQQ010000013.1:7018-23903 GCA_964453085.1 uncultured Mycobacterium sp.
CAGTTCCCGTTCACCGGTTTTCGGGCCAAACTGCACCCGGAGATCACGGCCGCGACGCATGCCATGGCCAAGCAACTCCAACTGCTCGGCCACACCGTGACGCCCGGCAACCCCGACTATGGCCTACGGTTGTCGTGGGATTTTCTGGTCCGGTCCACCGCGGGGCTGCGTGAGTGGGAGGAGTTCTTGGGTGACGGCGTCGCCCTGGAGCCGCGCACCCTGACCAACCTGCGCGCCGGCCACGTGCTGGGACAGGCGACGCTGCGCAGCTCCCGCCGCCACGAGGCCGCCGCCCAGCGCCGCGTCGGCTCGATCTTCGACATCGTCGACGTGGTGCTGGCACCGACCACCGCGCAACCGCCTCCCCTGGTGCACGCCTTCGACCGGCTGGGCAGCTTCCGCCTCGACCGCGCCGTGATCCGCGCCTGTCCGGTGACGTGGCCGTGGAACGTGCTGGGCTGGCCTTCGATCAACGTGCCGGCGGGGTTCACCTCCGACGGCCTGCCGATCGGGGTGCAGCTGATGGGCCCCGCGGACAGCGAGCCCCTGTTGATCTCGTTGGCCGCCGAACTGGAAGGCGTCTGCGGCTGGGCGAGCAAGCAGCCGAAGGTGTGGTGGCACGCCGGTACGGACGCCGCGCGCTGAGCGGACGGCGCCTCCGCCGGCCGTGCGGCGTCGTCGTGATGCGGCGCCCTTCTGCTGGCCGGGCCGGGTCCGGGGCGATCCGTATGCGAGCCGGCGCGCCCACCGAGGCCTGGACGATGAGACGACCCGTCAGAAACCAAGCCGGCCGAGCTGTTTGGGATCGCTCTGCCAGTTCTTGGCGATCTTGACCCGCAGGTCGAGGTACACCCTGGTGCCCAGCAGCTTCTCGATCTGGGTGCGCGCCGCGGTACCCACTTCGCGCAGCCGGTTCCCGCCCTTGCCGATGATGATCCCCTTCTGGCTGGACCGCTCGACGTACAGGATGGCGTGCACGTCGATCAGGTCGTCGCGACCCTCGCGCGGGTTGACCTCGTCGATCACCACCGCGAGTGAGTGTGGGAGCTCGTCGCGCACCCCATCGAGGGCTGCCTCTCGGATGAACTCGGCCATCAGGACTTCCTCCGGCTCATCGGTCAGCTCGCCGTCGGGGTAGTACGCCGGGCCCGGCGGCAGGGCCGCGGCCAAGACGCCGGTCAGCACGTCGACCTGTTCCCCGGTGGCCGCCGACACCGGCACGATCTCGGCCGCTTTGCCGACGAGCTCGCCGACCGCGACCAGCTGCGCGACCAGCCGATCCTTGGGCACCTTGTCGATCTTGGTGACGACCGCGACAACGGTGGTCCGGGGCGCGACCGCACTGATCTGATCGACGATCCACCGGTCACCCGGGCCGATCGCCTCGTCGGCCGGGATGCACAGCCCGATCACGTCGACTTCGGCGTAGGTGTCGCGGACCAGGTCGTTGAGCCGCTTGCCCAGCAGGGTGCGCGGCCGGTGCAGGCCCGGGGTGTCGACGAGGACGATCTGGAAGGTCTCCCGGTGCACGACCCCGCGAATGGTATGGCGGGTGGTCTGCGGCCGGTTCGAGGTGATCGCCACCTTGGCGCCCACCAGCGCGTTGGTCAGTGTCGACTTGCCGGTGTTGGGCCGCCCCACCAGACACACGAACCCCGAACGGAATTCAGCCATGGCCGACCGCCACCGAACGTGCGCACGGGGCGATTACCGGCGCGGATTCTCGCCGCGAATGCACACCCGGCGTCATGAACCGGAGCCGTTCGACTCGACCGGGGAAAGCAGGACGGTGCCGACCCGCACCCGGCCCCGATGGTCGAGCCCGCCCTCGGCATGCAGGCGCAGCCCGTGCGACACCACCTCGGCTCCCGGCAGCGGCACCCGGCCCAACTCCAGGGCCAGCAGGCCACCCACGGTGTCGACGTCGAGGTCGTCGTCGAACTCCACCCCGTACAACTCCCCGACGTCCTCGATCGGCAGCCGCGCCGACACGCGGAAGCGTTGGTTGCCCAGGTCTTCGATCGGCGCCGTCTCGGCCTGGTCGTATTCGTCGGCGATCTCGCCGACGATCTCCTCCAGCACGTCTTCGATGCTGACCAGGCCCGCTATCGCCCCGTACTCGTCGACCAGCAGGGCCATGTGGTTGCGGTCGCGCTGCATGTCCCGCAGCAGCGCGTCCAGCGGTTTGGAGTCCGGCACGAACACCGCCGGGCGCATCACCTGCGCCACGGTGGTGTCCCGGCCGCCGTCGCCCGACAGGAACGTATGTTGGACAAGGTCTTTCAGGTACACGACACCCACGATGTCGTCGACGTTCTCGCCGATCACCGGGATGCGGGAATGGCCGCTGCGGACGGCCAGGTTGATCGCCTGGCCGGCCAGCTTGTCACTTTCGATCCAGATCATCTCGGTGCGCGGCACCATCACCTCGCGGGCCGGGGTGTCGCCGAGTTCGAACACCGACTGGATCATCCGGCGCTCGTCTGCGGCGACGATGCCGCGCTGCTGGGCCAGGTCGACGACCTCGCGCAACTCGATCTCGGAGGCGAACGGGCCGTTGCGTAGTCCGCGGCCCGGTGTCAGCGCGTTGCCCAGCACGACCAGCAACCGGCTGATCGGCATCAGCAACCACGAGATCACCTGCAGCGGAACGGCTGTCGCCAACGAGATCGAATACGCGTGCTGGCGCCCCAGCGTTCGCGGGCCCACCCCGATGACGACGAAGCTGACCACCACCATGATGGTCGCGGCGACGAACACGCCCCCGTCCAGGCTCAGGGCGTGCCGGAAGAACACCACCAGCAGTGCGGTCGCGGTGACCTCGCAGGTGATCCGCAGCAGCACCATCAGGTTGATGTAGCGCGGCCGCTCGGCCATCACCCGGGACAACGCCACCGCGCCGGGCAGTTCGTCGCGCACCAGTTCCTGGACGCGCGCCAGCGAGACCGTGCCGATGGCGGCGTCGATCGCAGCAAAGAGACCGCCCAGCACGATCAGCGCGACCGCGCCGAGCAACTCGTTCAGTCCGGTCAAAGGCCGGCGGCCGCAACGTCCGGCAAACTGCTCGCCATGCGGATATCTTGACATATCGTCCCGCCGCGCTCGCCGCCCCGACGCTCAATGCCCGTGTGGGCGCCTCGACCGGCTCCGAAACCGGCCGGAACCCCCAGGAACTTGCCAGCAACACCCAAGAAAACTGCTCTAGGCTCTTGGCCCGTGTGCAGTCGGCCGCACCGCACGGCGGTGGGTTAGGTGAACGACTTCCCGCCATCGCTGCCACCGTTCGCCGACGCCGACCGGACCGTGATCGCGGCCGACCCGAAGGACTACTGGCGCGCGCTTCAGTCCGAGGGCGTGTTCGTCGGCACGGGCGGCTACTACTTGGTGACCCGCCGCGAAGACGTGCTCGCGGCGCTGGGCGACTACGCCACCTTCACCTCACGCCGGCAGCCGCTCCCACCGCCCGGCGCAGGGATGCAAACGCTGCCGGCCCCGGTACCGCTGGCCTACGACCCGCCCGAGCACTCACGCTTCCGCCGGATCCTGCAGCCCTACTTCACCCCGCGCGCGGTGGACGCGCTGCTGCCCGCGCTCCGGGAACAGGCCTCGACGCTCATCGGCGCCCTGATACCCCGCGGGGGGTGCGACGCGATCGCCGACGTCGCCGTTCCGTTCCCCTTCGGCGTGTTGACGACACTGTGCGGTCTCCCTCCAGGCGACCGGGACAAGCTGGCCGCATGGGCGGAGGACGTCAATTGGGACATGCCCGGGTCCCCCCAGACCTCCGGGTTGTTCGCCTACCTCGTCGAGGCCATCACGGGCGACGAGCCGCCGGCGCTTGCCTCGCAGCTGCTCACCGGTGCCGATCCGCTCACCGAGAACGAGGTGATCGGGTTCTACGCCTTGCTGTGCTCGGCCCAGGACGCCATCCAGGCGGCCATCGGGTCGGCGCTGCTGCACCTGGCGCGCGACCCGCGGCTTCGTCGCTCGCTGCGTGACGACCCCGACCAGATCGGGGCGTTCATCGAAGAGCTGCTGCGGCTGGAGACGCCGTTCCCTTTCATCGGGCGATTCACCTCACGCCAGGTGACGCTCGCCGGTGTCACGATACCTGCGGGCTCGGTCGTGGTCCTGTGCCTGGCGACGACGAACCTCGAGGCCGGCGACGGGTCGTCGGTGCGCATGACCGACGACGGCAAAATCCGGCCCAAGCGTCACCGGAGCTTCGCAGCGGGGGTCCATCGCTGCCTGGGCAAAGCCCTGGCCCGCGTGGAACTGACCGTCGTCATCACCGAATTCCTCGATGCCGTACCGGATCTCGAGCTGGAGCCGGACTTCACGCCGGCCTTCACGTTCACGCCGGGCGGCGCGGTCATGCCGAGCAGTCTGCCGCTGCGGTGGGGCCCGCCCTCTGGAGCCCGCTCCTGAGCCCAGCCGGCTCAGTTGTCGAAATACCGCGACTTGTCCAGCAACCGGCGATCACGCTCGCCCTGCACGTCTTGCCGGTACGCCTCGACCTGCTCGGCCACCCATTCTTCCAGCAAGCGGTCCTGCAGGGCGAACATCTCCTTCTCCTCGTCGGGCTCGCCGTGCTCGTAGCCGAGCAGGTGCAGCACGCCGTGGATGGTCAGCAACGCCAGCTCGTGGCCAAGGCTGTGGCCGGTCGCCGCGGCCTGCTCGGCAGCGAATTCCGGGCACAGCACGATGTCGCCGAGCATGGCCGGCCCCGGCTCGGGTGCGTCGGGGCGGCCGCCGGGTTCGAGCTCGTCCATCGGGAAGCTCATGACGTCGGTCGGGCCGGGCAGGTCCATCCACCGCATGTGCAGGTCGGCCATGGCGGCGGTGTCCAGCAGCACCATCGACAGTTCGGCGCCGGGGTTGACGTCCATCCTGGCCAGGGCGAACCGCGCGACGCTGACCAGTTCCGCCTCGGAGACGTCGATGCCGGACTCGTTGGAGACTTCGATGCTCATGTGACCACTATCGGCGACCACGCGAACCCGACGACCGGCGAGCCGCCCGATTCATCACCAGGCCGGGCTCCTCGAACCTCGCGTAGGCGTCCACGATCTCGGAGACCAGCCGGTGGCGCACCACGTCGGCGCTCGTCAGCTCCGCGATGTGGATGTCATCGACGCGGTCGAGGATCTCCATCGCCGAGCGCAGGCCGGACCTGGCGCCGCCGGGAAGGTCGATCTGGGTGGTGTCGCCGGTGACGACGATCTTGGAGCCGAACCCGAGTCGGGTGAGGAACATCTTCATCTGCTCGGCGGTGGTGTTCTGCGCCTCGTCGAGGACGATGAACGCGTCGTTGAGGGTGCGGCCTCGCATGTACGCCAGCGGGGCGACCTCGATGACCCCGGCCGACATCAGCTTCGGGATCAGCTCGGAGTCCATCATGTCGTAGAGCGCGTCGTAGAGCGGCCGCAGATAGGGATCGATCTTCTCGCTCAGCGTGCCCGGCAGAAAGCCCAGGCGCTCACCGGCTTCCACCGCGGGCCGGGTCAGGATGATCCGGGTCACCTGCTTGGTCTGCAGGGCGCGGACGGCCTTGGCCATGGCCAGGTACGTCTTGCCCGTGCCGGCGGGGCCGACCCCGAAGACGATGGTGTTGGCGTCGATGGCGTCGACGTAGCGCTTCTGGTTCAGCGTCTTGGGCCGGATCGTCTTGCCGCGCCGGGACAGGATGTCCAGGGTGAGCACCTCGGCGGGCGACTCGCTGCCGGCGCCGACCGTCATGGCGACGCTGTGCCGCACCACCTCCGGTGTCAGCGGCTGGCCGCCGGCCACGACGGCGACCAGTTCGGAGATCACCCGTTCGGCGAGTGCGACGTCGCCCGGATCGCCGGACAGGGTGACGGCATTGCCGCGCACATGCAGGTTCGCGTTGAGCATGCCCTCAAGGGCGCGCAGATTCTCGTCTGCGGAGCCCAACAGCCCCATGATGAGATCGGGCGGGATATCGATACTGCTGCCGAATCGAGCACCAGCCGTCGAAACTGCGGGTGCATCATCGGCGCTGGTCTCGCGGGGCGTCACGTGGTTTCCGATGCCTGCCTTCTGATGTTTGCCGGGGTCGCGTTCCGGAAAGTCAGTCTACCGCCGGGCCGGGCCCCTCCCAAACGCGCGATTGCGGCATGGTTTGCCGCCGACCGCTGCGATACGCGACCCATCAGCGGCGTGTCACGTCGCCGGACGCGCACTGGGCGTCCGGATCCCAGCGCGAAGTGAGCACACCCAGCGCGCCCAGCGCCACCACCGCCGCCGTCGACGTCCGCAGCACCTGCGGACCGAGGCGGGCCGCCACCGCGCCCGCGCCGGTGAGCGCGGCGATCTCCCCGGCCGCGATCCCTCCCTCCGGGCCGACCACAAGGAACACCGAATCCGCTCGTGCGACGGTGTGATCCGCGAAGACATCGGCGAACCGCGCGGTTGCCGACTCGTGCAGAGCCAGCACCGCCGCCCCGGCGGCGATCTCGTCGCGGATCCGCTGGGTGAGTGCCGCGGTGGACAGCACGCCCTCGACCGGCGGGATGTGCGCGCGACGCGACTGCCGGGCCGCCGAGCGGGCAACGGCGCGCCAGCGACGCAGGCCCTTGTCGACCCGGGTCCCCGTCCAGGTGGCCACGCAGCGGTCCGCCTGCCAGGCGACGAACGCGTCGGCGCCGGCTTCGGTGGCCAGCTCGATCGCCAGCTCCGAGCGTTCGGACTTGGGCAGCGCCTGCACGACGGTGACGCGGGGCCGTCCCGGCGCGACGCTCCACCGGCCCAGCACCCGTGCGCGCAGCACGTCGCGGCCCGCGTGCTCGACCTCGCAGCGGGCCAGGCCTCCGGCGCCGTCGCCGAGCACCAGCTGCTCGCCGGGCCGGATTCGGCGCACGGTCGCGGCATGGAATCCCTCGTCGCCGTCGACCACGGCCAGCCCGCCGGCATCGGGCAGCGCGTCGACGTAGAACAGCGTCGCCACCATCTCCCGACTGCCCCGCCGACGGCCAGCTAGTGACCGGTGAAGGTCTCGCGCAGCCGGCTGAACAGCCCGCCGCTACCGGCGTGGTGCGAGGAGCAGACTTCGGCGACCTCGCGGCTGCGGCGCTTCAGCTCGTGCAGCAGTTCGGTGTCCCGGTGGTCCAGCCGGGCGGGAACCACCACCTTGACGTGGACGAGCAGGTCGCCGCGGACGCCCGACCGCAGGTGCGGCATCCCGTGGCCGCGCAGCGCGATGATCGCCCCGGGCTGCGTCCCGGGCGGGATCGTGATCTCGCTCATGCCGTCGAGAATGGCGTCCACGGTGACCGTGACGCCCAGCGCCGCGTCCACCATCGGCACCGACACCGTGCAGTGCAGGTCGTCGCCCTCCCGGGTGAAGATGTCGTGGGGCTGCTCGTGCACCTCGACGTACAGGTCGCCGGCCGGGCCGCCGCCGGGACCGACCTCACCCTGCGCGGCAAGCCGCACCCGCATGCCCTCGCCGACGCCGGCTGGGATCTTGACGCTGATCTCCCGGCGCGCCCGCACCCGGCCGTCTCCCATGCACTGGTGGCACGGGTCGGGGATCACCACGCCGACCCCACGGCAGGTGGGACAGGGCCGTGACGTCATCACCTGGCCCAACAGCGAACGCTGCACCGTCTGGACCTCCCCGCGCCCGCCGCAGGTGTCGCACGGGACTGGAGCGGAGTCGCCGTTGGTGCCCTTGCCCTGGCAGCGGTCGCACAGCACCGCGGTGTCGACGGTGACCCGTTTGGTGACGCCGGTAGCACACTCCTCGAGGTCGAGGCGCATCCGCAGCAGCGAGTCCGAGCCGGGCCGGACCCGGCCGACGGGGCCCCGCGAGGTCCCGCCGCCGTTGAAGCCGCCGCCGAAGAAGGCCTCGAACACGTCGCCGAGGTTGCCGAAGCCGCCGGCGCCCGCCGCAGCGCTCTCCAGGGGGTCCCCGCCGAGGTCGACGATCCGGCGCTTCTCCGGATCGCTCAGCACCTCGTAGGCGGCGCTGATTTCCTGGAATTTCGCCTGCGCGGCCTCGTCGGGGTTGACGTCCGGATGCAATTCGCGCGCCAATCGCCGGTAGGCGCGTTTGATGTCCGCATCGCTGGCGTTTCTGCTCACGCCGAGCAGCCCGTAGTAGTCGCGTGCCACGCTTGAGTCTCCTATACCTGGTTTTCGCCGCACTCAGCAGGCTTGAGCATTGTGCAGGTGCGCGTTCACCGGCTGCCCAGCACTTCGCCGATGTAGAGAGCAACTGCAGCAACGCTGGCAATAGTTCCCGGGTAGTCCATGCGGGTCGGCCCCAGGACACCCATTCCGCCGTAGACGGTGTCGGAGGTGCCGTAGGCGGTGGTCACCACCGACGTGCCGGCCATCTGCTCGGAGGCCGTCTCGTGACCGATGCGCACGGTGACCTTGCCGGCCTCCTCCCGGGCCGCCAGCAGCTTCAGCACCACGACCTGCTCCTCGAGCGCCTCGAGTATGGAGCGCAACGAGCCACCGAAATCCGCGGCGTTGCGGGTCAGGTTGGCGGTGCCGCCCATCAGCAGGCGTTCCTCGGTGTGTTCGACCAGCGACTCCAGGAGCACCGTCGCCGAGCGGCCGACGGCGTCGCCGAGACCGTCGGAGTCGCGCAGCTGCCCGGCGAGGTCGGCCATCGCGACCGAGGCCGCCGACAGCTTCTTGCCGATCAGCGCCTGGCCGAGCATGTCCCGCAGCTGGGAGAGCTGGTAGTCGTCGATGACGTCGCCAAGCTCGACGATGCGCTGGTCCACCCGGCCCGAGTCGGTGATGACCACCATCAGCAGCCGGGCCGGGGTCAGCGCAATCACCTCCAGGTGCCGCACCGTCGACGACGACAACGTCGGGTACTGCACCACGGCCACCTGGCGGGTCAGCTGCGCCAACAGCCGCACCGCACGGCGCAGCACGTCGTCGAGGTCCACCCCGGACTCGAGGAAGCCCTGGATCGCGCGCCGCTCGGCCGACGAGAGCGGCTTGACGTCCTCGAGCCGGTCGACGAACTCGCGGTAGCCCTTCTCGGTGGGCACCCGCCCTGAACTCGTGTGGGGCTGCGCGATGTAGCCCTCGGCCTCCAGCACCGCCATGTCGTTGCGGATCGTCGCCGACGACACCCCCAGGTTGTGACGCTCGACCAGGGACTTGGAACCGATCGGTTCCTTGGTGGCGACGAAGTCGGCAACGATGGCCCGCAGCACCTCAAAACGGCGTTCGTCGGCGCTACCCATCGTTTGTCACCTCCCTGACACCAGCTGACCGGCATCATTTTACGGGCTCCGACATGCACTGACAGGCAGCTGCGGAGAGCGTGGACGCCGGGATGATCTTCTCCGGCTACCCTATCGGGCATGAGTCCGTCGGAACCGGGCGATGCGGCAGGCCGGAATCGCGCGATGATCGAGCCATGATCTTCAGGGGCGTGCGGGACGGCAAGCCCTACCCCGAGCACGGGCTTTCGTACAAGGACTGGTCCCGAATACCGCCGCGGCAGATCCGGCTGGATGAATTGGTCACCACGACGACGGTGCTCGCCCTCGACCGGCTGCTCTCCGAGGACTCCACCTTCTACGGCGATCTCTTCCCCCACGCCGTGCGCTGGAAGGGGATCACCTACCTCGAGGACGGCCTGCATCGCGCGGTGCGCGCCGCGCTGCGCAATCGCACGGTGCTGCACGCCCGGGTGTTCGACATGGACCTGCGCTGAGCGATCGGTCCCGGTCAGTCCCGGTCAGTCCGTCGCCGCCGCCGCCTGGATCAAAGCGATCGCGGCGTCGTGTTGCAGCATCCAGGTGCCGTTCTGGTTGACGAACGCGAGCTGCTTGGTGACGGGCCCGGCGAATTTTGGGCCGGCGATGGCCACGTCGGCCCGGACCATGTTCGCGCCGGCCGGCGCGATGTTCGTCACGGTGAACGTCTCGGGGAAGTTCCCGTGCCGGTAGGCCTTCCTCAGGTCATGGTCGGCCACGTGGCCCTCGTCCGGGCTGATGCCGTTCTCGACCAGGTCGTTCTTCGTCGTGTAGGACACGCCGGGGTCGGTGACCTTGGTGCACAGGTTCGACAACTGCTCGGACGTCGGCAGGTTCTCCCCCGGCGCTGGGGACGGGGGGTTCTGCGGCAGCGGCGCGGTGAGGGCGGCCAGCCGCGCCTGCGCCGGGCCGGGCGCCGGTGCGGCGGAAGTCGCGACGACGCCCGCGGCGGCGCCGCCGACGAGGGCCAGGGCAGCCACGGTTGCAACGCGTTTCACGGTTTCCCCTTCGATCGGGCCGAGCGTGGCATCAGGACAGCTGGCCGGCGGCTTGCAGCAACTCCATCGCCGAGGAACGGGACAGCACCCAGCCGCCCTGGTTGACGAACGTGATGTTCTCGCTGACCGGCACCACCAGCTTGGGACCCGACACCGCCACGTCGGCCGTGGCCGAGCCGGGCGCTGCGGGCTGGATGTTGGTCACATTGAATGTCAGGGGCAGGTCCCCGTTCTTGGCGGCCTTCTTCAGCTTCTTGTCGGCGGCGTGGGCTTCCATGCCGCCGATGCCGCCCTGGACCAGGTTGCCCTTGTCGGCGAACGACACGTTCGGGTCGGCCAGCCGGTTCAGCACCTCGGTCAGCTGCGCAGAGGTCGGGACGCTCGCACCCTGGGCCGGGGCCGGCGGGTCCTGCGGCAGGGGCGCGCCGACCGCGGCCAGCCGCACCGGGGCCGGGCCGGCGGCCGGAACGGACGCGACGGATGTCACGCCGACGGCTGCGGCGGCGCACACCCCCAGGGCCGCCGCGCCGGTGGCGATCGATGTGAAGGTCTTCATGGTCGGGTCTCCCGGTCTGTGATGGGTGGTGCCATTGTGCGCTCGGTGGCGGCTGTTTTCCCAGTGGCGATTCTTTTCGTTATCGCGACGGTACCCAGCCGGACGCAGACGCGGCTGTGCCCGGCCTGTGTAGCCGATGAGAACCAGTCGCAACCCGGATGTCAGGTCCGCGACCGGTCCAGGGCCAGCACCTCCTCATCGGTCATCGCCGCCACCTCGAGGTAGTGGCGGGCGACCACGGCCAGACGGCCCGGTGTGCCGCGTTGCGATTCCCGCGCCTGGAGACGCTCGGCCAGGCCGGCGACGGTGCGGGTGGCGAACAGATCGGCGACCGTGGCGTGCTCCACGTCCAGCCAGTCGCGGACGCGCGCGATCGCGGTCGTCGCCAGCACCGAGTCACCGCCCAGCGCGAAGAAATCGTCGTGCACGCCAGCGGACTCCACGCCCAGCACCTCGGTGACGATCTGGACCAGGGCCGCCTCGACGTCGTTGCGCGCGACGCCGCCGTCCCCCTGGTAGCCCTGCTCGTCGAGCAGCGCGGTCACCGCGCCGCGGTCAACCTTGCCATTGGGTGTCAGCGGGATGCGCTCCAACACCGTGATTCGCGTGGGAATCATGTAGTGCGGAAGCAATTCTGCGACCGCCGCGGCAACATCGCCGAACCCTTCCCCCGTCACCGCGGCGACGAGCCTGGGCGCGGCGGCGCCGACGACGGCCGCGACGGCATGCCGCACCCCCGGCACGGAGCGAAGCGCGCTTTCCACCTCGCCGAGTTCGACGCGGTATCCGCGGATCTGCACCTGGTGGTCGGCCCGGCCGAGAAACTCGATGGTGCCGTCGGGCCAGTAGCGCGCCAGGTCACCGGTGCGGTACCAGCGCACGCCGTCGTGCTCGACGAAGCGCTCGGCGGTCCGCTCGGGATCGTTGCGGTATCCGGCGGCGAGGTTGGGGCCACTGAACCACAGTTCGCCGGGAACCCAGTCCGGGCAGTCACGCCCCGTCGGCGAGGCGATCCGGCACCGCACGTTGCGCAGGGGAACACCGAACGGCACCGTCGCCCAGTGTGCCGGCGGCGCCCCGACCACCTCGCACACGGTGCCGTGGACGGAGGTCTCGGTCGCACCGCCCAGCCCGGCGAACCGGCAGCTGGGCACCTGCTCGGCGAGCCGGCGGGCCAGGTCCGCGCCGACCCAGTCGCCGCACAGCATGGCGACCCGCAGCGAGTCGCCCAGCCGGTCCCCACCCAGCTCCAAGATCATGTCCAGCCAGCTCGGCACGGAGCTGAGGACCGAAACCCGGTGGCGGCGAATCAGTTCCACCCAGGTGGTGGCCGCGGCCCGCTGGCCGGCATCCATGGCCACGATCGAGCCGCCCGCCGACAGCAGGCCGAAGATGTCGTAGACCGACAGGTCGAACTCGAGGGCGGCCAGCCCGAGGACTCGATCGCCGGCGCCGATGCCGAATCGGTCGTTGAGGGCGTCGATGGTGTTCATCGCCCCGGCATGCCTGATGTCGACCCCCTTGGGTTCGCCGGTGGAACCGGACGTGAAGATCACGTAGGCGAGCTCGGCGGTGCCGGGGAACACCGGCTCCGGCAGCGGCCGCGAATGGTGTTGCGCGGCACCGATGGCTAGGCACGGAACGGACGGCCCCATGCTCGCTCCCGCGGTGGTCAGCGCCGCGACGACGTCGGCGGACCGAAGGACCTTGGCGCGCCGCGCGTCCGGCTGGTCGAACCCGATCGGCACGTAGACGCCGCCCGCGGCGAGCACCCCCAGCACGGCCAGGATCTGGTCGGGTCCCTTGGGCAGTTGGACGGCGACGGCGTCGCCCTGGCGCACCCCGGCAGCGCGCAACGCCCCGGCGACCGCCAACGCGCGCCGGGCGAGCTCCCCGTAGCTCCACGCGCCCACGGCGCCACCTGTTGCCTCGGGTATGCCCCAGACCACCGACGGCGCGTCCGGGTTCGCCGCGGCGTGCTCGAAGAAGCCCCGATGCAGGCAACGTCCACTGACCGGGCCGTCCGTCGCGTTGACGGCCGCGCGGACCCGGGCCTGGGCGCTCGGCAGGCGCACCGTCGCCTCCGCCTCCCAGCCTGCGTCACCGTCCGCCAGCCGCTGGACCGCGTCGGTGAACGTGGCGAACATGGCGTCGATCAGGCCGTGCGGAAAGGCCGACTCGCGCACGTCCCAGTTCACGAGCAACCCGCCCTGCACCTCGGTGACCTGGGCGTCCAGCAACACCTGCGGCCCCTGCGAGACGATCCACACCGGGTCGCCGAAAGTCTCGGTCACGGCTGCCGAGAACAACTCGCCGAGGTCGAGCGCGCTGGTGAACACCACCGGCGCCAGCACCTGCTCCCCGCGGTGGCGGCCGAGGTCGCGCAGTACCTCAAGCCCGGAATAGGCCGAGTGGCTACCGCTTTCGTACATTCTGTGCTGCATGGCGCGGGCCCGCTCGGTCACTGAGACGTTCTCGGTGACGTCGACCTCGAGCATGACCGAGGAGGTGAAGTCCCCGACCACCCGTGCGATGTCGGGGTGGGCCGGGTCGCGTTCGAACAACGGCACGTTGAGCAGGAAGCGCGACTGCGCCGACCAACCGCCGACGGTGTCGGCGAACACCGCCGCCAACGCCATCGCCGGGGTGACCCCGCGGGCGTGGGCCCCGGCGATCAGCCGCCGCTTGGCCTCGGGGGCCAGCCAGTGGTGGTGCCGCACGGTGCGCTGCGGTGTCCCGCGCTCCCCGACCGGCACCGTGGGCAGTTCGGGCGCGCCGGGCAGGTCGGGCAGCCGCCACCGCCACCACTGCTCATCCCGGGCGCGTGCCGCGGCGTCGACGCGGTGTTGCGTGCGGTAGCGCCGGTAGCTGTAGCCGGGTGGGGTCAGTGTCGCCCCGTTGTACGTTTCGGCGAGCTCCGACACCAGGACGCGGTAGCTCATCGCGTCACCGGCCAGCATGTCGACGTCGAGGTGCAGGCGGCTGCGGTCCGGGTCGTAGCGGCTCAGCGTGACGTCGAGTACCTGGGCGTCCTCGATCGCCAGGCGCTGATGCGTCTTGCGGTCGCGCAACTCCGCCAGCGCGGACCGCACGGCGTCGGGGCTTTGTCCGCGCAGGTCGACCACGGTGAAGACCGGCCTGCCCGGCTCGGGCATCGTCTGTTGGGTGCCGTCCGGCAGGAACCGGGTGCGCAGCATCGGGTGATTGGCGACCACAGCCTTCACCGCGTTCTCCAGTCGTGCGGGATCTATCTCCCGGCCGTCGAATTCGGCGTAGAGGTGGGCCGCGACGCCGCCGAACTCCTGCTCGTCGGAGCGGCCGACCCAGTACGCGTGCTGCATGGTGGCCAACGGAAACGGGGCGTCCTCGGCCGGATCCCCGGCCGAGATTCCGACGGCGGGCCCGGCGGGGCCCGGCGCGGCGGTCCCGGTGCCCGGCTTTCCGCCGAGCAGGGCGTGCCAGGATTCGACGGTCGGCGCGTCGGCGAGCTGGGCGAAGGTGACGTCCGCCCCGCGTTTTCGCCAGCCGCCGGCCAGGGCCATCATGCGGATCGAGTTCAGGCCCAACCGGATCAGGTTGTCGTCGTCGGCGATCTCGGTCGCCGGACACCCCAGGTGCGCGGCGACGGCTACCCTGATCTCGTCTTTGCTCACGCGGTCGGCGCCGTCATTCATGCGTTGCCTCGCCGTCGCTTCGGCCCCTTTCGTGCAGTCGATCCAGGTCGGCGGCCAGCGCGGAGACCCCGCGCCGCCACAGCTGCATCAGGCGGTCGATGTCGGCGGGCGCGAACAGCGCGTCGCTCCAGCGCCAGTTGCTGACCAGTTGGACACCGTCCACTGTCATCGCCACGAAGGCGCTCAGGTTCAACGTGAAGCGCAGCGGCAGGTCGGGCTCGGGATCGTCGGGGAGCGCGTCGATGGAGGACCCGGCGAGCAGCGACCACGGCTGCTCGGCTACGCCGAGGTCGAGCCGGCCCAGATAGCTGAACTGGATCTGTGGCTCCGCGGCGCCGCGCAGCTCGGGTACGTCCAGGACGTAGCGCAACAGCCCGAAGTCCAAGCCCCCGTTGGGGACCGCGTTGAGGTGGGCCATCACCGCGTCGAGCAGCGCCGCGGACGCGCCCGGGGACCGCTCGGCCCGTTCGACGTCGACCGCCTCGGGTCCCGCACCCAGTCGCACCGGATAGGCATTCGTGAACCAACCCACGGTGTTGGTCGTGTCGGTGTCGAGCACGGCGTCGGCGCGACCATGGCCCTCCAGTGCGACGAGGGTGCCGGCGGCCGGGTCCTGCCCGCGTTCGCGGCGCCAGGCCGCGATGACCATGGCCGTTGCGGTCAAGAGGAATTCGCGCACGCCTCGGTCTCTGGTGACCGCGGCGAGCAGGCGCTCGGTGGTCGCGGTGTCGATGGCGCTCCGGGTCACCCGCAGCGTGGACCAGGTGTCCCGGGTGGGGTCGACCGGCCGCGTCCCCAACACCGGATCGGCCCCGCGGACCTGCGCTACCCAGTAGCCGAGCTGCTCGCGCACCTCGGGCGTGGCGGCCCGTTGCCACATAAGGTCGCACCAGCGCCGGTAGGAGGTGAACTCCGGCAGCGTCTTCGGCGCCGTTCCCGCCCGCACGCAGCGCCAGGCCTCGACGAGGTTGCCGAGCATGATGTGCCAGGACACCACGTCCACCGTCAGGTGATGCGCGGTGAGCAGCAGCACGTCGGATCGCGGTGCACCGGAATACCAGACTGCGCGCACCATCGCCCCGGCGCGGGGATCGATCTGGTCCATCACGGCCCGGGCGGAGGCCGCGATGGCCGAAATCAGTTCGGCGTCGGTGGATTCGGCGAGCCGCACCCGGCGAAGCAGGTCGGCGGCGCGGACGGCGCCGGGTTCGCGAGTGACGAGGCGCGGTCCCGCGGGGGTGTCAACCAGTACCGAGCGCAACGTGTCGTGCCCGTCGAGCAACGTCTGCAACATCGACTCGATCGGCGGGCGGTCGATGCCGGACGGCAGCCGCAGCAGGACGGTATGGGTGAACCGCCGGTAGTTGCCGTACTCGTAGAGCCACGACACCATCGGCAACGGCAACACCTCGCCGTACTGTGAATCCGGCACGGATCCGGCCGGCACCGACGCGTCCGATTCGGGTCCCGCGTCGATCGCGGCCGCGAGCCGGCGGATCGTCGGCGCGGCGAACACCATCCGTGGGCGCAGCACGAGCCCGCGCCGTCGCGCCTTGTGCACCAAGGAGATCGCCACGATGCTGTCCAGCCCGAACAGGAAGAAGTCATCGTCGGGGTGGGGCACCGCCCCGTTGAACTGTTCGGCGAACACCTCACACAGCAATCGTTCGGTTTCGGTGGCTGCCGCCGCGTCGCCGCCCGCCGGCGACAGGGCCCGCTCGGCCAGCCGGTCCACCGCATGCTGATCCAGCTTGCCGTTACCGTTCACCGGCAGCAGCGGCAATGCCACGATCCGCGCGGGAACCATGTAGGAAGGCAGCCGCTCGGCGAGCGCGTTGCGCACCGCTGCCGTGTCGTCGTCCGCGGCGTCCTCCCATACGACGAAACCGATTATGGTGGTGGAGCTTTCGCGCCGCACGACGGACACCGCCGCGGCACCGACCGCGGGATGGCCGCGCAGCGCCGCCTCGACCTCCCCGATCTCGACCCGGTAGCCGCGGATCTTGACCTGGGTGTCGGCGCGGCCCAGGTAGGCGTATCCGCCGTGCGGCAGGCGCCGCACCAGATCGCCGGTGCGGTACATGCGCCGCCCGGGACGGAAGGGGTCCGCGACGAAGCGCGCGGCGGTCAGCGCCGGCCGGCCGAGGTAGCCGCGGGCGAGCTGCGCGCCGCCCAGGTACAGTTCGCCGACGGCGCCGCGGGGCACCATGCGCAGGCCGGAATCCAGGACGTAGGTGAACGTTCCCGCGTTGGCGGTGCCGATCGTCGGGGCCGGGTACTCGCCCACGGCCGCGACAACCGCCTCGACGGTGGCCTCGGTGGGCCCGTAGCAGTTGTAGACCGCACCGCACACCCCCGCCGCGGGCACGCCGCGGGCGTCCGCCCCCGAACCCCCGCGGCCCGCGG
>CAYVQQ010000014.1:0-23871 GCA_964453085.1 uncultured Mycobacterium sp.
GGATCGCGCGACTGGTGGTGGCAAACGGCTTTCTGCCCACGGCCCGGCAACGCACCGCTCCCGCCTTCCACGCCTGGCAGGCCTTCGCGCACTACTCCCCCGTGCTGCCGGCCGGCTTGCTGGTCGCGGCGGGCACCGTCCGACGGGTTCCGGCCAGGGTGCGTGCGGGATACGCCGCCCCCTTCCCGGGCAAGGCGTACCAGGCCGGGGCCCGCGCCTTCCCGCGGCTAGTGCCGACGTCGCCCGACGACCCGGCCGTTCCGGCCAACCGGGCCGCCTGGGACGCCCTGGGCCGCTGGGAAAAGCCGTTCCTGGCCATCTTCGGCACCCGCGACCCCATCCTCGGGCGCGCCGACCGGGCGTTGATCAACCACATCCCCGGAGCCGCGGGCCAGCCACACGCCCGCATCAACGCCGGTCATTTCATCCAAGAGGACCACGGACCGGAACTTGCCGAGCGCGTCCTGTCCTGGCAGCAGGCCATCCGCTGAGCGCAGTCCAGCCGTAAAGCTCGCGCCGGGCGTGGCCTGCAGCGCAGATCCCTGGCTCCGGTCTGGCAGTTCGCAACGGCCGGACCGTTCAATACCCGTGTTGCACACGATATTTCGGTACGTTATCTTGCGGGTCGTGCTCTACTGCAGTGCCGTGCGCCCGCGAATGCTCGTGATGTCAGGCCGTGACGGCCAGCACGGCCTCGGCCAGTTCGGGGCGGCACACCACCAGATCCGGCAACTTGGGGTCCGGCTGGTTGTAAACCAGTGCCGACCCGTCGATGCGGGAGGTGTGCAGGCCGGCCGCGCGGGCCACCGCCACCGGTGCGGCCGAGTCCCATTCGAACTGGCCACCGGCGTGGACGTACACGTCGGACAGCCCCTGCACGATCGAGGCCACCTTGGCGCCGGCGGAACCCATTTCCACCAGGATGCCGTCCAGCGCGTCGCGGACAGCCAGCGCGACGGCGGGCGGGCGGGTGCGCGAGACCACGATGCGCGGTTGGTCGGGGGCGGCGGGCGGAGCATCCACCTGGGGGGTCGCCAACGTGACCCCCTGAGCCGGCAGCGCCACGGCACCGGCCACCAGCTCACCGGCCTGCCACAACGCCACGTGCACCGCCCAGTCGTCGCGGCCGAGCTCGGCGAATTCGCGCGTCCCGTCGAGCGGGTCGACGATCCACACCCGCTCCGAGCGCAGCCGCAACGGGTTGTCGGCGCCCTCCTCGGACAGCACCGCGTCGTCGGGCCGCGCACCGGCGAGCGCCTCCATCAGGAACTCGTGAGATCGCTTGTCCCCCGCATTTTTCCGCTCCCCGGTCTCGGCGTCGGCGAACTCCTCGCGCACGCCGAGCAGCAGCCGCCCCGCCTCGGTGGCCAATCGTGCGGCCAGTTGGTGGTCATTCATCGATGCGCTCCTCGGGCGATCACACCGCGCTGTGTCGGTCAGGTTGGTCAAACCTACCCTGCGGCACCCGCGGCGCAATAATCTCCCGGCGTGACTTTTCTCCTGGGGAGCGAATCTGTTGAAGACCGACAATGTCGCCGCCGGTAGCAGATGGCTGCGCCTCACCCGCACGCGGCTGATCGTGATCGGCGCGGCGCTGGCCGTGATGCTGATCGGCGTGTCCGCCTTCGTCGTGGTGACTCTGCCCCACAGCCACCGCACACCGCCGCAGCCCGCGACCCAGGTGCCGCCGGCGCCGGCCGTGTACGCCATCCCGGGCTGCTACAACCCGTCGGTCCCGCCGCTCGAGCGGCCCAAGAGGCTGAACATCGTGGGCTGCGCCAGCGTTGCCGTTGCACTGCAAGACATGTCGTGGACGTCATGGGGACCCCAGGGTGCCGACGCCACGGGCAGCGCCGTGTTCAAGATCTGCGATCCCAACTGTGCGACCGGCTACCAGATCGCCGACCCGGTCGTCGTGCATGCGTGGAATCCGCAGCCGCCTCGGCCCGACGCCGTCTGCCAGGCCGGCCTGAAGATATTCGCCGACATGATCCTGGCGTTTCCCAAGGACGTCCCCCCGCCGAGCGCCCAGAGGATGAACACAGAGTACAACGGCGCGCCGGCAGTACATTATGTCAACTACAGGGGCGCCGACCCGCACGGCGCCGAGTTCATCGGCTACACCTTCTGCAACTGAGCGCCGTCGCACAGCTGAGCCCCGCCGGAGCTCCAGGGCCTGCCACCCGCCGGTGTCAAGTGGTACGAGCCCGCCGCCTCGTCCCCGTCACCGATGCCGGCCACGGGTAGCGCGGACGGGCACGACACAATCGACGCGTGACTGCCGCCGTAGCTCAACGTGACCTCAGCCGCACAGCCACCCACGGTGTCGCAGCGCACTCGGCGGGCGCGGATGGCACTTTGCGAACGCTCGCCGCACGCGGGCGTAGCTGATGGGGAAGACGGACATCGCGGCGGCGCTGGCGGTGGCGGCGGCGCTGATGATGGGCATCGGAGACGTGGTGCAGCAACGCTCCGCCCGGCAGGTCACCCAGCAGCCGGTCGGCACAGTAGCCCTGTTCCATCGGCTGCTGCGCGACCGGCGATGGTGGGTCGGCAGCCTGGTGGCCGGCGGGGGATTCGGGTTGCAGGCCGCGGCGCTGGGCTTCGGCGCGGTCGTGCTCGTGCAGGCACTGCTGGTAACCTCGCTGCTGTTCGCGTTGCTCATCAGCGCCCGCGCCGACCACCGCAGAATCACTCGCCGTCAAGGATTTTGGGCCGTGTTGCTGGCCGCCGCGGTGACGGTGGTGGTGACGGTCGGCGACCCGCAGGCCGGCACGCCGCGCGGGTCACTGCACACCTGGAGCGTCGTCGCGGCGGTCATGGGCCCCGCGTTGATCCTCTGCGTGCTCGGTGCGCGCCTGTTCCCCGGTTCGGTGGCCGCCGTCCTGCTGGGGCTGTTGTCTGGTTCGCTGTGGGGCCTGTTCTCGGTGCTGATGAAGGGTGTCGTCGACCAACTCGGCCACGGCATCCCGGCATTGCTGCGCGCACCGGAGGTGTACGTGTGGGCGATGCTGGCGATCGCCGCGACGGCGTGGGAGCAGTCGGCGTTCCGGGCCGGCCCGCTGACCGCGTCGCTGCCCGCAGTCACCGTCGCCGAGCCGCTCGTGGGCTCGGCCCTCGGCGTCACGGTGCTGGGCGAGACGCTCAACACCGACACCTTCGGCCTGGTGGCGCTGGGCGTGTCCGTCGCCGTGATGGCCGCGGCGACCGTTGCGCTGGCCCGCGGCCAGGCCGCGTCACCATAGCATTCCACCAGGTCCGCGCCACCCGGGCCGTCGTATCGTGCGAAGCGGCGTACGGGGCGGTCGCCAACCATCGACGCAGAGTTGCTGGGCAGGGGAGCCCGGGTTTGCGTCGGCAAGCCGTCCGTCGCTGCGCAAAACCGCGCCGGCCCGGTCGACGCCGGGAACCGCCCCGAAACTGCGGTGAAGTTCAGTCGCGGGTGCGGACCGTGATATAGCCCAGGGGGATTCCGGTGCGCACCGTGATGCACTCGCGGGCGACGAATTCCACGTCGCTGCGACGGAGGGAATGGGTGACGGCACCGATTTCGGGAATGCGGATCAGCCATCCGCCGGCCTGGCGCGCGACCTCGATGTCGAAGCACTGGCCGATGACCGCCACGGCGGCCTGACGCCGGGGCCGGCGGCAGTGCGCGCGCCGCAGGGAATCCGCGGACGAACGGCGCGAAAGCGTGTGGGTGTGCATACGAATTCTTTCTCGGTCTTCGTTGAGCCGTGGGACACACTACTGCCGACCGTTATCAGCACCAAATTGAGGCGACACGGTCAGCCCGACCTCGCGACGACCGCGCCGCGGCGCTACACGGTGCGGGTCAGGCGGTCGGCGAGCAGCTCGGCGAACCGGGCCGGGTCCTCCAACGCGCCGCCTTCGGCGAGCAGGGCGGTGCCGTACAGCAACTCGGCGGTCTCGGCCACCTCGGCGAGCGCGGTGTCGTCGCCGGCGTGATCGTGGTGCGCTTGGCGCAGTCCGATGACCAGCGGGTGGTCCGGGTTGAGCTCCAGGATCCGCTTCCCGAGCGGAACGTCTTGTCCCGTGGCCCGGTAGAGGCGCGCCAGCGTCGGCGTGATCCCGAACGCGTCGGTGATCAGGCAGGCCGGCGACTGCGTCAGCCGGGTCGACAGGCGCACGTCCTTGACGTGCTCGCTCAGGGTCTCCTTCAGCCAGGCCAGCAGGTCGGCGAAATCCTTCCGCTGCTCCTCGCGCTCGACCGCGCCGGCGTCCTCCTCCGAGGCGAGGTCGATTTCCCCCTTCGACACCGACTGCAGCGGCTTGCCGTCGTACTCGTCGACCACACCCACCCACACCTCGTCAACCGGGTCGGTGAGCAGCAGGACCTCGTAGCCCTTGGCCTTGAACGCCTCGAGGTGCGGTGACTTGGTGAGCTGCTGACGCGTCTCGCCGGTGGCGTAGTAGATCTGCGTCTGGCCCTCCTTCATGCGCCCGACGTACTCGGCGAGAGTGGTGGCCTCGTCCTCGCTGTGGGTGGAGGCGAACGAGGAGATCTCCAGCAGCGTCTCCCGGTTGTCGGCATCGGACAGCAGGCCTTCCTTGATCGCCCTGCCGAACTGATTCCACAGCGTGCGGTAGTCGTCCGGGCGGTCGGACCGCAGGTCCTTGATGGTGGACAGGACCTTCTTGGTCAACCGGCGGCGGATCGCGTTGACCTGCCGGTCCTGCTGCAGGATTTCGCGGGAGACGTTGAGCGACATGTCCTGGGCGTCCACCACGCCCTTGACGAACCGCAGGTAGTGGGGCAGCAGCTGGTCGCAGTCACCCATGATGAACACGCGCTTGACGTAAAGCTGGATTCCCACGTGCGCGTCGCGGTCGAACAGATCGAAGGGGGCGTGGGATGGGATGAACAGCAGCGCCTGGTACTCGAAGGTGCCCTCCGCCTTCATCGCGATGATCTCGAGCGGGTCGTCCCAGGCGTGCGCGATGTGCTTATAGAACTCCTTGTACTCCTCGTCGGAGACCTCGTCTTTGGGCCTGGCCCACAGCGCCTTCATCGAGTTCAGCGTCTCGACTTCGGTGGTGACGACGTCCTCGCCGCCCTCCTCTTCGGCGGGGGTGCGCCGCTGCACCTCCATGCGGATGGGCCAGGCGATGAAGTCGGAGTACTTCTTGACCAGGCTCCGCAGCCGCCAGTCCGAGGTGTAGTCGTGCAGCTCGTTGTCGGTATCCTCGGGCTTGAGGTGCAGGGTGACCGCCGTGCCCTGGGGAGCGTCATCGACGGCCTCGATGGTGTAGGTCCCCTCACCGCTGGATTCCCACCGCGTGGCTTCGGTCTCGCCGGCTTTGCGCGTCAGCAGCTCGACCTTGTCGGCGACCATGAAGCTCGAGTAGAAGCCGATCCCGAACTGCCCGATCAGTTCCTCGGACGCGGCTTCGTTCTTGGCCTCCCTGAGCTGCTGGCGCAGCTCGGCGGTGCCCGACTTGGCCAGCGTCCCGATCAGGCCCACGACCTCCGCGCGGGTCATGCCGATGCCGTTGTCGCGGACCGTGAGGGTGCGGGCCTCTTTGTCCACCTCCAGCTCGATGTGCAGATCGGAGGTGTCCACGTCGAGGTCCTTGTCGCGGAAGGCTTCCAGCCGCAACTTGTCCAGGGCATCGGAGGCGTTGGAGATCAGCTCCCGCAGGAACGAATCCTTGTTGGAGTAGACCGAGTGGATCATCAGATCCAGCAGCTGCCGGGCCTCCGCCTGAAACTCCCTCTGCTCGACACGCGCGTTCATGAGACTCCGTTCGACTGTCATAACGAGTTCGACGACATGACGTCACAAATTTAGCGAGATGCCAAGCCCTCGTGCCGGAGGGTTCGCTGGGCGCGTACAGGGCTACTGTCGTGAGTTGTCAACGCCGATCAGGCGCGGCCCTGCCGAAGGAGAACCCGTGTCCGTTGCCCGACGCGAACGCGCCGCCCTCGTCGACACCATGCGCGGCGTGGGGCCGGACGCGCCTACCCTGTGCGAAGGCTGGAAGACCCGGGACCTGGCGGCCCACCTGGTCATCCGGGAATACCGCCCCGACGCCGCGCCGGGCATCCTGATCCCGGTTTTCGCCTCCTACACCGCCAAGGTGCAGCAGGAGGTGGCCGGGCGGGACTGGGAAGAGCTACTGGACAAGATCGCGTCCGGCCCGCCGTTGTACTCGCCGTTCAAGCTGCTCGACCCGGTGGTCAATGTCGCCGAGATGTTCATCCACCACGAGGATGTGCGCCGTGCGCAGCCCGACTGGACGGAGCGCGTGCTGGAACAGGACCTGGTGGCCGCGCTGCGCCGCACACTGCCGCTGATGGCCCGGCTCACGCTCGCCAAGATCCCCGCCCGGGTCGCGTTGCGCACGCCGGAAGGCAAGACGGTGCTGACCGCCGGGCATGGCCCTGCGGTCACGGTGACCGGGTTGCCCGAGGAACTGCTGCTGTTCGCGGTGGGGCGTGACGCCCGGGTGGAGTTCACCGGCGACGCGACGGCTGTCCAGTCGGTGCGTGACGCACCGAAGGGTTTGTAGCGGCGATCATCCTCCGCTCCTCCGCGGACTGCGGGTGCGACGTAGCGCTGGGCGGTCAGGCGATCGCGGCGCCCACCAGATGTCCGATCACGTACGTGGTGGACAACGCCAGGCCGCCGCCGACAACGTTGCGGAGCACCGCACGTCCCTTCGGCGCGCCGCCCAGCCGGGCCGAGACCGCTCCCGTCATCATCAGGGCCAGCAGGACCGCGACGACCGTCACAGGAATTCTGATCGCGATCGCCGGCGCGAGGATCGCGATCAGCGGCAGGATCGCGCCGACGGCGAACGACAGCGCCGAGGACGACGCCGCGTGCCAGGGGTTGGTCAGCTTGTCGGGGTCGATGCCCAGTTCGACCTCGGCGTGGGCGACAAGGGGATTGTGGTCGGTGAGCTCCTCGGCCACGGTGCGCGCCGTCGCCGGCGACAGGCCCTTGGCCTCGTACAGCTCTGCGAGCTCGTCCAATTCGGCGGAGGGATCCTCGCGCAGCTCGCGACGTTCCTTGGTCAGCAGCGCCTGCTCGGTGTCGCGCTGCGTGCTGACCGAGACGTATTCACCCAGCGCCATCGACACGGCCCCCGCCACCAGCCCGGCAACCCCGGCGGTCAGGATCGGGCCCCGCTCCACCGTCGCGGCCGCGACACCCACCACGATGCCGGCCGAGGAAACGATTCCGTCGTTGGCGCCCAAGACTCCGGCGCGCAGCCAGTTCAACTTCGACGACACCGAACCGAGATGGGGTTCGGCCGGATGCGGCGTATCGAGCACGGCGGAACCATATACGCCCGAAACCCCTGCCGACCAGCAAAGCTAGCCTTGCCAAAGGCGTTGATCCGAATCTTCGGCTACCTCGCGCCGCGCCAGGCCCGCCACATCCGGCAACCACCCGGATGGACCTCGTCTGTGTCGTTTCTCCGCCCGGTGGGCAGGCGCCGCGCGCACCCGATTGCGCCCGGTCGACGCGTGCGTGCCGGCCTTTTCCGGGGCAAACACCCGGCGCATTTCCAGCGTCATTCCGCGTGCCCGGCCCGGGCTTCGCCTTCCCGGGTGAGCCCGGCCGCGCCGATCAGTTCTTCGTGCAGTTCGAACCACACCGCGTGATAGGAGTCGATGAGCGGACGGGTCAACCACATCGTCTCTCCCCGCTGCACTTTGGCGTAGGCGGCGCCGAGCCTATCCCCGTACGCCGACAACCGCGGCAGCTGACCGGCGACGGCCGCGATGATCGGCGTGACGCGACGGTGGATGCCGTCCAGCCGCTGCAGCACCGCGGCGTCGTATCCGGGATCGTCGTGGGTGTTGGGCTGACCGTCCCTGAGTTGCCAGTCCGACACCAACTCCTTGAAATCCCTGTTCACCGCGCGGAATTCGTCATAGGCCGCGCCGATCGCGCGCGGATCCGCCGCCTGCCGCTCCGCGGCCAGCAGCTCCTGCAAGCGGGCGCGTCCCGCCTGCGCCAGACGGACCGTCTCGTCGGCGAGCAACAGGCCCGAATCGGTCAGGCGCACCACTGTTTCGGTGACGGTGGCGGGATCCTCGTCAACGACGGCCGCGACGTCGGCCGCGACGACGCGCCCCTTGAGGCGAATCGCCTGCAACACCTTGAGTTCCCTCATCATGGCGCGCCGCCGGCATGTAAGGCGGTGAGCATGGCGATCAGCGGCGTGGCCGATACGACGTCGGTGTGCCCGGCGGTGAGGGCCGCGCGGACGCCCGCCGGAGACGCGTCGTCCAGGCGCGGGTACGGACCGTCGTGGTAAGCGCGCAACGGGCTGACGCGGCGCGCGATCTCGGCGAGCTCGGCCAGGTCAGGGGTGTCGCGCTCCGACCACGCGGTGAGTTCCAGCATGCCTTGCCTGATTTCGCCGGCGCTTCCGTCGACGGTCACGAGCCTGCCCTCCAGCTCGGCACCCACTCCCGCGCCGCAGCCGACCACCGCCGGACGACCGATCTCCCGGCTGACCACCGCGGCATGAGAGGTGGTGCCGCCCACCTCGGTGACGATGCCGCGCGCGGCGATCATGCCGGCCAGGTCGTGGGGACTGGTCGAGGACCGGACCAGGATGACGTCCTCGCCCGCCTCGGCGGCGTCGATGGCCGCGTCGACGTCGGTGCAGGCCCGGCCCCGCGCCACGCCGGGACACACGGGGACACCGCGGGCCAGCAGCGGAGCCGCCATCCTGGCCTCGGGCTGCAATGACGGCGACAGCAATGCCCCGACTTGGGCGGGCGTCACCCGGCGCAGGGCCTCGGCGTCGTCGATGAGCCCCTCGGAGCGAAACCGCAACGCCAACCGCACCTCGGCCTGCGCGGACCGGTTCGCGGTGCGGGTCTGCAGCAGCCACAACCGGCCCGACTGCACGGTGAACTCAATCTCTTGCGCGTCGCGGCCCAGCCGCTCGAGGGTGCGGGCCGCCGCGAGCAGCTCCTCGTAGGCACCGGGCAGCTCGTCACGCAACGCCGTCACGGGCGCGCAGTCGGCGCAGCCGGACACCACCTGTTCGCCCTGGCCACCCGACAACCACTCACCGAAGGGTTCGCCGGTGCCGGTCATCGAATTCCGCGAGACGAACACCCCGCTGCCCGACTTGGCATCCAGGTTCCCGAAAACCATGGCCTGCACCACAACCGCGGTGCCGCCGGCGTCGTCGAGGGCATGGTGACGTCGATAGGTCGACGCCCGCGGTGAGTTCCACGACCCGAACACCGCCTCGATCGCGGCCCGCAACTGGGTGTGGGCGTCGTCGGGCACGACGCCGTCGCCGCCCAGCACGACACGCCGGTACATCTCCTCGAACCGCCGGCGGGTGTCCGCGGCGAAACCCGCGGTGACTCCGGCCCCGAGCGCCCGGTGCACCGCGTCGGTGATACCCAGGTTCAGCACCGTGTCGAGCATGCCGGGCATCGACTGCGCGGCGCCGCTGCGCACGCTCACCAACAACGGCCGCGGGCCGCGGCCGAACGATCGCCCCGTCTCGTCCTGCAGCCATGCCATCGCGTCCAGCACCTCGCCCCAGACGACGTCGAGGGCATGGTGTGGGTCGGTGAAATGCCGCTCGCACACCTCAGTGGTGATGCAAAACGCGGGGGGCACCGGCAGGCCGCAGCCACGCATCGCGTCGATCCCGTATGCCTTGCTGCCCAACAATCCCTGCGACAGCCCGCAATTGCCGGCCAATCGCACCACCGGCGGTCCGCTGAACTCAGCCACGCCGCCGGGCACTGCGCCTCCCGGTGCGCCAGGACCCATGGCTCTCCTGTCACTCGTGATCGGCGCTGGGAGCGCATTCCCAAACAGTTCGACGCTACGCCACCTCAAACGGCTGCCTTTAGTCGAAGGCGTGGATCACCTGGCGGGCCACTCGCCGGATCCGCCGACACGTGTCGGGATCCAGCGGCACGTCGGCCTCGGCGGGGATCTCCCCCGTCGTCGTGACCACACCAGGTTCCTCGAGCTGCCAGCGCGCGTTCACCTTGTCGCCCAGCGCGCGGGCGGGTGAGTTGTCCGACAGCACACGGGCGTGGAACCGCTCGATGCCGTCGCTGCGCGCGGCGAGGGCCAGCGCGCCCAGCAGCAGCGTCCCGATCCCGCGGCCCTGGTAGGCGTCGGCTACGGTGAGCGCGACCTCCGCCGAGCCGTGGTCATCGTCATCGCGGATGAAGCGAGCGTCGGCGATCACCGGCCCCTGCGCCCCGTCGGTGACGACCCAGACGAAATGGTCGACGTAGTCGACCTCGAACAGGTAGGCCAGCCGGGCGTGGGTCGGAGTGCCACCCTGGTAACGACGGTAGAGGGTCTGGCGGGAGAAGGAACCGCCGCTTGTGAACCGCTCGGCGTCGCCGGGCAGCACCGGGCGCAGCAGCAGCGCGGCGCCGCCGGGGGCCGACACCGGGATCGGGCCGACGTAGGCGGCCACCCGCTGGCGTGCGGTGCGGACCATCCGCTCGGCGACAGCCGGCATGCCCAGCATGCGGTCGAAGGCATCCTCGTACCCGGTGTACCCGCGGACGTCGTCCTCCGCCGTCACCGTCGCGGTCCTCGGTTGGCGTCGCAGCAAGGCGATTTCACCGACGACCGTTCCAGGCCCGAGCTCGGTATGGGTGACCCGGCCGTGCGGGCCGTGGTGGCTGACGCCGACGCGGCCCGAGGTGATGATCGCAAACGACGTCGCCCGCTCACCCTGCCGCATCAGGACCTCGCCGGGGACCGCACGCAGCGGCACCAGGTTGGCGGCCAGCGCCGTGAGATCTCTTGCCGGAACGCCGGCGAAGACGTCCAACGTGGCCAACTCCGCGGCGCACACGCCGCTCGCGGCAACCGGCCCAGTGGCCGGCGCCGGCCGTGATCGGCTGCCACGACGGGTCATTTCACCGGTCCCTCGTCACGCGCAGGACGCTACGCGAGCGGCGGGCCCCACGCCGGGGCAATTGGCTGTTGGCCGCTGTGACAAAAGGCCCCTGCCGGGCCGGCGCCGTGGCGGGTGCGCGGCGGTTCGTTCCGCCCGGCAGATCGGGTGACTTTCGTCTCTATCCCCGGCACCCGGACAGCCGCAGGATCGGGGTACCGAAAACCCACCCCGCGGTCTGCGGATGGCACCCCTGATGGACCACCGACATGAAAGCTCCACTTGCCTCACTGGAGAGGCCGGACTTCACCAAGATCGACAATCGCGCGCCCTCGGTCGCGCAGATGTTCCTCAACCGCGTGGCCGCCACCCCGAACGCGGAAGCCTTCCGGTATCCCCAGGACCACAGTTGGGAAAGCGTGACCTGGCAGCAGGTCGGCGAACGCGTCGCCAACCTCGCCGGCGGGCTGATCGCGCTGGGGATCGCGCCGGAGGACCGCGTGGCGCTCGCGTCGTCAACGCGCTACGAGTGGGTGCTCGTCGACTTCGCCGTGATGTGCGCGGGCGCCGCGACCACGACGGTGTATCCGACGACGAACGCCGCCGACGTCGCCTACATCGTGGCCAATTCGGGCAGTCGCGTCGTCGTCGCCGAGGATCAGGCCCAACTCGACAAGCTGGTCGAGTGCCGCACCGAACTGCCCGATGTGAACAAGGTGGTGCTCATCGACGGCAACGGTGACGGCAACTGGGTGATCGGGCTGGCCGAATTGGAGCAGATGGGCAAGCAGTTGCTCACCGACGCTCCCGACGCCGTCGCCGAACGGGTCGCGGCCATCGGTCCCGACCAACTCGCCAGCCTGATCTACACGTCCGGCACGACCGGGCGGCCTAAAGGCGTCCGGCTGACCCACGGGGCGTGGACGTACACCGCCGCGGCCATCGATGCGCTGAACATCCTCGGCCCCGACGACCTGAACTTTCTGTGGCTGCCACTGGCGCATGCGTTCGGCAAGGTGATGCTGGCGTTGCCGCTGCAGGTCGGGTTCCCCACGGCGATCGACGGGCGGGTCGAAAGGATCGTCGACAACCTCGCGACCCTGCGGCCGACGGTCATGGGTGCGGCGCCGCGCATCTTTGAGAAGGCCCACGCCCGCGTGGAGGGGATGGTCGCCGAGCAGGGACTGATCACGAAGAAGATGTTCGACTGGGCGATCCGGGTCGGCAAGACCGTCTCCGAAGCCCGGCAAGCCGGCAGGCGACCGTCACTGGCATCTTCGCTGGCCTACAAGGTCGCCGACCGCCTGGTGCTGGACACGATCCGGCAGCGCTTCGGCGGCCGGCTGCGGTTCTTTGTCTCGGCGGCCGCCGCCCTGGACCGCGACGTTGCGCGGTGGTTCGACGCCGTCGGAATCGTCGTCCTCGAGGGCTACGGACTGACCGAAACCGCGGCCGCGTCATTCATCAACCGCCCGAACGCCTACCGCTTCGGGACGGTCGGTTGGCCGTTCCCGGCCACTGAGGTGAGGATCGCCGACGACGGCGAGATCTTACTCAAGGGGCCGGGCTTGATGACCTCCTACCACGACCTGCCGGACGCCACCGCCGACGCGCTCGACACCGACGGCTGGTTCCACACCGGTGACGTGGGGGAGATCGACGCCGACGGGTTCCTGCGGATCACCGACCGCAAGAAGGACATGTTCAAGACCTCGCAGGGCAAATACGTCGCGCCGTCGGCGATCGACGCAAAATTCAAGGCTATGTGCCCGTATGTCAGCGAGTTGCTCGTCTACGGCGAGGGCAAGCCGTACTGCGTGGCGCTGGTCAGCCTCGATGGCGAAGCGATCGCGGACTGGGCCGCCAAGAACGGCATGGCGGACAAGCCTTTTCCTGAGATCGCGCGCGACGAACGGACTCGAGAGCTGATCGCGGAATACATCGACGCGCTCAACGTGGAGTTGAACCGCTGGGAGCAGGTCAAGACGTTCGCGATCGCCGACCGCGAGTTCTCGGTCGAGGCCGGTGATCTGACGCCGAGCCTGAAGCTGCGCCGCAAGGTCGTGATCGACAAGTTCGCGAACCAGCTGTCGGCGCTCTACGAGCAATGACCCCCGGCGCCCTGTTCACCGACCTCTACGAGGTCACGATGGCACAGGCCTATCTGGCCGGGAGCCTGTCGGGGACGGCGGTGTTCGAGACCTTCTTCCGCAAGCTTCCCGAGACCCGGTCCTACGTCGTGGCGGCCGGATTGTCCGACGTGCTCGATCATCTGGAGACGCTGCACTTCACCCGGGACGACATCGACTACCTGCGCGGACTGGGCTTATTCACCGAGGAGTTCCTGCGGGCGCTTGCCACGGTGCGATTCACCGGGGACGTATGGGCGGTGCCGGAGGGCACGGTGGTCTTTCCCAACGAGCCGGTCGTGCAGGTGATCGCGCCGATCCTGGAGGCCCAGCTCGCCGAGACGTTCGTGGTGAACCAGATTCACCTGCAGAGCATGCTGGCCAGTAAGGCCGCCCGCGTCGTCGACGCCGCGCGCGGCCGCGCGGTGGTGGACTTCGGCGCGCGGCGCGCACACGGCACCGACGCGGCGCTCAAAGCCGCGCGGGCCGGCTACCTCGCCGGACTGGCCGGCACCTCGAACCTGCTCGCCGCCCGCGAGTACGGGATTCCCGCGTTCGGCACGATGGCGCACAGCTTCGTGCAAGCCTTCGACAGCGAACTTGACGCGTTCGACGCCTTCGCCCGGGTCTATCCGGGTACCACGTTGCTCGTCGACACCTTCGACACGCTGCGCGGTGTCGACCGCGTCATCGAGTTGGTCCGCCGCGCGGGTGTCGACGTGGCGGCGATCCGCCTCGACTCCGGGGACCTCGGCACCCTGGCGAAGGCGGCCCGCGCCAGGCTCGACGCGGCGGGACTGAACCGGATCGAGATCTACGCCTCGTCGGGCCTCGACGAGTACCGCATCGCCGCGCTGGTGGCCGACGGGTCCCCGATCAACGCGTTCGCAGTTGGCACCAAAGTCGTTGTCTCACAAGATGCTCCCACTCTCGACATGGCGTACAAGCTGGTGGAGTACGACGGCTCCGGGCGGACCAAGCTCTCCAGCGGCAAGGTGATCTACCCGGGCCGCAAACAGGTGCTGCGGCGGTCGGAGGACGGCGTGTTCGCCGGCGACATGGTCGCCAGGCCCGGCGAGGACTTCGACGGCGAGCCGCTGCTTGTGCCGGTGATGAAGAACGGCCGGCGCCTGCCGCGGCACGATTCGGGCTTGACGGAGTCGCGTGAGCGGGCACGCCGACAGATCGACCGGCTGCCACCCGCGCTGCGCTGCCTGGACTCCGGCGGCCCGACCTACCCGGTGCTCGTCAGCCCGAGCATCACCCGCGAGCTCGACGCGCTGCGCCGCGCCCGGCACATGCGGTGACCTTAGGCCCGAATCTGGGGGCTAACGACCCTCCCGCGCCCGCCCCGGCGTTCCTAGCGTGAAGCGATGCGATCAGAACGCCTGAAAGGGCTGGTAGAGGCCGAAGGTCCCTTCGCGTCGGTGTATTTTGACGACTCCCACAACACCCTGGACGCCGTCGAGGTGCAGCAGACGCAGTGGCACGACATCCGCACCCGGCTCGAGGACATGGGGGCCGGCGCACAGCTCCTCGCCACGCTCGACGACGCCGTGCTGAACCACCGTCCCGCCGTCGGGCGGCGCGGTCGCGCGGTGATCGCGACCGCCGAGCGGGTGCTCATCAACGAGCAGCTGGCCGCCCCGCCACCGGCCACGATGGTGCGCCTGTCGGATTACCCCTACTTCCTGCCGTTGATCGATCTCGAGATGCGTCGCCCGACCTATGTGTTCGCCGCGGTCGACCACGCCGGCGCGGACGTGAGCCTGTGTCAGGACAGCGCGGTCGGTTCCGAGCGCATCGACGGTGCCGGTTACCCGGTCCACAAGCCGGTCACCGCCGGCTGGAAAGGGTATGGCGACTTTCAGCGCACCACCGAGGAAGCCGTCCGCATGAACTGCCGGGCCGTCGCCGACCACCTGACGCGGCTGGTGGACGAAGCGAACCCGGAGGTGGTCTTCCTGTGCGGTGACGCCCGGGCGCTCGCCGAACTGGTCCCCGCGTTGCCCAAGCGGGTGGCCGACCGGGTGACGCAACTGCATGCGGGCACCTGCAAGCGCGGTATCGGCGAGGAGGAGATCCGCGAGCTCACCTCCGCGGAGTTCGACCGCCGCCGCGACACCGAGATTGCCGACACGGCCGAGCGTTTCGAAGCCGAGATCGGCCGCGCCTCCGGGCTGGCCGCCGAAGGGCTGGGCGCGGTGTGCGCGGCGCTGCGTGCCGGCGACGTCGACACTCTCATCGTCGGCGACCTCGGTGACGCCACCGTGGTCACCGCCCGAGCACTCACCACGATCGCTCCCGACCCCGACTCACTCTCCGAACTCGGCGAACCGGTGGCGCGGGTGGCACGCGCCGACGAGGCGTTGCCCTTCGCCGCGGTCGCGGTGGACGGCAACGTGGTCCGGGCCGATCGTCGGATCGCTCCCACGGACGGGGTGGGCGCGGTGCTGCGCTACACCGCCGAGAGAGCCGATCAACGCGGCGCGTAGACGTCCCGATCGTCGGGGCGGCCGCAACCGCCGATCGGAAAACAGCCCCGTCCGGCGGCGATGGCTTCGGCGGCCAATCGCGATGACGGCTGACCGCACTGGCTGTGCGCGCGCCGCATCGTCCCGACGCGCCGCGTCGTCTCGAACTGCCGCGGGCAGCCAGAGCCGTCATCAGCCGGCCCGCCCAGTGGAGAGGAGATGCGCAACCGGCTCGCGGCGGATCGGCAAGAGCAGCGGGTGGAGCGGCGGTCCCGGACAGGGGGGAGTTTCCGGGACCGCCGCCGCATAGGGGGACTTTCAGGCTATCGGCCGGTGACGGCGCACCCTCAGTTCGCCGGTGTGATGAGTCCGTAATTGCCGTCGTAACGGTGATACAGAACGCTGCCGCGCTCTCGTGCGACATCGAGGAAGAACAGGAACGGCACGCCGAGCAGCCCGATCCGCTCGATCGCCTGATCGACGGTCAGCCGCGGGGCCGGCGCGGGGCTGACGGTCAGCGGAATCTCGAACGGGGCCAACTCGTCGATGGGCTGCGGATCGACCTGCGCCAGGCGGTATTCCGCGGGACCGCCGCGATAGAGCACGCTGTCCTGCCTGGTGCCCTTTTCGGTGAACAGGTGAAAGCCGTAGTCGAGCAGTTCCATCTCGAACGCGGCCTCGTCGACGGTGCAGGTGGGCACGGAAAACGACTTGTGCCGCACGATCCGGCGTTCGCTCTCGGGCCGGGGGAAGTAATTCGGCCGGTGGGTGGGCTCCGACTGGTGCCGCCATTCGTGCGGCCCGCGGCGTGGGGTCGCTCCCCGCCGGGACTCCCAGTGCTCGGCGATGCGCTCCAGCCGATGGCGGAGCCTCGCCTCGAGACGATCGACGGCTTCCCGTGCCGTGACGCCTTCGACCTGCGCGCGAACCAGTCGGCCGTCCACGTCAAGGTTGGCCTGAGCGATCACCCGGCGGGCCACCGCCGGGTCGCCGTGTTCACTCAGCCTCACGTGAGCGTACAACACCGGCTCGTGGGTGAGCCGGCCGAGTTCGCCGATCTTGGTCCGGGCATAGTCGTCGGCGCCGGGCAGGTGGCCGTGCGTCGTGACATCCACCTCGAAGGCGGCCGGTAACTCGGGGCGTTGTCTCATGATTCGTTGCTACGCTTCCCTGATCCGTTGCTGTAGGGCCGAAAGTCAGTGATGCAGGCCGGTGACCGGCTGGTGGGTGCTGGCCTGGATGTCGGCGGAGGTCAACGCCAACAGCTGATTCGCCAGATCCGTCAGTGCCCGTGCCACGGCGAGTTCGTCGCCGATCTTGGCCACCGGCTCGTCGTGGGGGTCGAGTCGCGCCAAGCCGATGCCGACGAGCGTCGTGCCCGCCCAGGACAGCCTTGCCTTGGCCCGAGTCCGCTCCTCATGCTCGTCGATCAGTACGTCGACGTGGCAAGCCTTGCCACGCCCATCGTTGGCCGTCATCTCCGGTCTCCTTGCGAACTGGGTGCCCTCGGCCCACTGCCGGTGCACTGCGGGTGCACATGAAATTCGACCATTCCCGGGTGGCCGCACGGTAGGGGCAGAAGTCCCGAGCCGCGGGGTCGTTCATCGGCAGTCCAAGTACGTGTGGCATTCGGCGCAAGGGTGACATTCGACCGGGATCCCGCGGGGCTTAAGACCCTTTGCTTGCCGGCCTGCCGCGCCGTAGAAACGTCGTAGCGGTTCGGCGACACGTCATCGATGGACACGTCATCGATGGACACGTCATCGATGAAGGGGGAATTCGACGGCACCCCGCTTCACCGTCGACCGGTGGAAAACATTTCGGCCCGAAGGGATGTCATGTCGCTGAATCTGCCCGACATGACCCAGGTGCTGCGGGAAACGACACGCAAGGGCGTGGGCAGTCGACGGTGGCAGCGACCCCTCTACGTTGATCTGCTGCCGCCCTGTGATCAAGCCTGCCCGGCCGGAGAAAACATTCAGGCCTGGCTGGCCCACGCACACGACGGGGAATACGAAAAGGCTTGGCGGGTACTCGTCGAGGACAATCCGCTGCCGTCGGCTCACGGGCGGGCGTGTTACCACCCTTGCGAAAGCGGCTGCAACCGCGCGTCGCTGGACACACCCGTGGCTATCCACGCAGTCGAGCGTTTCCTGGGCGATCGCGCAGCCGACGCAGGATGGCGCGTGCCGGTAGCGGCGCCCAGCGGCAAATCGGTTCTGGTGGTGGGTGCGGGTCCGGGCGGGTTGGCGTGCGCCTATCACCTGGCGCGCCTGGGCCACCGTGTCGAGATCCGGGATGGCGCCGAGGAGCCAGGCGGAATGATGGCCTGCGGCATTCCGGCATATCGGCTGCCACGTGAAGCGATGCGCCGAGAGGTCGACCGCATCACCGCGATGCCGGGAATCACCCTCACCTGCGGACACCGCGTCAGCGATGTGATCGGCGAAATGCACACCGGCGGCTTCGACGCCGTCTTCGTGGCAGTCGGCGCCCAGGAAGCCAACCATCTGGACATTCCGGCGATGGACGGCAAGAAACTCATCGACGCGATCGCCTTGCTCGGCGAGGTGAAAAAGGGTGGGCACCCCCAACTCGGCCGCGCGGTGGCGGTCATCGGCGGCGGCGATGTCGCCATGGATGCCGCCCGCACCGCCCGGCGCCTCGGTGCGCGCGACACCTTGCTGGTGTACCGTCGCGACGAGTCCCATCTGCCTGCGTCGCCCGGCGAGACGCGCCAGGCGTTCGCCGAGGGTGTGCGGATCAAATGGCTGAGCACGGTCGAACAGTTCGGCACCGCGGGGATTCTGATCGAAAAGGTCGCGATGAATCCCGACGGCAGTCTGACCCGGACCGGCGAAACCGAGCGGCTTGCCGCCGATTCGGTCGTGCTGGCCGTCGGCCAACACAGTGACCTGTCACTGCTGCGCGGCGTGGCCGGTATCGGGATCACGTCGGATCACGTCGTGCAGGTCGACGAGGTGCTGATGACCGGCCACCCGGGAATCTTCGCCGGCGGGGACTGCGTCGGCGGTCCCCGGACCATGACCGCGGCGGTAGGGCACGGGAAGTTGGCGGCGCGCGCCATCGACGCCTGGATGAGGGGCGAACGCCACCAACCCCCGTCGCCGCCCCCGCTGGTCACCTTCGACATGCTGCATCTGTTCGACTACCTGGACGCACCACGCAGCCAACAGCCCGAAGTCCCGCCCGCACAGCGCGACGGATTCGGCGAAATCGTGGCGGGTCTCGACGAACCCCAGGCGCGCTACGAGGCGCAGCGCTGTCTGTCGTGCGGCAACTGCTTCGAATGCGACAACTGCTACGCCGCCTGCCCCGAACAGGCGATCACACGATTGGGTCCCCGGCGCGGCTACAGCGTCGACCTCGACCTCTGCACCGGTTGCGCAACGTGTTTCGAGCAATGCCCGTGCCACGCCATCGAGATGGTGCCCGAGCCGCCCGGGCAGCCTGCGCCTGTGGGGAGTCTCGGCGAAGCGTTGACGCCGCGCAGTTTCACGGTACGGAGATAGGCGCATGCACCAGCCACGCGAGGCAACACCAGGGGCCGACGCGACGGAACACCACGAGACCGTCGACGGCAACACCGCCGTGGCACACATCGCCTATCGGGTCAACGAGGTCTGCGCGATCTACCCGATCACCCCATCGTCGCCGATGGCCGAACTTGCCGATACCTGGTCGGATCGGGGTCTACGCAACATCTGGGGAACCATTCCGGTTGTCCAGGAGATGCAGTCGGAGGGTGGCGCCGCGGGCTGTGTGCACGGCTCGCTGCAAAGTGGCGCCCTGACGACAACTTTCACCGCATCGCAGGGCCTGATGCTGATGCTGCCCAACATGTACAAGATCGCCGGCGAGCTGACCTCGACGGTTTTTCACGTGGCCGCACGCGCGCTGGCCGCCGGGGCCTCCTCGATCTTCGGCGACCATCAAGACGTCATGGCCGCGCGCGTCACCGGCTTCGGGATTCTCGGTGCCGCTTCGGTGCAGGAGGCACACGACCTTGCGCTGGTCGCGCAGGCCGCTACGCTCGCCGCGCGCGTCCCGTTGATCCACTTCACCGATGGCTTCCGAACCTCCCACGAGTACAACAAAATTGCGCAGATATCCGACACCCAGATCGCCGCCATGATCGACGACGATGCGGTGCGCGCCCACCGCGAGCGTGGGCTGAGCCCGGAGCATCCGGTGATCAGGGGAACGTGGCAGAACCCGGATACCTACTTCCAGACACGCGAGGCGGTGAACCCCTTCTACACACGCCTGCCGGCTATCGTGCAGTCGACCATGGATCGGCTCGCAGCGCTGTGCGGGCGGCGCTATTCCCTGTTTCGCTATGACGGCCCGCACGATGCCGAGCGCGTGGTCATCAGTATGGGATCGGCCGCCGAAGTCGTGCGCGAGACGGCGCGATGGCTCAATCAGCGTGGCGAGAAGGTGGGCGCCCTGCAGGTCTTGCTGTACCGGCCGTTTTCCGCTGAGCACTTCCTCGACGTCCTACCACAAACGGTGTCCGCGCTCGCGGTGCTCGACCGCACGAAAGAGCCTGGCGCACCGATGGAACCACTGCACGCCGACGTCGTGGGCGTGTTGAGCGAAGCTGTCGCCGAAGGGCGGCGCACGCGAATGCCCCGGGTGATCGGTGGCCGCTACGGCCTGTCCTCCAAGGACTTCCACCCCGGCATGGCCAAGGCGGTGTTCGACGAACTTGACAAGCCGGCACCCCGCAACCACTTCACGGTCGGGATCATCGACGATGTCAGCCACACCAGCCTCGACTACGACCGAACGCTGGATATCGAGCCCGATGACACCATGCGTTGCCTGTTTTTCGGGCTCGGGGCCGACGGGACGGTCGGCGCCAACAAGAACAGCGTCAAGATTCTCAGCCAGGCGCCGGAGCGTTACGCGCAAGCCTATTTCGAGTACGATTCCCACAAATCGGGCGCCGAGACGGTATCGCACCTGCGGTTCGGGATGCGGCCGATCTTCGCACCCTACCTGATACGCCACGCCGACTTCGTGGCCTGCCACGAATTCAGCCTGCTGACCAAGCGCGATGTGCTCAGCGCGGCCGTCCCGGGAGCGACGTTTCTGCTCAACAGTCCCTATGGGCCCGACGACGTCTGGGGTCAGCTTCCACATCGAGTCCAGAGGCAGATCATCGACAAGAATCTGCGCTTCTACGTCATCGACGCCTCCGCCGTGGCGCTACGGATCGGGCTGGGACCTCGGGTGAACACCATCCTGCAGACCTGCTTCTTCCACCTGGCCCACGTGTTGCCGCCTGCGCAGGCCATCGCCGAAGTCAAACGCTTCATCGAAAAGACCTACGCCGGCAAGGGCGAAACGGTGGTGACACTCAACTTCGCCGCGGTCGACGCCGCGCTCGGCGCCCTGCATGAGGTGGCCCCGCATGAGGTGGAAGGATCCGAAACGCCCACCGGCAGCGACGATATGCCGCCGATCGTCGCGCCGAACGCGCCGGAGTTCGTCCGGCTGGTCACCGCGGAGATCATGGCCGGACGCGGCGATGACATCCCGGTCAGCCGGCTGCCGGCGGACGGCACCTTCCCGGTGGGCACCACACAATACGAGAAGCGCAACATCGCCGTTCAGGTGCCGATCTGGGATCCGGAACTGTGCATCCAGTGCGGCCAGTGCAGCATCGTCTGCCCGCACAGCGTGATCCGCGTGAAGACGTACAACGCGAAGCATCTGAGGGCCGCGCCGGGCGACTTTCCGTCCGCGCCGGTCAACGCCCGCGGGTATCCGGACGCGCGGTACACCCTGCAGATCTACGTCGAGGACTGCACCGGCTGCGGTGTCTGCGTGGAGAACTGCCCTGCCTACAGCCAAACAGGCGATGCCCGGCGCGCCATCAACATGGGCGACAAGCTGCCGATCCTGCAGCAGGAACGCGACAACATCGCATTCTTCGAGACACTGCCGACACCCGACCGACAACAGGTGAACTTCGCCAATGTGCGCGGGGTGCAACTTTTGGAGCCGCTGTTCGAGTTCTGTGGCGCTTGCGCCGGATGCGGCGAAACGCCGTATCTGAAACTGGTCTCCCAACTTTTCGGTGACCGGTTGCAGATCGCCAACGCGACGGGTTGCTCATCGATCTACGCGGGTAACACCCCCACCCATGCGTGGAAGGCCAACGCTGACGGGCGCGGCGCGGCGTGGTCGAATTCGCTGTTCGAGGACAATGCCGAATTCGGTCTGGGATTCCGGCTGGCGATCGACAAGCAAACGAGCCTGGCCCGCGACCTACTGGGCCGGCTCGCGCCGCAGGTCGGAGCGGATCTGGCCGGGGAGCTACTTGACGCCACCCCGCGCAGTGAATCCGAATACGCCTCGCAGCGCACCCGGGTGGCGGCCCTGAAGGCCAAGCTGGCGCCGATCGGGTCACGTGATGCGCAGATGCTGCTGACCCTTGCCGACTTCCTGGTGCGGCGCAGCGTATGGGTCGTCGGCGGTGACGGCTGGGCCTACGACATCGGCTACGGTGGCCTTGACCACGTGCTGGCCCAAGGTCGTGACGTCAACGTGCTCGTGCTCGACACCGAGGTCTATTCGAACACCGGAGGTCAGGCGTCCAAGGCGACTCCCCTGGGGGCGTCGGCGAAATTCGCGGCGGCGGGAAAGCGGGTACCGCGAAAAGACCTCGCCATGCAGGCGATCTCCTACGGCAATGTATACGTGGCTCAGATCGCACTGGGCGCCAACTCCGAACAGGCGTTGATTGCGCTGCGCGAAGCCGAGGCATTCGACGGTCCTTCCGTCGTGCTGGCGTACTCGCAGTGCATTGCCCACGGCATCGACATGCGTACCGGCATGAAAGAACAAGCCCGTGCGACGGCCAGCGGACACTGGCCCTTGTTCCGGTTCGACCCGACGATGCGCAGGAAGGGCCTGAACCCGTTCCGCCTGGACTCCCCCCGCCCGCGGATTCCGCTGCGCGACTACGCCTACCATGAGCTTCGCTACAAGACATTGACCAGAACCCATCCCGATGCGGCGGCCGAGATGCTGCGCCAGGCCCAAGCGGCTGCCGACGAGCGATACCGGGTCTACGAAGACCTCGCGGCGCGTGACGGCAGCCGCTTTCTGCCACACTGGCAAGACATCACCGAACGACCGGGCTGATTCACGTGGACCTGCGCACCCGGTATCTCGGACTCGACCTCGAACACCCGATCGTCGCCTCGGCGTCTCCTTTGACCGCCGGCCTGGACGGCATCCTGCGTCTTGCCGATGCCGGCGCCGCGGCGATCGTTACTGCCTCGCTCTACCAAGAACAGATGGTCGCCGAGGAGCTGGCCCAGGCTGCGCTGCTCGACCAGGGCAGCGAGGCCCAGCCGGAGGCCGCAGGGTATTTTCCCGACATCCCCGCGGACCGGGGTGCGCTGGACGGCTGGCTGCGGACGCTGCGGATGGCGTCGCGGCGCGCAGGCGTGCCCATCATCGCCAGCCTGAACGCCAAATCCAACTCCGGCTGGGTCGATGTCGCGCGTCGATTGCAGGACGCCGGCGCCAGCGCGCTCGAGCTCAACATCTATCGCGTACCCGCCGACCCGACCGAAACCGGCGCGGCGCTCGAAGACAGCTACGCGGAGATCTTGCGGGCGGTCAAGGACGCCGTCAGTGTTCCCGTCGCAGTCAAGATCTCCCCGTACTTCAGCGCACCGGCACACATGGCGACCCGACTGGTGCACAGCGGCGCCGACGGCCTCGTGCTGTTCAACCGGTTCTACGGCCCCGACATCGACCTCGAATGCCTGAAACCGAAATCCGACCTTCGGCTCAGCACTCCCTATGACATCCGGCTGCCGCTCATGTGGATTGCGTTGCTGGCGCGGGGGTTGGGCGCCTCGCTCGCCGCCAGCACCGGCGTGTGGACCCGAGACGAAGTCGTCAAGTATCTCCTGGCCGGCGCCGACGTGACGATGACGACGTCGGCGTTGCTCAAGCACGGCCCGGAACATGTCAGCACCCTGGTGGACGGCCTGCGCGACTGGATGCACACTCGGGGATTCGAGTCCGTCGCCGCCTTCAAGGGCCGGTTGGCGGCCGCCCAACATCCGGCCGACACAGCGGAATTCCTGCGTGCTCAGTATCACGAGATCTTGACCACCAACTACACGAATAGGGCAATGACGACCTGGATCTCCTGATGTTTGCGTGGGTTGGGTTTCATGCTGCTCGGTCAGGTAGTGGTGGGCAAAGCCCGCCGCGGGTGAGCAAGGATCGACCCGACCATCGGTCACGTGTGGGTCGACAAGGGCTACACCGGGCAGGCCGTCATCACCGCAGCGACGAAAGCGGGGCTGGATCAACCACTGCCGACGCACCGA
>CAYVQQ010000015.1:0-22318 GCA_964453085.1 uncultured Mycobacterium sp.
GACACAGCGGCGGCGCCGCAACAGGCCTTCGACGTCGCCTACACCAAGCAGTTGTGGGAAGCCATCCGTGGACTTGACATCCCCGGAAACGACGCACTGGACGCCCTGGCGCAACCGTCCGCCGTCATCTGAGGTCCGCCCCGAGCGGACTTGCCCGACGCTGTCCCGCCAGCCGCGCGCCGGCGGGGCAGCGTCTCCTTCGCAGACGACGGATCGGCGACCGCGCCGTCAGGCCGAGCCCACCCACTCTTCGGTACCGTCGTCGAAGAACTGGTGCTTCCACACCGGTAGCCGCTCCTTGATGGTGTCGACCAGTAGAGCGCATGCCGCGAATGCGGCCTGTCGGTGGTCAGCGGCCACCGCGGCGACCAGTGCCGCATCTCCGATGTGCAGCGTGCCGAGGCGGTGACTGGCCGCGACCGCGCGCAGCCCGCCGGACTGCGCCGCGATCTCGGTGACGACATCGACCATGACCTGTACGGCCGACGGGTGGGACGAATACTCCAACCGCGCCACGCGGCGCCCGCCGTCGTGGTCGCGGATCATCCCGACGAAGCCGACGACCGCCCCCGCCGACCGGTGACGCACCAGGTCTTCGTGCTCGGACAGAAAGATCGGCCGGTCGGTGAGGTCGGCTCGGACGACGAGCGTCATCGCCGGTGGTCTTCGCCGGCAAGCTGACCCAGCGCGTGGTCGAGCACATCGTCAAGCACCGCGAGGCCGTCCCGGACCCCGCCGGGTGAGCCCGGCAGGTTGACGACGAGGGTCCGCCCGACCGCCCCGCACACGCCCCGCGACAGCACCGATGTCGGCACGTCGGGAAGCCCCGCGCGCCGGATGGCATCGGCCAGACCGGGAATCATGTAGTCCAGCACCGCCATGGTCTGTTCCGGGGTGCTGTCGGTCGGTGAGAGGCCGGTGCCCCCCGAGGTGAGAATGAGGTCGACGTCGTCAGCGACCGCTTTGCGCAGCGCATCACCGACCGGTGATCCGTCGGGCACCACCTGGGGGCTGACGGGAGCGAATCCACGCTGCTCGAGCCATTCGGCGATGATGGGCCCACAGCGGTCGGCGTATTCTCCCGCCGACGCGCGGGTGGAGGCGATGATGACTCGTGCGGTCCGGTCGCTCATCCCCGCGTCCAGCTCCCGCTCTTGCCGCCCTCTTTGCGAAGCACCCGGATGTTGTCGATGCGCGCGGCCGGGTCAACCGCCTTGATCATGTCATAGAGCGCAAGCCCGGACACACTGACCGCGGTCAGCGCTTCCATCTCCACCCCGGTGCGGTCGGCGCTACGCACCGTCGCGGTGATCTCGATGTCCGACTCGCCGACGCAGAACTCCACGTCGACTCCGGTGAGCGCGAGCTGATGGCACAACGGGATCAGGTCGCTGGTGCGTTTCGCCGCGAGAATGCCCGCGATCCGCGCGGTCGCCAGCGCATCTCCCTTGGGCAGCCCGCCGGCCGAGATCAGCCCGACCACGCGGGCCGAGGTGTGCACGGTCCCCGCCGCGACGGCAGTGCGGCTGGTGACGCCCTTGGCGGTCACGTCGACCATGTGCGCCGCCCCATGCTCATTCACGTGCGACAGCGGCGTGGCGGCCCCGGACGCCTCGGTCATCGCGGCGGCCTAGCGGTTGATTTCGGTAACCGGGTGCACGTAGGGCAGGTCATCGGCGGGCAGCGGGAAGGTCAGCTCCCCGAAGGGCGACAAGGCGCCCGTCCGGTCACTCACCAGCTCGCTCACCGCATGGTCATCCGGTCCCGTCGCAGGCCAGCCGTTGTCGACGTACTTCGTTTTGCGGGCCTTGCCCTCAGCAATTTCAGCCACGGTGCCCATTCTGACATCTCGCGCCGGCCCGCGCGGCGCAAGGTCAGCGCTCCGACCGCCGGAGTGTCCGGGGCGTGCGGTAGCTGCCCGAATCCTCGGTGCGGACGCGGGGTCGAGGTGCTGCTTTACGCTGGTCGGCAATGACCGACAACGCCCCGGACATCCCGCTGGGGTCCTGGCTGGCCGACTTGCCCGACGAGCGGCTGATCCGGCTGCTGCAATTGCGGCCCGATCTGGCTCAGCCCCCACCCGGCAGCATTGCCGCCCTGGCTGCGCGCGCACAGGCCCGCCAGTCGGTCAAGGCCGCCGCCGACGACCTCGACTTCCTGCGGCTGGCGGTGCTCGACGCCCTGCTGGTGTTGCAGGCCGATTCGACGCCGGTGCCGACCACGAAGCTGCTGGCGCTGATCGGCGACCGCGCCCCGGAAGCCGACGTCCTCGCCGCACTGGACGCCCTCAAGGAACGCGTCCTGGCCTGGGGTGATGCCTCGGTACGGGTGGCCGCCGACGCGGGATTCGCACTACCGTGGCACCCCGGGCAGGTCATTCTCGCCGACGCCTCGCATTCGGGCGAACAGATCGCGGACCTCGTGACGGACCTCGACCCGGCACAACGCGAGGTGCTGGACAAACTGCTCGAGGGTTCCCCGGTAGGCCGCACGCGGGACGCCGCCCCGGGTGCACCGGCGGACCGGCCGGTTCCCAAGCTACTGGCGCTGGGCCTGCTGCGACGCATCGACACCGAAACGGTCATCCTGCCCCGGCACGTCGCGCAGGTGCTGCGCGGCGAGCGACCGGGCCCGATGCAGCTGACTGCGCCCGACCCGGTGGTGTCGACCACCACACCCGAGGATGTCGATGCCGCAGCCGCCGGGGCCGTCTTAGACCTGCTGCGGGACGTCGACGTGGTGATCGAAACCCTCAGCACCGCGCCTGTTTCCGAGCTGCGCAGCGGTGGACTCGGAGTCCGCGAGCTCAAGCGACTTGCCAAGGCGACCGGCATCGAGGAGCCGCGCCTCGGTTTGATCCTCGAGATCACGGCCGCCGCCGGGTTGATCGCCAGCGGCACACCCGATCCGGAACCGACCGGCGGCGAGGGAGCGTTCTGGGCGCCGACGCTGGCCACTGATCGGTTCACCGCGATGCCGCCCGCCGAGCGCTGGCGTCTGTTGGCCGAGGCCTGGCTCGATTTGCCGGGCCGTCCGGCATTGATCGGCACCCGCGGTCCGGACTCCAAACCCTACGCGGCTCTGTCGGATTCGCTGTACTCGACCGCGGCGCCGCTGGATCGGCAACTGCTGCTGGGCATGCTCTCGGAACTGCCCGCCGGGGCAGGCGTCGACGCCGACGAGGCATCGGCGGCGCTGGTGTGGCGGCGCCCGCGATGGGCCCGGCGGCTCCAGCCGGGGCCCGTGGGCGATCTGCTGAGCGAGAGCCACGCGCTGGGCCTGGTGGGTCGCGGGGCGATCAGCACGCCGGGCCGCGCGCTGCTGGACGCGGACGCCGGCCCCCGCGTCGCGCTCGAAGCGATGGCGCGCGCCCTGCCCGAGCCGGTCGATCATTTCCTGGTGCAGGCCGACCTGACCGTCGTGGTGCCCGGCCCCCTGCAGCGCGACCTCGCCGACCAGCTCGCCACCGTCGCCACCGTAGAATCGGCCGGCGCCGCCATGGTTTACCGCATCAGCGAGCAGTCGATCCGCCACGCGCTCGATGTCGGTACCACGCGCGACCGGATCCAGAGCTTCTTCGCGCAGCACTCCAAAACCCCGGTGCCACAAGCGCTTACCTACCTGATCGATGACATCGCGCGCCGTCACGGCCAGTTGCGAATCGGGATGGCCGCGTCGTTCGTGCGCTGCGAGGACCCGGCGCTGCTGGCGCAGGCGCTGGCGGCGCCCGCTGTCGAAGGGGTGCAGCTGCGTGCGCTGGCACCGACGGTGGCGGTGTCCCCCGCGCCGATCGCCGAGGTGCTCGCGGCGCTGCGGACAGCCGGTTTCGCCCCAGCCGCCGAGGATTCCTCCGGCTCCATCGTCGACATCCGGCCGCACGGGGCCCGGGTGGCCACCCCGCAGCGTCGCCGGCCGTACCGCCCGACGCCGCGACCCAGCGCCGAGACGCTGGACGCCGTCGTCGCGGTGCTGCGTAAGGTGACCGCCGCGCCGTTCGCGAACATCCGCAGCGACCCGGCCGCTGCCGTGTCGCTGCTGCAGCGCGCCGCAAAAGACCAGGAACCGTTGGTGATCGGCTACCTTGACGCCGCCGGGGCGGCCACCCAGCGGATGGTGTCGCCGATCACGATCCGGGGCGGTCAGCTGGTGGCGTTCGACTCGGCGTCGGGACGGCTGCGCGACTTCGCCATCCGCCGCATCACGTCGGTGGTATCGGCGCACACGACCGATAATGGATCCCATGACGACACAGAGGAGGAGCGCCGGTCGTGACTGACGGACCTTTGATCGTGCAGTCCGACAAGACGGTGCTGCTCGAGGTGGACCACGAATTGGCGGGCGCTGCGCGTGCCGCCATCGCGCCGTTCGCCGAACTCGAGCGTGCGCCCGAGCACGTGCACACTTACCGGATCACACCGCTGGCGCTGTGGAATGCGCGCGCCGCCGGGCACGATGCCGAGCAGGTCGTCGACGCGCTGGTGTCACACTCGCGCTACGCAGTGCCCCAGCCGCTGCTGGTCGATGTCGTCGACACGATGGCCCGCTACGGCCGCCTGCAACTGGTCAAACACCCGGCGCACGGTCTCACCCTGGTGAGCCTGGACCGCGCGGTTCTCGAGGAAGTGCTGCGCAACAAGAAGATCGCGCCGATGCTCGGGGCGCGCATCGACGACGACACCGTCGTCGTCCACCCCAGCGAGCGTGGCCGGCTCAAGCAGATCCTACTCAAAACTGGTTGGCCCGCAGAGGATCTCGCCGGTTATGTCGACGGCGAAGCGCATCCGATCAGCCTGCGGCAGGACGGCTGGCGGCTGCGCGACTACCAGCAGCGGGCCGCGGACTCGTTCTGGGACGGCGGCTCCGGGGTGGTGGTTCTTCCGTGCGGCTCGGGCAAGACCCTGGTCGGGGCGGCGGCGATGGCCAAAGCCAGTGCCACGACGCTGATCCTGGTGACCAACGTTGTCGCCGCCCGGCAGTGGAAGCGCGAACTGGTCGCCCGCACCTCGTTGACCGAGGACGAGATCGGTGAATACTCCGGGGAACGCAAGGAGATCCGGCCGGTCACCATCTCGACGTACCAGGTGGTCACCCGCCGCACCAAGGGCGAGTACCGTCATCTGGAGCTTTTCGACAGCCGTGACTGGGGCCTGATCCTCTACGACGAGGTACACCTGCTGCCGGCGCCGGTGTTTCGCATGACCGCCGACCTGCAGTCCAGGCGGCGGCTGGGTCTGACCGCCACGCTGGTCCGGGAGGACGGCCGGGAGGGCGACGTCTTCTCCCTGATCGGCCCCAAACGCTACGACGCGCCGTGGAAGGACATCGAAGCGCAGGGCTGGATCGCGCCGGCGGAGTGCGTCGAGGTCCGGGTCACCATGACCGACAACGAGCGGATGATGTATGCGACAGCCGAACCCGAGGAACGCTACCGGCTTTGCGCGACCGCGCACACCAAAGTCGCTGTGGTCAAGTCGATCCTGAGGAAACACCCGGGTGAGCAGACCCTGGTCATCGGCGCCTACCTGGACCAGCTCGACGAACTCGGCGCCGAACTCGGCGCGCCGGTGATCCAAGGGTCGACCCGGACCAAAGAGCGCGAGGCCCTGTTCGACGCGTTCCGGCGCGGCGAGGTGACCACGCTGGTGGTCTCCAAGGTCGCCAACTTCTCCATCGACCTGCCGGAAGCCTCGGTGGCGGTGCAGGTTTCGGGGACATTCGGCTCCCGCCAGGAAGAAGCCCAGCGGCTGGGTCGGCTGCTACGGCCCAAGTCCGACGGCGGAGGCGCCGTCTTCTACTCGGTGGTGGCGCGCGACAGCCTGGACGCCGAATACGCCGCGCACCGGCAACGCTTCCTGGCCGAGCAGGGCTACGGCTACATCATCCGCGACGCCGACGATCTGCTCGGCCCGGCGATTTAGGTTGCGTGGGGCCGCGGCACCGCTGATCGCTGCACGCGGGTTGACGCTCATCGGCTTCGCGGTCTCCAACATCGACCGTGAGGCACGCAGCCAGCTGGAACAAACCGCAGCCGGATCCCATCGCGATCGACTGCGCCGTCGACGAGGTCCAACGCTTCGGGCCGGATCCTCACGCGCGGTGTGCTGGTGAGCCGCGACCCTGGCTTGGAGACGCCTATGCTGCCCCCGGCGCTCGGTGTGCGTGGCCCGGCGGGCACCGGCTGACCATACTTCGTACTATCATCCACCAACTTCGGCCAGCGGAATCATCCCCCGTGACCTCGCTGTTTAGCGCGCCGCCGTCGTGGGCCCGGCCGCCCCGGCCCAGGCTGCCGTACCCGCGCCGGCCCGTCGACCACAAATCTCGGCCGGAGTCGACCACCTGGGCCTGCTGGATCAGATCCAGTCCACGGCCAACGCAACCAAGACAACACCGTGCGCCACAGGGGCCGGCGACGCCGGCAAATCACGAGGAGCATCCGGCGCAGGAGTGCCTCTCTTGGCGTTCACGGACGGCCGAATGCGTAGCGGTGGTATTGCGCCATGTACTTCGTCGCAGGCAGCATCGACATCACCTTTGCCAGCACGCGGTAGGCGGGTTGGACCAGATCGAACTCGGCGGTGTCGAATGGCGACACCCAGGTCAGCAGCCGCGTGCCGGGCACGGCCGCGAGAATGTCCTCGGGTTTGTTGATCGCCCAGTGCAGCGTCGCGCCGGAGCGCCGAACGACGGCGTTGCTCCATTGCGTCTTGATGCCGAGCGAGTTGAACGCATCGAATTGCAGTTCCCCGCTGCTGAAATCGTCGACGATGCGGCGCAGCAGCGCGACGCCGTCGGCCTGGGTCAGGTACATGGTCAGTCCTTCGGCGACGGCCAGCACCGGCCGATCGGTTGGAATCTCAGCCAGCCAGGCCGGATCGGTCACCGATGCGGACACCACGTGATAGTTCTCGGCGGCGGAATAGACCTGTTCGCGCAGTGCTGCCACATCAGGGTAGTCGATGTCGTACCACTGCACACCCGGCCCGGGCCGCAAGCGGAAGAACCTGCCGTCGAGCCCGCAACCCAAGTGCAGCACAACGGCTTCCGGGTGGGCAGCCAGGAACTGCCGGGTCCAGTTGTCGAAGTGCGCCGACCGCGTGGTCACGGCAGGCGACCGGGCCGGTGTCATGGTGGTGCGCGACCAGTCGTAGTCGATGCGCTCGGCGATCGCCTTCGCGAGCTTGTCCCCCAGGATCGGCTTGGGCAGGTCGGCGTCGAGCGCCTTGGCGTAGAACGTGGCGAGCATCGTCTGCGGCGCACCGCTGAGGTCGACTTCCAGCCTGTCGGTCATACCCGCCAGGCTAACCAGCAGTACCGCTGCGGCACACGCACTTGACACCCGTCGGCGTGGTGTTCAGCCCGTCTTGGCCTGGCGTTTCGCAACGCGAAGGCCCACCCCCCAGAACTTCGCCGTCACCGCTTCTTCGACAGGCTTCGGGCGTCCGCTACGCGTCACCCGCATCGATACGAACGACAGCCGCGCGTCGGTGCGCTCGAGCCTGCCCGTGAGGGCGCCGAGGGTCGCGAGCAGGTAGGTGACGAGCAGGGGTTGCGATTTCGCGCGCGGCGCGACGCGCGCGGCCTCGGCGGCGATCCGGGCCGCCGGGAAACGCGCCAAATCGGAAGCGCCTATTGTGGTAGCGCAACCGCAGCGAGGGAGATGCCATGCCAGTCACCGTGACACTGGAACTGCAATTCAAGCCGGATGCGATTGCCGAGGGACGCGACGTGCTGGGTCGGGCATTGCAAGACACGCGGTCGTTCGCCGGAAACCTCGGCACCGACGTGCTCATCGACGAGGACGACGAAGCCCACTGGCTGATCTACGAAATCTGGGCGACCGTCGAGGACGACGAGGCTTACCGCGCGTTCCGCGCCGGCGAGGGCAAGTTGACCGCGCTGCCTCCCCTGCTGGCCGCGCCGCCGGTCAAGACGCGGTACATCACCAGCGACATCTAGCTCAGCGCGGGGATCACCTCGCGTTCGAACAGCTCGATGCCGGAGCGGTCGTAGGCGGCCTCGGGGAAGTAGCAGATCACGTACTCGCACCCGAGATCGCGAAGCCTCGTGATCCGCTCGATCACCTGTTGCGGTGTGCCCGTCGCCGAGGCCGGGCCGTGATTGTCGGCGATCACCTCGTCGCAGGTGGCCTCGGGGAGGTACCGCAACAGGCGATCGCGGACGCGTCGCAATCGGTCGGCGACATCGGCGTCGGAGGCGCCGACCACGGCGTTGATGTGGACCGAACGCACGATGGCGTCGAAATCGGTGCCCACCTCGCGGCAGTGCCGGGCCAGCACCTCCGACTTGTGGGCGAATGCCTCCGGCTCCGCGGTGAAGTTGGAGTACTGCGCGTACCGCGCGGCGATGCGCAACGTCACCTTCTCGCCGCCGCCGGCGATCCACAGCGGCAACCCGTTGTCCTGCAGCGGCTTCGGGGCGACGATCGCTCCGCCGACCTGGTAATGCCGTCCGTCGAAACTAACTTTGCCGTCGCGCCAGGCGGCGCGCATGATCTGGACACCCTCATCAAGTCGGCCCAACCGCACCCCGGCGGACGGGAACCCGTAGCCGTATGCGCGCCATTCGTGTTCGTACCAGCCGCCGCCGATGCCCATCTGGATACGACCCCCGGAGACAATGTCGGCCGTGGCGGCCACCTTGGCCAGGTACACCGGGTTGCGGTAGCTCATCGCCGTGCACATCTGCCCGAGCTTGATGCGCGATGTAGCGGCCGCATACGCCGCCATCAGCGTCCACGCCTCGTGGGTGGCCTCGTGGGTCGGCAGCGGGACGGTGTGGAAGTGGTCGTAGACCCACAGCGAATCCCACGCGCTGCCGTCGGCGTAGACGGCCAGGTCGCGCATCACCGGCCAGTGTTCGCTGGGGTCGATGCCGACCAGATCCAATCGCCAGCCTTGCGGGATGAAAAGCCCGAAACGCATGGCGCTGACTCTAGCCCGGACCGAGTAGGCTGCGCGCGATGCGGATCCTCATCTCCGGCGCCGGCATCGCCGGGCCGGTTCTGGCGTACTGGCTGAGCCGGTATGGCTTCGTCGTCACCGTCGTCGAGCGCGCCCCGGCCCCGCGCAGAGCCGACGGCCACGCCGTCGATCTGTTCCGTCCGGCGATGGAGATCTCGGCGAAAATGGGCGTCCTACCGCGCATCGAGTCACGCGCCACCGCGACCGACCGGCTCACGATGATCCGCGAGGGCCGGACGCGATCCGCCGAGATCGACCTCACCAAAAGCTGCGGCGCCATCTCCGACCGGCACGTGGCGATCATGCGCGACGATCTCAGCGAGATCTACTATGCCGCCGGCCGCGATGACGTCGAGTACGTCTTCGGCGACTCGATCACCGCCGTCGACGTCGACGGCGGTGTGACGTTCGAGCACGCACCCGCCCGCGCGTTCGACGTCGTCGTCGGCGCCGACGGGTTGCACTCCACCGTTCGGCGCCTGACGTTCGGTGAGGAGGGCGAACTCACCCGCTTCCTCGGGGGCTATCTGGCCGTGCTCTCGGTGCCCAAGACGCTGGCCGAAGCGGGACGCATGATCGGTCACGTCGGCGTCGGCCGCCTCGCGGCACTCCGCACCGCAGCGCACCTGGACGACGCGCGTGCGGCATTCCTGTTTCGCGGCCCGGCCGACCTGGACGGCGGGCATCGGGATCCGCGGCGGCAGAAGCAGATTCTGCACGACACGTTCGCGGGCATGCATCCGGAGGTGGACCGTTGGCTGCACGAGCTCGACCGCACGCCGGCGTTCTACTTCGACGCAATCACTCAGCTGCGACTGAACAGGTGGTCGCGCCGGCGGGTCACCCTGGTCGGTGACGCCGGGTACTGCCCGGGCGTCGCGGTCGGCTGCAGCACCAGCCTGGCGGTGCTGGGCGCCTACGTGCTGGCCGGCGAGCTGGCCCGTGCGGACGGCGACCACCTGCGTGCGTTCGCAGGGTACGAACTGGCGATGCGCGAGCCGGTGGCGCGCAGCCGGGCCTTCGCCCGTAGCGCCGCCAAGAGCATCATTCCCGGCTCACCGGCCGGCGTCTGGGCACGGACCCGCGGCGCCCAGCTCGTCTCGCGGATGCCCGCACCGCTGTCCCGTGCCCTGGCCAAACTCAACACCGGGGGCCTGCGACTTTACGCCTCGATGCAGGTTCCCGACTACTCCGACGTCGAGTCGGACAGCGGTGCGCCGGGCCGCCCCCGCCCTTGACAGCACGAGTGGTCGCGAACGACGGACGTGGGCGGCTGGTGTGTCCACCCGCGCGGTGTTCAGCTCAGCAGCGAAGCCGGCGGCAGGAAACGCTCGCCGTACTTCGAGGCAAGTTCCTTGGCACGCGCGACGAATCCCGCCTTGCCGCCGTGTGGGTAACCGGCGATGAACTGCGCGGCACCACCGGTCCACGGCGGGAAGCCAATCCCCATGATCGAGCCGATGTTGGCGTCCGCGGTCGAGGTGATCACGCCCTCGTCGAGGCACTTCTGCGTCTCGAGCGCCTCGGCGAACAACATCCGGTCGATCATGTCCTGCAGCGGCGGCCGGAAGGTGCCGGACTTGAACGTCTCCCGCAGGCCCGGCCACAGCCGGGTGCGTTTGCCGTCGACGTACTCGTAGAAGCCGGCGCCGGAAAGCCGTGACGGGCGGCCGATCTCGATCATCTTCTCCACTACGGCCTCGGCCGGGTGCGGCTCGTAGGTGCCGCCGGCCTCCTCGACACCCTTGCGGGTGGCGACCGCGATCTTGTGCATCAGCTCCAGGTTGAGCTCGTCGGAGAGTTGCAGCGGCGGTGCCGGGTACCCGGCCTGCGAACCGGCGTGCTCGATCGAGGCCGGCTCGACACCCTCGCCGAGCATCGCCAGCGCCTCGTTGACGAACGTGCCGATGACCCTGCTGGTGTAGAAACCGCGACTGTCGTTGACCACGATCGGGGTCTTGCCGATTGCCAGCGTGTAGTCGAAGGCGCGGGCCAGCGCCTCCCCGGAGGTCTTCTCCCCCTTGATGATCTCGACCAGCGGCATCTTGTCGACCGGCGAGAAGAAGTGGATCCCGATGAAGTCCTCCCGCCGCTTCACGCCGGTCGCCAGACCGGTGATCGGCAGCGTCGAGGTGTTCGACCCGAGCAGCGCGTCGGGTTCGACGATGTCCTCGATCTCCTGGAACACCTTGTGCTTGAGGTCCTGGTTCTCGAACACCGCCTCGATGACGAAGTCGACGCCCGTCAGGTCCTGCGGGTCGGCGGTCGGGGTGATGCGGGCCAGCAACGCGTCGGACCGCTCCCTGGTGGTCCTGCCCCGCTCCAGCGCCTTGGCCTCGAGCTTCTCGGAGTAGCCCTTACCCTTCTGCGCCGCCTCTAGGCTGACGTCCTTGAGCACGACGTCGAAACCGGCCTTGGCCGAGACGTAGGCGATCCCGGCGCCCATCATGCCCGCACCCAGCACACCGATCTTCTTGATCGGGGTCTTGCCGACACCTCCGGGGCGCGAGCCACCGGAGTTGATGGTCTGCAGGTCGAAGAAGAACGCCTGGATCATGTTCTTGGCGATGGGGCCGGTGACCAGCTCGGTGAAGTAGCGGCTCTCGATGCGGGTGGCGGTGTCGAAGTCCACCTGCGCACCCTCGACCGCGGCGGCCAGGATGGCCCGCGGCGCCGGCATCGGCGCACCCTTGAGCTGTTTGCGCAGCAGCGACGGGAACGACGGCAGGATCACCGCGAGCGCCGGCGACGACGGGGTGCCGCCGGGCATCTTGTAGCCCTTGGCGTCCCACGGCTGCGTGTACGCCTCGGGGTTGGCCCTGACCTCCGCTATCCAAGCCTTCGCTCTCGGGACCAGTTCCTCGACGCCGGAGACCAACTCGTCGACCAGGCCGTTGTCCTTGGCGGCTCCCGGCTTGAACCGGGTGCCCCGGCTCAGCACGTTGACGAAGGCGTTCTGGATGCCCAGCATCCGCACCGTGCGGGTGACGCCGCCGCCTCCGGGCAGCAGACCCAGCGTGACCTCGGGCAGACCGATCTCGACACCCTTGACGTCGGCGGCGATGCGATGATGGCAGGCCAGCGCGATCTCCAGACCGCCGCCCAGCGCCGCACCGTTGATGGCGGCCACCACCGGCCTGCCCAAGGTCTCCAGCGTGCGCAGGTCCCGCTTGATGTCCTCGACCTCGGCGAAGATCTCGCCGGCGTTCTCCGGCCCCAGGGCGATCATCCTCTTGAGGTCGCCGCCGGCGAAGAAGGTCTTCTTGGCGCTGGTGATCACGACGCCGGTGATCGAGTCCGGTTCCTCTGCGACAAGGCGTGCCAACTCTTTGACGGTCTTGTGCATGGACTCCTTGTAGTGCTCATTCATCACGTTGGCCGACCCGGTCGGGTCATCCAGCGTCAGCGTGACGATGCCATCGGAATCCTTGTCCCACGCAATGGTGTTCTCTACCATGCTTGTTCAGCCTTTCAGACTCGCTCGATGACGGTGGCAACACCCATCCCGCCGCCGATGCACAACGTGATCAATGCACGCCGGGCGTCGCGGCGCTCGAGTTCGTCGACCATGGTGCCCAGGATCATCGCGCCGGTGGCACCCAGCGGGTGGCCCATCGCGATCGCGCCGCCGTTGACGTTGAGGATCTCGTCGGGGATGTGCAGGTCCTTCTGGAACTTCAGGACCACCGACGCGAACGCCTCGTTCAGTTCGAACAGGTCGATGTCGTCGACGGTCAGGCCGGCCCGGTCGAGCACCTTCCGGGTCGCCGGCGTCGGACCGGTCAGCATGATGGTCGGGTCGGTGCCGGTGGTGGCGGTGGCCACGATCCGGGCGCGGGGGGTCAGACCCTGCGACTTGCCGGCCGCCTCGGAACCGACCAACACCAGCGCGGCGCCGTCGACGATGCCGGAGCTGTTGCCGCCCGTGTGCACGTGGTCGATCTTCTCGATCCAGTGGTACTTCTGCAGCGCCACGTCATCGAACCCGGCCATCGCGGCCAGGCCCTCGAAGGCGGGTTTGAGCTGGGCCAGACCCTCCTCGGTGGTGTCGGGACGCATGTGCTCGTCGTGGTCGAGGATCAGCAGCCCGTTCTGGTCACGCACGGGCACCACCGACTTGGCGAAGTAGCCGCCCGACCACGCCGCGGCCGCGCGCTTCTGCGAACGCAGCGCGTAGGCGTCGACCTCCTCGCGGGAGAAGCCCTCGATGGTGGCGATCAGGTCCGCGCCGATGCCCTGCGGCACGATGAACGCGTCGTAGGAGGTGGCCGGGTCGGCCATCAGCGCGCCGCCGTCGGAGCCCATCGGGACGCGGCTCATCGACTCCACGCCACCGGCCAGCACCAGGTCGTCCCAGCCGGAACGGACCTTCTGCGCGGCGATGTTGACGGCTTCCAGACCGGAGGCGCAGAACCGGTTGAGCTGCACGCCGCCGACGGTGTCAGGCATTCCGGACGCGATCACCGCGGTGCGAGCGATGTCGCCGCCCTGGTCGCCCACGGGTGAGACGCAGCCCAGAATGACGTCGCTGATCAGGTTCTCGTCGAGGTCGGGGTTGCGCTTGCGCAGCTCCTCGATCAACCCGACGACCAGGTTCAGCGGCTTGACCTCGGTCAACGATCCGTTCTTCTGTTTGCCGCGAGGCGTGCGGATGGCCTCGTAGACGAAGGCTTCTTCGGACATGTCGACTTCCTCTTCGCGGTTGGCTTCGGGGCCGGTGTTCGGTTCGGGGATCCGTGTTCAGGTTAGGCCGGAATGCCAGCACCCTAACAGGCTCCCGTCCAACTCGTTGGTTGGGATGGATCGCGCTCGGCCGCCCGTCCGGGGCCGCCCGGGCGCACCATCAGCACGCCTTAAGCTCGACTGCCATGACGGTGTCACGACTGCGTCCGTACACGACCACGGTGTTCGCCGAGATGTCAGCCGTGGCCACGCGGACGGGCGCGGTGAACCTCGGCCAGGGCTTCCCGGACGAGGACGGGCCCCCCGCCCTGCTGAAGGCCGCGCAGGACGCCATCGCCGGGGGCGCCAACCAGTACCCGCCCGGGATCGGCATCCCGGAGTTGCGGCAGGCCATCTCGGCCCAGCGGCGGCGGCGCTACGGCATCGACTACGACCCCGACACCGAGGTGCTGGTCACGGTCGGGGCCACCGAGGCGATCGCCGCGGCGGTGCTGGGTCTGGTGGAGCCCGGCTCGGAGGTCGTGCTGATCGAGCCGTTCTTCGACTCCTATGCACCCGCGTTGGCGATGGCCGGCGCACACCGGGTGGCCGTGCCGCTGGTCCCCGACGGTCGCGGCTTCGCCCTGGACGCCGACGCGTTGCGCCGGGCGGTCACGCCGCGCACCCGGGCGCTGATCGTCAACACACCGCACAATCCGACCGGCGCGGTCCTGAGCAGAACCGAGCTTGCGGCAATCGCCGAAATCGCGGTCGCGGCGGATCTTTTGGTGATCACCGACGAGGTGTACGAACACCTCGTGTTTGACTGCCGCGAGCACCTGCCGCTGGCCGGCTTCGACGGCATGGCCGAGCGCACCGTCACCATTTCCAGCGCGGCGAAGATGTTCAACTGCACCGGCTGGAAGATCGGGTGGGCCTGCGGCCCGGCGTCGCTCATCGTCGGCGTGCGGGCCGCCAAACAGTATCTGAGCTATGTCGGCGGCGCCCCGTTCCAGCCTGCGGTCGCCCTGGCCCTCGACACCGAGGACGCGTGGGTGGCCGAACAACGGAACACGCTGCAGGCTCGACGGGACCGGCTCAGCACGGGCTTGGCCGAGATCGGTTTCGAGGTGCACGACAGCTACGGCACGTACTTTCTGTGCGCCGACCCGCGCCCGCTCGGCTACGAGGACAGCGCCACGTTCTGCGCGGAGCTACCGGAGCGGGTGGGCGTGGCCGCCATCCCGATGTCGGCGTTCTGCGACCCGGCCGCCGCGCACGCCGCGGAGCAGTCCAAGGTGTGGAATCACTTGGTGCGCTTCACGTTCTGCAAGCGGGACGAGACCCTCGACGAAGCGATCAGCCGACTCGCGGCACTGCGGGACCGGCCGGCGGGACAACCGGCGCGCGGTGCTCATCCCGCGGCCGGCGGGCGGGCCAGCACCGCGGGACGGAACCCGTAGCGAGGGGCCGCGGCGAACGCACCGGGCATGCCCTGCGTGGCCATGTTCGTGATGGGCGTCATCGGTGGCAGACCCATCGACGCAGCGGCCCCGCTCGGCAGCGATCCGAACCCGGCACCCGGCAGCCCCGCCAGGGGTTGGCTACCGTCCCGGCGACCACGCCTGCGGCACCGACAGCGCGCCGACGGTGACGGCCCGGCCCACCCCCGCCGACACAGCGCCCGGGCTCCCGCCCATGGCCAGGTTCAGCGCGCCGAGTGACCCCAGGGGTCCCGGGCCGACGCCGCTGAAAATGACGCCCACCGCCGCTCCGCCACCGCAGGCCGGGCCCGTGCCGCCACCGTCGGTCGCGGAGCGGAGCAGCAAGTCGGTCACCCGCGTCCTGCACGACGGCTCGACGCTCGTCCTGGTGGCCAAGACCAACGGCATCCAGGCCCGCCGGGCCGAGTTGTGCCGCGACCTCTTCATCGGAGGCATCGCCACGCTCATATTGATCGCGGTGCTGGTCAGGCTCGTCGTCGGTCGCGCCCTGGCCCCCTGCAGCGGATCACCTCGACAGCCGAGCAAATCACCCACGGCGACCGGGGCCGTCGACTCCCCGGCCGGACCGGCCGTCGACCGAACTCGGCCACGCCGCCGCCGCGTTCGACACCATGCTCGATGCGCTGGAGACCGCCGAAATCAGCGCCCACCGGGCCGCCGAGGCCGCGCAACGAGCCGAGTTGCAGACGCGCCGCTTCCTCTCCGACGCGGCGCACGAGCTGCGCAGCCCGGTGACCGCGATCCAGGCGGTGGCCCAACAGGTGACCGTCAGCACCGAAGTGACCGGCCACGACGACGCGTCGATCTCCCGGCTGCGCCGCTACGCCGAGCTGCTGGCCGGCGAAACCCGGCGGGCCGGCCGGCTGGTGTCCGACCTGCTGGAGGTCGCTGACATCGATGCGGGGACGACCTTGCGCAGCGTTGACCTGGACCTCGTCGACGTCGCCGCCGCCGAGGTGGAACGCGCCGCCATACTCGCACCCAGCGTGTCGGTGCGCCTCGTTGGGGACGGCAGCCGCTTACCCGTCCGTGCCGACCCCGGACGGATCATCCAGATCCTGTCGAACGTGTTGGACAACGCCCGCCGGTACACCCCGCGCGGCGGCGAGATCACCGTGCGCACCGCCGCCCGGGACCAAACCGCGGAGGTGACGGTCGTCGACTCCGGGCCGGGCATCCCCGACGCGGACCGCGAGCGGATCTTCGACCGGCTGGTCCGCCTCGACGAAGCGCGGGACCGCGGATCCGGGGGCGCCGGCCTCGGGCTGTCGATCGCCCGGGGTCTTGCCGAGGCGCACCACGGTAGGCTGGAGTGCCTTCCGTGGGAAGCCGGAGCGGCCTTCCGGCTGAGTCTGCCCCTGACGCCGGCTCCCGCCGGACCGCCGGCTTGAGGCCATTGGCCACACCCCCGCTACATGTCGGACAAGAGCACGTTCGCCCCACCGCGGCCAGACTGGGCCGACCGCGTAGTAGCGAACCGCGCCATCGCCTACCGCAGTTCTCGCCGGCGCCGGGGGCTGGTCGGGGCTGGACATGAACGCCGATCACCTCGCCGCCCGGTACCCGGACCCGCACGGCAACCCTGCCGCCGCGGGCCAAGGTGCTGTCGAAGAACTCGACTTCACCGACTCCAACCGACTCCATGCCCACCGAACCCGCGACCACGCGTGGTGGCCGTCGACCCCCCGCCCACACCTGCACGTCGGACGCACTCGGACATCGCCTCGAAGTCGGCGACGACATCCAGGGTCTGCGCCGGCCTCGCTTCGATGGCGATGTCATGTGGCTCTTTGATCGCCGTGGCCGCACCAGAGGCCGAATCGACCCGCAGCGTCGGCGATTCACACCGGGCGTAACGTCGATTTCGTGAGTGATGCGACCCTCGATCCCGCCTACACCGTCGGTGACTATCTGCTCGACCGCCTCGCCGAACTCGGCGTGTCTGAGATCTTCGGGGTTCCCGGTGACTACAACCTGGAATTTCTCGACCACGTCGTCGCCCACCCGACCATTCGCTGGGTGGGCAACGCCAACGAGCTGAACGCAGGCTACGCCGCCGATGGGTACGGCCGGCTTCGCGGCATGTCCGCCGTGGTAACAACGTTCGGGGTCGGCGAACTGTCGGCGGCGAACGCGATCGCGGGCAGCTACGCCGAGCACGTGCCCGTGGTGCACATCGTCGGCGGCCCGTCCAAGGACGCGCAGGGCACCCGGCGCGCGCTGCACCACTCCCTGGGTGACGGCGACTTCGAGCACTTCGTCCGGGTGAGCCGCGAAATCACCTGCGCCCAGGCCAATCTCATGCCGGCGACCGCTTGCCGCGAGATCGACCGGGTGCTCAGCGAGGTGCGGGAGCAGAAGCGGCCCGGATACATCCTGATGTCCACCGACGTGGCACGCTTCCCCACCGAACGGCCCAGCGCCCCGCTGCCCCGGTACACCGGGGGCACCAGCCCGCGGGCGCTGGCCGAGTTCACCGAAGCCGCCGCCGAAATCATCGGCGGGCACCGGTTGACGGTCCTCGCCGACCTGCTGGTCCACCGGCTGCAGGTGGTCAAGGAACTCGAGGCGCTGCTGGCCGCCGACGTGGTTCCCTACGCCACGCTGATGTGGGGCAAGAGCCTGCTCGACGAGAGCTCGTCGCACTATCTGGGCATCTACGCCGGGGCGGCGAGCAGCCCGCAGGTGCGCACCGCGATTGAGGAGGCGCCGGTGCTGGTCACCGCCGGGGTGGTGTTCACCGACATGGTCAGCGGCTTCTTCAGCCAGCACATCGACCCGACCCGGACCATCGACGTGGGGCAGTACCAGAGCAGCGTGGCCGGCCGCGTGTTCGCGCCGCTGGAAATGGGTGCCGCCCTCGACGCGCTGGCAGGGATCCTGGTGCGGCGCGGGACACGTTCGCCCGAGGTGGTGGCGGCCCCGGCGGACTCGGCGGACCTGCCCGCGGCGGCCGGCGGAGCGCCGCCCCGTGACCAGCCGCTGACCCAGGAGATGTTGTGGGACCGGTTGTGCGCGGCGCTCACACCGGGCAATGTTGTGCTCGCCGACCAGGGCACGTCGTTCTACGGCATGGCCAACCACCGGCTGCCGCAGGGGGTCACGTTCATCGGCCAGCCGTTGTGGGGTTCGATCGGTTACACCCTGCCCGCCGCGCTCGGCGCCGGGGTGGCGCATCCGGACCGCAGGACGGTGCTGCTGATCGGCGACGGCGCCGCGCAGCTGACCATTCAGGAATTGGGCAACTTCTCCCGCGAGGGCCTGTCGCCGGTCATCGTGGTGGTCAACAACGACGGCTACACCGTCGAACGGGCGATCCACGGGGAAACGGCGCACTACAACGACATCGTCAACTGGCGATGGACGGATCTCCCGAGCGCGCTGGGGGTCACCAACCACCTGGCGTTCCGGGCGCAGACCTACGGCGAACTCGACGACGCGTTCACCGCGGCGGCCGAGGAGCAGAACCGTATGGTGCTCGTCGAGGTGGTGTTGCCGCGGATGGCAATCCCTGCCCTGCTGGTCGAACTCGTGCAGCCGACGTCGCCGGACGGCAGCCGGCGCCGCTGATGCGCCCTCTGCCGGACCGGACACCACCCGCTCGGTCCGCCTCGATGCGCGTCACGCCGAAGAGCCGGCCGACGAGCAGCGGCGGGTAGGTGCCTTCCCCGGCCCCGGACATCCATTGGTTGCGCCGGGGGACGTGGATCGTCCCGAAGTCGTTTTCAATGCCCGGCCGGTGGCTTTCGGGCCGCCGTCGTGCAGCCGATTCGGTCTTGACCTCGGCTGCGCACATCTCGATCTTGCATGAAGCGTTTGCGGAGGTCATGTGAAAGACGCACTGCTGCACGGATAATGCGGACTACTCAAGGTTCCGGTATCCAAGACGTGTACCTGTCAGACGCGGGCCACGACGGATCGGTCGAAAGCGTTCGAGTCGAGGTCCGTTGCGTCGACGTGGTCGGGCACGCGGGAACGTGATTCCACGGATGCCGGCGGATGTGTCCGGGTTGACCTGCGGTTTGTCGGCGTCGTTGTCGCGTCCTGAGGTGACCCACGATCGGGGCCGGGAGCTACGCCACGTGGCGGTGGCGATCGCGGACGGCGCGCAGAGCCTGGTCGACACCGCAGTGCTTCGGGATCGGCCCCGCCTGTTCGAGGCTGTGGGTCGATCCCGACGATGTGGCGACCACTCAACGAAATCGACGATGCCGCGTTGACGCGGATCGTGCCGACACGTCGGCGGCTGGTGCCTCACGCATGGTGAGCGCGTGGGGGGCTTGCTCCACTTCGTCTTGGGGATCCCGTCGATTCATGCGGCAACAACCGAAAGCTGTTGGGTGTCAAGGACACCCAACGCCGTTGCCAGGGGGTGGCCTGCTTGTCGTAGGTCCGTTTGCGGCGGCCGTCGGCGGTGGTACTGAAGTCAATGGGCTTTTGGTCGAGATGAAGCAGTGCAGGCGCAACCCGATCCAGGATCCTGCCCTTGTCCGCCTGGGAGGCTTTGCCGTACTGACATTGTCAGTTTGTTGGTCACCTGCGTCAGTTTGTTGGTCACCTGCCGCCTTGCAGCCGCGTCGACCTTGCCCTCCATATCGGAGAAGCCCTCCGTGCTACGCGCTCAAAATAGCTGAGGCACGTCAAAACGCTTGACTCCCGGCACCTCGGAGTGTAACGATTGTGCCCGCAGGCACCTCGCTAGGTGAGGCGTCCACGCGGATACAGGCCACTGACCTCGAACGTCGAAAGACGCCCAGGGTCAGGACAGCTCCTCCCGGCTTAAGGGTTGAGCCCAAGTGGCTTTCGGCTCCGGCCGGATACGCCGTGTGGTGCCAAAGCTCTGACGAGAGGGGTGCGAGTTCGGGCTTCCCCGCTCGGGCTCACACTCCCGAAGTGCACTTGACGGCATCCGCGCATGCCCCGGCCGCGAGGAGGTGAGGAGCGAAATGAGCCCCGGCGATAGTCCGCATCCCGAGTTCGACGATCATTTCGATCCGATCGCGGCTGCTCTCAACCCCTGAGTGAGTTCTGAAGCAGGGCAACGTCCCAGCTCTGGTGTGACCGCCGTTGAACGCGGTCGCCTTTCCTCGCAGTTTACCTGCACGAAGCGCCTTTAGTTAGGGTACGCTAAGTCGCGAACTGTCATGACTGGGGTCCCGGGACGATAAGCGCCACCCTCTCGGAACGAAGGTCGACTCACCTGATGAAAACCGTTATCATTTTCGTCTAGGTCGCCGGTGTCGGCGCCTACGACCCTGTGAGGAGTATTGCAATGCTGTTCGTTACCGCGCAGCCAGAGTCGTTGGCTGCTGCCGCCGCCCGCCTTCAGCAGATCGGTTCGGCGCTGTCCGCCGAGCACGTGGCCACCGCCCCGCCGATGACCGGGGTGGTACCTGCTGCCTCCGACATCGTGTCGATGGTGACGGCCGCTCAGTTCGCCCGGCATGCGCAGACCTTCCAGGCATTGAGCGCCCAGGCCGCCGAAATCCACGAGAAGTTCGTGGCCACATTGGCCGCCAGCGCCGGATCGTATGCCGCCACCGAGGCAGCCAACGCCGCCGCGGCCCGTTGAACAAGCGGGGGCAACAATGCTGGACTTCGCGGCGCTGCCGCCCGAAATAAATTCGGCCGCAATGTATTCCGGACCCGGATCCGGTTCCATGTTGGCCGCCGCCGGCGCATGGAACACGATCGCCGCCGAGATGCGTTCGGCGTCGGCGTCATACAGATCGGTGATCGGGGAGCTGACGAGCACCAACTGGCTGGGCCCGTCGTCGATGTCGATGCTGGCCGCGGCCACACCGTACCTGGCCTGGTTGGACACCACCGCCACCCGGGCCGAGCAGACCGCGGGTCAGGCTTTCGCGGCCGCGACCGCCTTCGAGTCGGCGTTCGCGGCGACGGTTCCCCCGCCCGTTGTCACCGCCAACCGCGCACAGTTGGCGATGCTGGTGGCCACCAACGTCTTCGGCCAGAACACGCCGGCGATCGCGGCCAACGAAGCCCAGTACGCCGCCATGTGGGCCCAGGACGCCGCCGCGATGAACGGCTACGCCAGCGCTTCGACCACGGCCACCCAACTGACTCCACTCACCGCTCCGCCGACCAGCACCCAGACCGGCGGGATGGCCAACCAGGCCGCGGCGGTCACCCAGGCGGGACAGACGCCGGCCGGCACCGCGCAGTCCACGGCGTCGACGGCATCTTCTTCGTTGTCGTGGGAATCGGTGTCGTCGTGGCTGACAGGCACCCTGAACGACACGAACAGCTCTGCGCTGGCGGACTTCCTGAACTCCAACTTCTTCAGCGGTACCGTTGTCAACGGGGCTCTCGCGGGTGGTCCTTTCTCGCCGACGTTCTTCCTGGGAACGATCGCGGGTTTCAGTTTCCTCACGCAGGCCGCCAGTCAAACTGGGCTGCTCTCGGGTCTGGGCGACATCGCCGCGGCGAGCTCGGAAGCGCTACCGCTACCTGGGCTGGGTCTCATGAGCGCGACATCCGCCGTGCCCGCCGCATCCACCGCATCCACCGCGTCCGCGGCGATGGGCCATGCCAGCCTGGTCGGGTCGGTGTCGGTTCCACCTGGTTGGGCGTCGGCGGCGGCGATCAGCCCCGCTGACGCGGCGACGCCGGTCACCGGCCTGAGCGACATCGGCTCCTCGCCGTCCGCGGGCGGCCCGGGCGGCTTTGCGGGGCCGATCGCCGGCACGGCCGGGCGTCGCCGCGCGATCCCGAAGTACGGGTTCCGCCCTGTCGTGATCCCGCGCCCGCCGGCGGCCGGATAAGAGCTTTCCCGAGAATTTAGGACAAATAGAGTCATGCTGGATTTCGCGATGTTGCCACCGGAGATCAACTCCGCCCGGATGTATTCGGGGCCGGGCTCGGCATCGATGATCGCCGCTGCCTCCGCCTGGAACCGGATCGCCGCCGAAATGCGCTCCACAGCAGCCGCTTACGGTTCGACCATCACCGAGTTGACCGACGAGAGCTGGCTTGGCCCGTCATCGACGTCGATGTTGGCTGCGACGACGCCCTACGTGGAATGGCTCGCCCTTGCGGCGGCGCAGGCCGAGCAGGCCGGCACCCAGGCCGACGCCGCGGCGGCTGCCTACGAGACGGCATTTTCCGAGACGGTGCCTCCGCCGGTGATCGCCGTCAACCGCGCAC
>CAYVQQ010000016.1:0-22139 GCA_964453085.1 uncultured Mycobacterium sp.
TGGTCGCGGCGAATCGACGACGAGCACCGCCTCGTATATCGCGCCAACGACGAGGGGATGAAGATCCTCAAGGCTCGCTACTGCTACTGAAAATCGCAGGGCGCCCCCGGGGGCGCCGACCTCATCTCAGCTAGGAGTTCGCGGGGCGGTCGGCCGTCAGCCGCAGGACCGTGTGCAGCCTGCGCAGGCGCCACCACAGCCAGGGGTGGCCGCAGCTTGGTTCAGCGCGAAGCGCGCGCTCTGCCACGAGCCGGCGGCGAGCGTCCCAAGGGCACCGGCAACGCAGATGATCAGCACGATCAGGGCGGTGCGCGGGGACGCGGCCAGGGCCACGACGCCACCGGCGGTCAGCATGACCGCGGCCGCCAGTTGGGTGGGGGCCATCGCACGCAACGCCCGCTGGTTGGTGTCGGCGGTGCGGCCGCGGTAAAGCGACCAGGTCCCGAAGCCGGCGCATGTTGCCGCCGCGCACATGCACAACACCCCGGCGATGAGCATGGCCCCACAATAGGAGGCACGGGTAGGAACGCGCGCGCCAGGGGCGGGGTCGGTGTCTCGGCCGTCAGGGCTGCGGGCCCAGGTGCAAATTCGGCAGTGGCGGCAGGCCCGGTACCAGGGCCAGCAGGTTGGGGGCCGGCTGTTTTGGCGGCGTCGGGTTGGACACGGCGGCCTGCCCGGGGACGCCCGGCGGGTTCGCGGGCGCCGGGGCGGGCAGGCCGGCCGGTGCCGGAGCGGGCACGGGGGCGGGTGCCGGAGCGGGCGCGCGGGTCGGTGCGCCCGGCACAGCCACCCGGAATCCGTTGAGGATGGCGCTGGTGGCCGGCGCGTCCGCGACCGCCTGAGCCCGATCGGTGGTCACCGACAGAGACACCAGATATTTGTCGCGCCCCGAGGTGGCGATGACGTGGCGGCGCGACGTGTTGAGCATCATGTCACCGTCGCGGTAGATGCCCTCGATCACCGACGACGGGAAGCCGTCGAAGTCGGCCATAGAGGCCTTGGTGGTCTGCCAGGCCGGCAGCCGCATGCTGTCGACGTAGCCGTGCGCGATCGCCTCCCGTGGAACGAAGTTGCCGATCAGCTTGTACACCACGACCTGTGCATTCGAGGTGTAGATGCTGTTGCCGCGGCGGTCGGCGATCACCGCGAAGGCGTCGGGCACGTTGGGGTCCGGCACCTGGGTCCAGCGAGTGGGCAGGGGCAGTGTGATGTCGAGTGCCTCGAATCCCTGGGGCTTCTGGGCTTCCAGCTTGACGCCCCTGCCCTGCAGGTATTCGCGAAGCGTCCCAGTGGTCGCGGGCGTAACCGCCGGCGGCGTCGGCGTGACCGGTGCGGTGGCGGCGTTGGGCTGCGCCGGCGCCTGCGCGGGAACGGCGGGGACCGGCGGAGCCGGAGGCAGTGGATCGGCCGACGCCCTGACGTCGGCGACGAGTCCGACGGCGATCAAGCCGGCAACCATGCCCCCGAGAAGCACCCGCTGCGTTGGGGTGAACTGAATCATGTGCGTCGGTCCTTCCCAAAAGGCCATGGCACGAGCGCCGGTCGTCAGGGGCCGACTGTATCCAGTGGTCAAACACGGTGAACAGGCCCGAAATAGACCTGGGATGAAGCTCTGATCGTCGCGCAACGCAAACGAGACCGCCCCGTGGCCGGCGGGGACGCCGGGGGGCTCCTTGTACCCTGCTGCCTTATACCCTGTTGGCGTGACCGAATCCACGACCGCCCTGCCCGGCACTGCCACACAGCCGGACTCCGATGTGCCGCCGCACCGCTACACCGCGGCGCTGGCGAGCCGTATCGAGAGGACCTGGCAGGACAACTGGGCGCGGCTGGGCACGTTCAACGTCGCCAACCCGGTGGGTTCGCTGGCGCCGCCGGAGGGAACCCCGGTGCCCGAGGACAAGCTGTTCGTGCAGGACATGTTCCCGTACCCGTCCGGGGAGGGGCTGCACGTCGGCCACCCGCTGGGCTACATCGCCACCGACGTCTACGCCCGCTACTTCCGCATGACCGGCCATAATGTCCTGCACGCGCTGGGATTTGACGCTTTCGGGCTGCCCGCCGAACAGTACGCGGTACAGACCGGCACCCATCCGCGGACCCGGACCGAGGCCAACATCGTGAACTTCCGGCGGCAGCTGGGCCGGCTCGGGCTCGGCCACGACAGCCGGCGCAGCTTCGCCACGACCGACGTCGAGTTCTACAAGTGGACGCAGTGGATCTTCCTGCAGATCTACAACGCCTGGTTCGACACGGCCGCCGGCAAGGCCCGCCCGATCGCCGAACTGATCGCCGAATTCGACTCCGGCGTGCGCCGCCTCGACGACGGACGGGAGTGGGCCGCGCTGTCGGCGGGGGAGCGGGCCGATGTGATCGACGGCTACCGCCTGGTTTATCGCGCGGACTCGATGGTGAACTGGTGTCCCGGCCTGGGCACCGTACTGGCCAACGAAGAGGTGACCGCCGACGGCCGCAGCGACCGCGGAAACTTTCCGGTGTTCCGGAAACGGTTGCGGCAGTGGATGATGCGGATCACCGCCTACTCCGACCGGCTCCTCGACGACCTGGACGTGCTGGATTGGCCCGATCAGGTCAAGACCATGCAGCGCAACTGGATCGGTCGTTCCACCGGTGCGCAGGCGCTGTTCTCGGCGGTGGCCACCGACGGCGGGGCGGTGGACATCGAGGTGTTCACCACGCGGCCCGACACGCTGTTCGGCGCCACGTACCTGGTATTGGCGCCCGAGCACGAGCTGGTGGACAAACTGACCGCCGCCACCTGGCCGGACGGGGTGGACCCCGCCTGGACCTATGGGGCCGGCACGCCGGCGCAGGCCGTCGCCGCCTACCGGAGCGCGATCGCGGCCAAATCGGACCTCGAGCGTCAGGAGAACAAGGAAAAGACCGGCGTCTTCCTGGGCTCGTACGCGACGAACCCGGCCAACGGCCAACCGGTACCGGTCTTCATCGCCGACTACGTGCTGGCCGGCTATGGCACCGGGGCGATCATGGCCGTCCCGGGCCATGACCAGCGGGACTGGGACTTCGCGCACGCCTTCGGCCTGCCGGTCGTGGAAGTCATTGCGGGAGGCGATGTTTCAGAGGCCGCGTACACGGGCGACGGGGTGCTGGTGAACTCCGGCTTCCTCGACGGCATGGACGTGGCGGCGGCCAAGCAGGCGATGACGGCCCGCCTGGAGTCCGATGGCCGCGGCCGGGCCCGCGTCGAATTCAAGCTGCGGGACTGGCTTTTCGCACGCCAGCGGTATTGGGGTGAGCCCTTCCCGATCGTCTACGACAGCGACGGACGCCCGCACGCGCTCGACGAGGCCGCCCTGCCCGTCGAGCTGCCCGACGTGCCGGACTACTCGCCGGTGCTGTTCGACCCCGACGACGCCGACAGCGAGCCGTCACCGCCGCTGGCCAAGGCGACGCAGTGGGTGCACGTCGAGCTCGATCTGGGTGACGGGCTGAAGCCCTACAGCCGTGACACCAACGTCATGCCGCAGTGGGCCGGCAGCTCCTGGTATGAGCTGCGCTACGTCGACCCGCACAATTCGGAGAGGTTCTGCGCCAAGGAGAACGAGGCCTACTGGATGGGCCCGCGGCCCGCCGAGCACGGCCCGGACGACCCCGGCGGCGTCGACTTGTACGTCGGGGGAGCCGAACACGCCGTGCTGCACCTGCTGTATGCGCGGTTCTGGCACAAGGTCCTGTACGACCTGGGGCACGTCAGCTCGCGGGAGCCCTACCGCAGGCTGGTCAACCAGGGCTACATCCAGGCGTTCGCCTACACCGACGCCCGCGGCTCCTACGTTCCCGCGGACGAGGTGGTCGAACGCGACGGGCGGTTCGTGTATGCGGGGTCCGGCCACGAGGTCGAGGTCTTCCAGGAATTCGGCAAGATCGGCAAGAGCCTGAAAAACTCGATATCGCCGGACGAGATCTGCGACGGGTACGGCGCGGACACACTGCGTGTCTACGAGATGTCGATGGGCCCGTTGGAGGCCTCCCGGCCTTGGGCCACCAAGGATGTCGTCGGGGCGCACCGCTTCCTGCAGCGGGTGTGGCGGCTGGTGGTCGACGAGGGCACCGGTGAAAGCCGGGTGGCCGACACGCACGAGCTGGACCCCACAACCCTGCGGGTGCTGCACCGCACGATCGCCGGGGTGTCGGAAGACTACGCGGCACTGCGCAACAACACCGCGGCAGCCAAGCTCATCGAGTACACCAACCACCTCACCAAGGAGCACCGCGACGCCGTGCCGCGCGCGGCCGTCGAGCCGCTGGTGCTGATGCTGGCGCCGCTGGCCCCGCATCTGGCCGAGGAGCTGTGGTTGCGGCTGGGCCACTCCGCCTCGCTGGCGCACGGCCCGTTCCCGCGAGCCGACCCGGCCTACCTCGTCGAGGACACCGTCGAATACCCGGTCCAGGTCAACGGCAAGGTGCGCGGACGCGTCGTGGTGGCCGCCGACGCCGACGCCGGTTCCCTGGAGGCCGCGGCGTTGGCCGACGAAAAGGTGCGGGCGTTCCTGGCCGGCGCCACCCCGCGCAAGGTGATCGTGGTACCCGGCCGGCTGGTCAACCTGGTGATCTGAGGCCCGTCAGCGCGGCCGCAGCACGACTTCGTGGACGTGGCCGTCGGGAGCCGTCGCGATCGCGGCTGCGACCGCTGCCGCCACGGTCTCGGGTCGCAGGAACCTGGCGGCGTCGTACTCGCCGCCTTCGAAGGCGACAAGCTCGCGCTGCATATCGGTGTCGGTGCGGCCCGGAAAGATCGTGGTCACCCGAAGGTCCGGCTCGTCCTCGCGCAGCGAGTCGGCGAACGCCCTCAGCGCGAACTTGCTCGCCGCGTAGGAGGCCATGCCGGGCGACACCCGGCGCCCCGCCCCGGAGTTGATGAACACCACCTGTCCGTGGGCGCGCCGCAGCGCGGGTAACAGGGTCAAGGTAAGCGCCACCGCGCCAAAGACATTCACCTCGAAGGTGGCGCGCCACTCCTCGACGCCGGACTCTGCGACGTGGCCGGGAATGGAGACGCCGGCGTTGTGGATCAGCACGTCGAGGTTGTCGATCACCTCGCAGCTGGATTCGATGCCGTCGGGATCGGTCAGGTCCAGGGGCAACGTCGTGGCGTCGAGGCGGTCCGCGACGGCGTCGAGCCGGGCGGAGGGACGACCCGCCAACAGCAGGGTGTGCGTTGGCGCGAGCGCGGCGGCGATGGCCGAGCCGATTCCGCCGCCTGCGCCGGTGATGAGTGCGGTGGGCATGTCACGAGCCTATGCGATGGCCGAGAAGCGTTGAACAGCAGGTGATTTCATGCTTGTTTGCGTGCTGGCGACTCTCCGGCGGGCCCCGACGTCGGCTCCCCGGAGGCCAGCCGCTCCAGCGGCGCCAGCGCCTGCATGAGTGTGCTGAGGTCCGAGCCCGGTAGCTGGGTGAGCATCGCGGCCAGGGCGGCGCGTCGATTGGCCAACGACGTGCTGAGAACCGCCCGTCCACGCGCGGTGATCTCGACGAGCACGGCCCGCAGGTCCGACGGGTCGCGGGAACGCTTGACCAGCCCGATCTTCTCCAACCTCCTGATCGCGACCGTGGTGGTGGGGGTCCGCACCCGTTCGTGCGCGGCGAGGTCCGTCATGCGGATGGGGCCCTGGTCCAGCAAAGTGACCAGGATCGACAACTGTGCCAGCGTGAGATCACCGGTCGTGTCGGTGTCGGGGTCGCGACGGCGCAGGATTGCGAAAAGCTTGGACAGTGCGCGGTGCAAACCTTCCGCCAGTTCCGTGACCTCGGCCGCGGTCGGCTCGCGTTCCGCCATAATCCATCCAGTCTAACCCGGCGGGGGACCCGCAGTTCTCGACGACGCGGGCGCCGTGGAACGGCTGCGCGGACCTGCCCGACGGGATCGCGGTTGCGCTTCTCGATGCACTTCAGCCGCGGGGTGCGACCCCGACGTCGTCGCAGGTGCTCACGCCCGCCGAAAAGGAACGCGCTAACCCGCGCCGATGATGAATTCTTCGAGCTGGGCGCGCGCCACGTCGTCGGGGAGCTGCTGCGGCGGGCTCTTCATCAGGTAAGCCGACGCGGGGACCACCGGGCCGCCGATGCCGCGGTCCTTGGCGATCTTGGCGGCCCGCACCGCATCGATGATGACGCCCGCGGAGTTCGGCGAGTCCCACACCTCGAGCTTGTACTCGAGGTTCAGCGGCACGTCGCCGAAGGCGCGACCCTCCAGCCGCACGTAGGCCCACTTGCGGTCGTCCAGCCAGCCGACGTGGTCGGACGGGCCGATGTGGACGTCCTTGGTGTTGAACTCGCGATGCACGTTAGAGGTCACGGCCTGCGTCTTGGAGATCTTCTTGGACTCCAGCCGCTCGCGCTCGAGCATGTTGAGGAAGTCCATGTTGCCACCCACGTTGAGCTGCATGGTGCGGTCCAGTTGCACACCGCGGTCCTCGAACAGTTTGGCCATGACCCGGTGGGTGATGGTCGCGCCGACCTGGCTCTTGATGTCGTCACCGACGATCGGGACCCCCGCCTCGGCGAACTTCTTGGCCCACGCCGGGTCGGAGGCGATGAACACCGGCAGCGCGTTCACGAACGCCACGCCGGCATCGATGCAGCACTGGGCGTAGAACTTGTCGGCCTCCTCCGAGCCCACCGGCAGGTAGGACACCAGGACGTCGACCTCGGCGTCCTTGAGCACCTGCACGACGTCGACGGGCTCGACATCGGAGAGCTCGATGGTGTCGGCGTAGTACTTGCCGATGCCGTCAAGGGTGGGGCCGCGCTGCACCACCACGTTGGTGGGGGCCACGTCGGCGATCTTGATCGTGTTGTTCTCCGAGGCAAATATCGCGTCCGACAGATCGAAGCCGACTTTCTTGGCGTCTACGTCGAACGCGGCGACGAACTTCACGTCGCGCACGTGGTACGGGCCGAAGCGGACGTGCATGAGGCCGGGCACCGCCGACGTCTCGTCGGCGTTTTGGTAGTACTCAACACCCTGGACCAGCGAGGACGCGCAGTTTCCGACGCCGACGATGGCGACTCGTACCTCCGTCAGCGCCCCTGACGGGTTGTGCTCGGTCATAGAGCGGTCTCCTAACCTCATAACTGTTTGAGCCTCGGGTCTCTTGGCTGTCGTGTGTTTCGTGCGGGGGATTTCGTTTGTTCGGACAGGCCGGGTGCTGCCCGCTCGGCGGCGATGAGCTCGTTGAGCCACTTGACCTCACGTTCGCTGGACTCGAGTCCGAGCTGGTGAAGCTGCCGGGTGTAGCGGTCGAACGAGCTGCTGGCCCGTGCCACGGCTTCGCGCAAGCCCTCGCGCCGTTCCTCCACCTGACGGCGGCGGCCCTCCAGGATCCGCATCCGGGCCTCCGCCGGAGTGCGGTTGAAGAACGCCAGGTGCACCCCGAAGCCGTCGTCGGTGTAATTGTGCGGGCCGGTGTCGGCCACCAGCTCGCCGAAGCGTCGGCGACCCTCGTCGGTCAGACGGTAGACCCGGCGAGCCCGCCGGACCGGGGTGCCGGCCGGGGCGGCGTCCTCGGCGATCAACCCGTCGGCTTGCATGCGCCGCAACGCCGGGTAGAGCGAACCGTACGAGAACGCCCGGAACGCACCGAGCAGGCCGGTCAACCGTTTACGCAATTCGTAGCCGTGCATCGGCGATTCGATGAGGAGGCCGAGGATGGCGAGCTCCAGCATCGATTCACCTCCAATGCATGCCCGGTTACGACGGCCCGACGCCTCGCGTCATCCTATCGCGCCGATATATTCCCCACAACACCGAGCATTCGCTCCGGCACCACCCGGGATTGGGGTGGCATTTGACCGGCGTTAACGCCAGGAGCCGCGGCCAAGGCGTCGATGGCCGCGTTCGCGTGGCGCCAGTGGCCGTCCGTCGAGGGTTCGCCGTCGGCGAGGGCGCCGCAGCGGAACCCGCGTGCCTGAAGGCGGTCGACCCGGTCACGGGTGGACGATCGCGCCGGGGGACAGCTTGCCGGACATCGGCACGGCGGACGGCGACGTACTCTGGTGGGCGTGCGACTGCAGCGACAGGTAGTGGACTACGCGCTTCGGCGGCGCTCCCTGCTGGCCGAGGTGTATGCGGGCCGCACGGGGGTGTCCGAGGTCTGCGACGCGAACCCCTACCTGTTGCGTGCCGCGAAGTTTCACGGCAAACCGAGCCAGGTGATGTGCCCGATCTGCCGCAAGGAGCAGCTCACGCTGGTGTCATGGGTGTTCGGCGAGCATCTGGGTGCGGTGTCGGGGTCGGCCCGCACGGCCGAGGAGCTGGTCTTGTTGGCGACCCGCTTCGACGAGTTCAAGGTCCACGTGGTCGAGGTGTGCCGCACCTGCAGCTGGAATCACCTGGTCAAGTCGTACCTGCTCGGCGGGACGCGGCCCCCGAAGGGCACCCGTGGGACGCGCACGGCACGCAACGGCGCCCGTACGGCCATTGAATAGCGAAGGCCGCCACGAGCAGTCGTCGACCGACGCGGACCGGTCGGAGGCTGAGCGCTTCGGCGGACACGCGAGCACCGACCGTCCCGCAAACCCCGACGGTCCGCGGCCCGACCGCCGGCGCCCGGTTCCCCCCGACGACCGGCAGACGATGATTCTGCCGCCCGTCGCCGACGACCGTTCCCCGCGCCTGTCGGACCCCATCGACGAGGTCAAGGCCGCCCTGGACAATCCGCCGTCGACGCCGCTGCGGCGGGATCCCATCGAGGAGGTCAAGGCCGCACTCGACGTCCGGTCGGGCCGTCCACTGCCCGGGCGGCACGCCGCGTCGGGGCCCCCACCGCCACCCCGTCGGGGCGGGTCGGGCGGATCCAGTGCACACCCGCCCGGCCCGGGTTGGGTGGAACGGGTCGATTGGCGCTGGGTGCGGCGGGCGGCCTACCTCGGCGCCGCGGTGCTGGTGCTGTTGCCGTTCGTGACGTTCGCCATGGCGTACTTCATCGTCGACATCCCCAGGCCGGGCGACATCCGGACCAATCAGGTCTCGACCATTCTGGCCAGCGACGGCTCGGAGATCGCCAGAATCGTTCCGCCGGAAGGCAATCGAGTCGACGTCAACATCAACCAGGTACCGGTGCACGTGCGTCAGGCGGTGATCGCCGCCGAGGACCGCAACTTCTACTCCAACCCCGGGTTCGACTTCGCCGGCTTCGCGCGGGCGATCAATCATGACCTGTTCGGCAGCGGCGGGTTGCAGGGCGGCTCGACGATCACTCAGCAGTACGTCAAGAACGCACTCGTCGGGTCGGCCCAGCACGGGTTCAGCGGCCTGATGCGCAAGGCCAAGGAACTGGTCATCGCCACGAAGATGTCCAGGGAGTGGTCCAAGGACGAAGTCCTGCAGGCCTACCTGAACATCATCTATTTCGGCCGCGGCGCCTACGGGATCTCGGCGGCGGCTCACGCGTACTTCGACAAGCCCGTCGACCAGCTCACCCTCTCCGAGGGGGCACTGCTGGCCGCACTGATCCGGCGGCCGTCCACGCTGGATCCCGCCGTGGACCCCAAGGGGGCGAAGGCGCGTTGGAACTGGGTGCTCGACGGCATGGTGGAGACCAAGGTGCTGTCGCCGAGCGAGCGTGCCGCGCAGGTGTTTCCCGAGACCGTGCCGCCCGACCAGGCGCGCGCGGAGAATCAGACGACCGGCCCCAACGGGCTGATCGAACGCCAGGTCACCAAAGAACTGATGGAGCTGTTCAACATCGACGAGCAGAGCCTGAACACGCAGGGGTTGCAGGTCACCACCACCATCGACCCGAAGGCTCAGCAGGCCGCGGAGAAGGCGGTGGCCAAATATCTCGACGGGCAGCCCCCCGACATGCGGGCCGCCGTGGTGTCGATCGACCCGCGCAACGGCGCGATCCGCGCCTACTACGGCGGGCCCGACGCCAATGGTTTCGACTTCGCCCAGGCCGGCCTGCAGACGGGCTCGTCGTTCAAGGTGTTCTGCCTGATCGCAGCGCTGGAGCAGGGCATCGGGCTGGGCTACCAGGTGGACAGCTCCCCGCTGACGGTCGACGGCATCACGATCACCAATGTCGACGGCGAGAACTGCGGGACCTGCAACATCGCCCAGGCGCTCAAGCAGTCGCTGAACACCTCCTACTACCGGCTCATGCTCAAACTCAAGGGCGGGCCGCAGGCCGTCGCCGACGCCGCCCATCAGGCCGGCGTCGCGAAGAGCTTCCCGGGTGTCGAGCACACGCTGTCCGAAGACGGCAAGGGCGGGCCGCCCAACAACGGGATCGTGCTCGGCCAGTATGAAACCCGGCCGATCGACATGGCGTCGGCCTACGCGACGCTGGCCGACTCCGGCGTCTATCACCGTCCGCATTTCGTGCAGAAGGTCGTCAATGCCGAGGGCCAGGTCCTCTTCGACGCCGCGAACTCCGACAACGGCGGCGACAAGCGCATCGACGAGGCCGTCGCCGCCAACGTCACCGCCGCGATGGAACCGATCGCGGGTTACTCGCGTGGCCACAACCTGGCGGGCGGCCGGCCGTCGGCGGCCAAGACGGGCACCACGCAGTTGGGCGACACCAAGGCCGACAAGGATGCCTGGATGGTCGGCTACACGCCGTCGCTGTCGACGGCGGTCTGGGTCGGTACCGTCAAAGGTGACCAGCCGCTGGTGACTGCCTCGGGCGCGCCTGTGTATGGGTCGGGGCTGCCGTCGGACATCTGGAAGGCGACCATGGACGGCGCGCTCAAAGGCACTCCGAACCAGTCGTTCCCGAAGCCTACCGCGATCGGCGGTTACGCGGGCGTGCCGGCTCCGCCGCCACCGCCTCCGCAGGCGCCCCCGCCGTCGGAGACGGTCATCCAGCCCACCCTGGAGATCGCGCCGGGCATCACGATCCCGGTCGGCCCGCCCACGACGGTTCCGATCGGCCCGCCGCCGGACAACACGCCGGGCGGCGTACCGCCGGGCGGTCCGCAGGCCCCGCCGCCGTGAGCGGCGCCGGGGAGCACAGCGCCACCATCTCACCGGCGCCGCTGGCCGCCGACCGGCGCAGCCTCGATACCCGCGATTGCCCCAGCCGCACCGACTTTCTGGGCGCCGCCTTCGCCGAGGTCGCCGGCGGGCCGGTGGGCCGCCACGCGCTGATCGGGCGCACCCGGCTGATGACCCCGCTGCGGGTGATGTTCGTGATCGCGCTGGTGTTCCTGGGGCTCGGCTATTCGACGAAGGCGGCGTGCCTGCAGAGCCACGGCACCGGGCCGGGGGATCAGCGGGTGGCGAACTGGGACAACCAGCGTGCCTACTACGAGCTGTGCTACTCCGACACCGTTCCGCTCTACGGCGCGGAATTGTTGAACCAAGGCAGGTTTCCGTACAAGTCGAGTTGGGTCGAAACCGACGCCGGAGGCGCGCCGCAGCTGCAGTACGACGGTCGCCCGGCGGTGCGTCACATGGAGTACCCGGTGCTGACCGGGCTGTACCAGTACGCATCGATGGCGCTGGCCAAGACCTACACCGCGCTGAGCAAGCTGGGGCCACTGCCGGTGGTCGCCGAGGTGGTGATGTTCTTCGACGTCGCGGCCTTCGGCCTGGCGTTGGCCTGGCTGGCGACGGTCTGGGCGACCGCGGGCCTGGCCGGGCACCGGATTTGGGACGCCGCCCTGGTGGCCGCCTCGCCGCTGGTCGTATTCCAGATCTTCACCAACTTCGACGCTCTGGCGACGGGTTTGGCGATGGCCGGGTTGCTGGCGTGGGCTCGGCGACGACCGGTGCTCGCCGGGGTGCTGATCGGGCTCGGCGCGGCGGCCAAGCTGTATCCGCTGTTGTTCCTGGGCCCGATGCTGATACTGGGAATACGGACCGGGCGACTCGGCGCGTGGGCCCGCGCGAGTGCGACGGCCGCAGCGACGTGGCTGTTGGTGAATCTGCCGGTACTGGTGCTGTTCCCGCGGGGCTGGTCGGAGTTCTTCCGGCTCAACACCCGCCGCGGCGACGACATGGATTCGCTGTACTCCGTGGTGAAGTCGTTCATCGGGTGGCGCGGTTTCGATCCCCACCTCGGTTTCTGGCAGCCGCCCACGGTGCTGAACACCGTGGTCGCGGTGTCGTTCGCAACGTGTTGCGCGGCAATCGCCTACGTCGTGCTGACCGCCCCCCGGCGGCCACGGGTGGCGCAGCTGACGTTCCTGGTGGTGGCGGTGTTCCTGCTGACCAACAAGGTGTGGAGTCCGCAGTTCTCGTTGTGGCTGGTGCCGCTGGCGGTGTTGGCCCTGCCCCATCGCCGCGTTCTGCTGGCGTGGATGACGATCGACGCGCTGGTCTGGGTGCCGCGGATGTATTTCCTCTACTCCGAGCCGAACCGTTCGTTGCCGCAGCAGGTCTTCACCACGACGGTGCTTGTGCGTGATATCGCGGTCGTTGCGTTGTGCGCGGTGGTGATCCGGCAGATCTACCGGCCCGACGAGGATCTGGTGCGCCGGCCCGGGTGCCTGGACGATCCGGGCGGCGGGCCCTTCGATCGGGCACCTGACGCCCCACCCGGCTGGCTTCCGGGGTGGCTTCGCCCGGTCGGCCCGCGACGGTTGGCGGCGTCGGTGGAGGCTGACACCGATGCGGCGACGATCCGGCAGGAATGAGGAGGCAATCCCGCTGTCCGCTCGGTTCGCCGCGCTCGACACGGTCGGGCCGCACCAGACGCTGCACCGCATCTGGTCAATCGACGCCGTGCCCGTCGAGCACTGCCGCAGCGGATCATCACCGCCGCGAGGCGGACGCGTGTCGAGTGAGTGCGTGTCAGGGAGTGGGGGCGGGGCCGGTCCTGCGAGTTTCCCGGGATTTCCCCAGCCCATCTGCCGTCCGGTACCCTGGGGCGGTTGCCGACGCAGGCGACCCTCCTGCCACGGAACGCCCGTGGCCGTACAGACCAGAGGAGGTGGTGAGGTTTCCATGCGTCCATACGAAATCATGGTCATTCTTGACCCCACGCTCGACGAACGCACTGTGGCCCCGTCCCTGGAGACGTTCCTCAACGTCGTCCGCAAGGACGGCGGTAGTGTCGACAAGGTAGACGTCTGGGGCAGGCGCCGGATGGCCTATGAGATCGCCAAGCACGCCGAGGGCATCTATGTGGTCATCGACGTGAAGGCCGCCCCGGCCACGGTGTCCGAGCTCGACCGCCAGCTGCGCCTCAACGAGTCGGTGCTGCGTACCAAGGTGATGCGCCTCGACAAGCACTAGACCCGACCCGCACCGACTGTTCGCCGTCGGCGCGGCTGCGTAGGCTTCGCGAGAACATGCTGATGACATCGACCGTTGCAGCAGGGGACCCAGGAGGAAAGTGTGGCTGGTGACACCACTATCACCGTCGTCGGGAACCTGACCGCTGACCCCGAGCTGCGGTTCACGCCCTCGGGTGCCGCCGTCGCGAACTTCACCGTGGCGTCGACGCCCAGGATCTATGACCGGCAGAGCGGGGAGTGGAGAGACGGCGAGGCACTGTTCCTGCGGTGCAACATCTGGCGGGAGGCCGCCGAGAACGTGGCCGAGAGCCTGACCCGGGGGGCGCGTGTGATCGTCACCGGGCGGCTCAAGCAGCGATCTTTCGAGACCCGCGAAGGCGAGAAGCGCACTGTGGTCGAGGTCGAGGTCGACGAGATCGGACCCTCGCTCCGGTACGCCACCGCCAAGGTCAACAAGGCCAGCCGCAGCGGTGGCGGCGGCGGCTTCGGTGGTGGCGGCGGATCGCGCCAGTCGGCCACGCAGGCCGGTGGCGCACCGGCCGACGACCCGTGGGGCAGCGCCCCGGCGTCGGGCTCCTTTGGCGGCGGCGACGACGAACCGCCCTTCTAAAAGACGTGAACTTCACCCACGAGAACGGAAAGAACAACAGACATGGCCAAGTCAAGTAAGCGGCGCCCGGCGCCGGAGAAGCCGGTCAAGGCGCGCAAGTGTGTCTTCTGCGCGAAGAAGGGCCAGCACATCGACTACAAGGACACCACCCTGCTGCGCACCCACATCAGTGAGCGCGGCAAGATCCGGGCCCGCCGGGTCACCGGCAACTGCGTGCAACATCAGCGCGACATCGCGATCGCCGTGAAGAATGCCCGCGAGGTGGCGCTGCTGCCCTTCACCTCCTCGGCGCGTTAAGCGCGCCGGACGCTCGAACCGAAAGTACCAAGACGATGAAGCTGATTCTGACGGCTGACGTTGACCACCTCGGGACCGTGGGCGACACGGTCGAGGTCAAGGACGGGTATGCCCGCAACTTCCTGCTCCCGCGCGGCCTGGCGATCGTTGCCTCGCGCGGCGCCCAGCGGCAGGCCGACGAGATCCGCCGCGCTCGCGAGACCAAGATGGTGCGCGATCGTGAGCACGCCGACGAGCTCAAGTCCGCGATCGCGGCGCTGGGTTCCGTCTCGCTGCCGGTGAAGACGGCCTCCGATTCCGGCAAGCTGTTCGGTTCGGTGACCGCCGGCGATGTGGTGGCGGCCATCAAGAAGGCCGGCGGGCCCAACCTGGACCGGCGGATCGTTCGGCTCCCCAAAGCGCACATCAAGGTCGTCGGCACCCACCGGGTGTCGGTGCACCTGCATCCCGAGGTCGATGTCGACGTCGCACTCGAGGTCGTCGCGCAGGGCTAACTTTCCCATCTTTGCGTGTCTCCGGCAGCGGCCGTACCCGGCCGCTGCCGGAGACGTCTGTGCGTCTGTACACCCACCTTTGGGCCGCAACTGCGGCCGCGGACGGCCGCTCCAGCGAACTTTCTTGGGCGCGATGTCCGCGCGCGTCGGCGACCCCTGTGCCACGAAGAAAAAGGCTCGCCGCAAGGCGACACGCCCGGGGCGGTAACCGGACCCGACACGCCGACGAGATTTTTGTCCACATCAAATCTGTGGCGTTGTAAGACGTGTACCTGCATAAACGCCGCCGCACGCCCGTTTCATCCACAGGTTCTCCACAGTCCGTTCAACACCGGTGTCCACGGATATGAACATGCCATGCACAGCCTTATGAACAACGGCCCCTTTCGGTCGGTGGCAGCAACGTCTACCGTTCTCCGGGCACGAGGTGATGCGGGTGCCGTGGGTCGGGGAGTGTCGGTGCCCTGGCATAGGGTCTGAATACCGGTTATCGAATGTACGTTCGGACACTCAGAGTCAGAGGAGGATTCACCCGATGGCGGTCGTCGACGACCTGGTGCCGGGCGCGGGGTCCGCGTCGCCCGGTGAGGACTTCGGTCGTCAGCCCCCGCAGGACCTGGTTGCCGAGCAGTCGGTGTTGGGCGGGATGCTGCTGAGCAAGGACGCGATCGCCGATGTGCTGGAGCGGCTGCGGCCCGGCGACTTCTACCGCCCCGCTCACCAGAACGTCTACGACGCGATCCTGGACCTCTACGGGCGGGGGGAGCCGGCCGATGCGGTGACGGTGGCCGCGGAGCTGGACCGCCGCGGCCTGCTGCGGCGCATCGGCGGGGCGCCGTACCTGCACACCTTGATCTCCACGGTGCCCACCGCGGCCAACGCAGGCTACTACGCGGGCATCGTGGCCGAGAAGGCGTTGCTGCGCCGGCTGGTGGAGGCCGGGACGCGGGTGGTGCAGTACGGTTACGCCGGCGCCGAGGGCGCCGACGTCGCCGAGGTCGTGGACCGCGCGCAGGCTGAGATTTACGACGTGACCGATCGGCGGACGTCGGGGGACTTCGTTCCCTTGGAAGACCTGCTACAGCCGACGATGGACGAGATCGACGCCATCGCCTCCAGCGGCGGTGTGGCGCGCGGGGTGCCGACCGGGTTCACCGAACTCGACGAGGTGACCAACGGCCTGCACCCGGGGCAGATGATCATCGTGGCGGCCAGACCCGGGGTGGGCAAGGCGCTTGCGCTCGACACACCGTTGCCCACGCCGTCGGGCTGGACCACCATGGGTGATGTCGCGGTCGGGGAGCGCCTGCTCGATGCCGATGGGTCGCCGACGCGGGTTGTGGCCGCGACGCACGTGCTGCTCGGCCGGCCCTGCTACGAAATCGCATTCTCCGACGGCACGTCAATCGTCGCCGATGCCGAGCACCAGTGGCCGCTGACTTGCGGCATCCGTACCTCGGCGCGGCTGCGTCCGGGTCGGGACGCGATCGCCGCGGCCGGGTCGCCGCGGCGCGGCGACCGATGCGAGGGCACCACGGCGGTGATGGCTCCGGTGCTACAGATCGAGGCGGTGCGCCGGGTGGACAGCGTGCCGGTCCGTTGTGTCCAGGTGGACAACGCCGAGCGCCTGTATCTGGCCGGCCGTGGCTTGGTGCCGACCCACAATTCCACCCTGGGACTGGACTTCGTGCGGTCGTGCTCGATCAAGCACCGCATGGCGAGCGTCATCTTCTCGCTGGAGATGAGCAAGTCCGAGATCGTGATGCGCCTGCTGTCGGCCGAGGCGAAGATCAAACTGGCCGATATGCGTTCCGGCCGGATGAGCGACGACGACTGGACCCGGCTCGCGCGGCGCATGAGCGAAATCAGCGAGGCGCCACTGTATATCGACGACTCGCCCAACCTGACCATGATGGAGATCCGCGCCAAGGCCCGCCGCTTGCGCCAGAAGGCCGACCTGAAGCTGGTGGTGGTCGATTACCTGCAGCTGATGACCTCGGGCAAGAAGTACGAGTCGCGGCAGGTCGAAGTGTCCGAATTCTCGCGTCATCTCAAGCTTTTGGCCAAGGAGCTCGAGGTGCCGGTGGTGGCGATCAGCCAGCTGAACCGCGGCCCCGAGCAGCGCACCGATAAGAAACCTATGCTTTCGGACCTTCGCGAATCGGGATGCCTGACCGCCGCTACGCGCATCCTGCGAGCGGATACCGGTGCCGAGGTCACGTTCGGTGAGCTGATGCGGACCGGCGAGCGGCCCCTGGTGTGGTCGCTGGATGAGCGGATGCGTGTGGTGGCCCGGCCGATGACCAACGTGTTCCGGAGCGGTCGCAAAGAGGTGTTCCGACTCCGGTTGGCCTCCGGCCGCGAGGTCCAGGCTACCGGAAACCACCCTTTCATGAGTCTCGACGGCTGGACTCCGTTGGCACAATTGAGAATTGGAGATCGCATCGCGGCGCCCCGGAGTGTCCCGGAACCCGTCGACACGCAGCGGATGGACGAGTCGGAGTTGATCCTGCTGGCACACACGATCGGCGATGCGTCCTGCGTGCAGCGCTGGGGGCACGCATCGGTGGTCGAGCCGAACCCGGACGCGGTGCCGGCCGCCACCGCACACGTCGGCGCGACCGCCATCCCCGGCGAACATCCGGCGGCGCGGGTGGCCACGTCGCGAGCGACCGCACCCGCACGCCCGGCCCGCGGCCGGCGCAACCCGATCGGGGCGTTGATGGACGGATGGGGGCCGTTCGGGAGGCGCGGCTACGACACATTCGTGCCTGAGCCGGTATTCGGTGCGCCCAATGATCAAATTGCGCTGTTCCTGCGGCACCTGTGGAAGGCCGACGGGTCGGTGCGGTGGGACGCAGAAGCGGGCCAGGCGCGCATCCACTATGCGGCGGCGAGTCGGCGTCTCATCGACGACGTCGCTCAACTGCTGCTGCGGGTAGGGGTTTTCGCGCACATCAAGCTTGTGAAGTCGCCGGATTGCCGTGACTCGTGGCACATCGCCATCTACGGCGCGCAGAACCAGGAGCGCTTTCTGCGGCACGTCGGCGCCGATGACGCGAATTCGACTGCGGCGGAAGAGGTGCTGACTCGCCTAGACGGCGCGTTGCGGAACACGAACCTGGACACCGCGCCCCGGGAGGTCTTTTGGGACACGGTTGTCGAGATCACTGCTCTTGGCGATCAGAACGTCTACGACGGAACCGTTGCCGGCACACATAATTTCGTCGCCAATGGCATCAGCGTCCACAATAGTTTGGAACAAGATGCCGACATGGTGATCCTGCTGAATCGGCCGGATGCCTTCGACCGTGACGATCCGCGCGGGGGAGAGGCGGACTTCATTCTCGCCAAACACCGCAACGGCCCGACGAAGACGGTCACCGTCGCGCACCAGCTGCACCTCTCGCGGTTCGCCAACATGGCGAGATGATGGAGCGGCGTCGTGTTGTAGGTTCTCACGGAACGTGGCGGAATCTCACGAATGATGGCGGAGGGATGGCGGATCCGCCACGTTCGTGAGACACGCGGGTCGCTCAATCCCGAGGGTGAGTCGACGGCCATGTGACGATCAGGTCACCAAAGCAGTCTGACCCAATTGCAGGGCCGAGGTGATCGCCATAGGGCGCAGTGGAGAGAAAGGGTCGACAGCCTCCGTTTCCACTATAGGGTCTCACGCCGGGCTTCAAACAGACTTCAAATTCGAAATGTTCGTGAGACACGCCGATACCCCTGCGCCGCAGCCAGGCCTATGAGTGCGACTCTTTGGGCATGACCCCGGATTCAGACCTGACCGAGCGATAGCGGGCGAGCCATGGTTTCGGCGGCCGACACCGCTGCAACCACAACGGTGCGGTTCCGGACCGCTCCGAACGCTGATGCGTCCTCGGTTGCCTTCGCTGATGCTGATCCGAATCGCCTCGCGGAGGCGTATCCGTGGCGTGAGTTCCGTTGGGTATGCAGGCCAGACGCACTACTCGGGTTTCCCTCCGTGTCTGATTGGTGTTGCTGACTGTTGCTGTAGGTGACTCTCCTCTTCGGTGAGGCAACGGGTTCTCTACCCGTGTCGGTACAGGCATCCTGGCTTGGATCATCTGTCGGTCCCCGCGGATACCGTGCACAATATGGCTGGCGATCCAAGAAGCGAGTGGTGGAGCAAGAAGGCGCCTCAGGTCTACGCCCGCTTCGCCAGTGCCGGCCCCGAGTCTCCGTCGATCTGGCTGCCCGACGGCGCGGTAGATAAGCAGGCACCGTTCGACCCGGAGGGACGAACGTATCGGCAGCTGACGAAAGCCGGCCTGATGGTGTGCCCGATGAACGGGTGCAAGCCGTTTTCGACGGCTAGACAAGGAGTTAGGCTTCGTTCACATTTTTGCCACGAGAAGCGTCCCGACGACGCGCTGCATCGCGGTGGCCCAGAATCGGTGTGGCATCAGCAGGCCAAGTTCGCCATCCACGACTGGCTGGCCGCGGCCGTCGATTCCGCTGACGTCGCTGACCTCCAACTCGAGTACGAGCATCTGCCGGCTCTGCGCGACGGCCGGCGACGCCGCCCCGACGTCTATTTGGAATTGAAAAGCGGTGCACGGGTGGCCTTTGAGTGTCAACAGCAGTCCATGGCCGGTACCGATCCGAAGGATCACCGTGCGATATGGCAAACCCGGATGGCCGATTACCTCGAACTGCGTGCGAGCCTGGGAATCAGAGTGGTGTGGCTCGTGTCTCCATGGTCAACCACCGGCAACCCGAGGTTTGAGCGCGACAACGTGTGGCGAGTTGAGGTCTACGGCGGCTACGGCGCCCAAATGCTGGAAGCAGGGGAGACTGTCTACTGGATCGACCCAACATTCGGGCAAATCGGCACTCTGACAGAGCACATACCTCGACCCCATGATCTCGACCTACAGCGGGGTTACCTCAAGCACGCCAAGGGGTTTCCCCAACGCGGCAAGTGGTACTGGCTACACTCCGACAACATCGTTGACTGCGACATCAACCCGCGCACCGGCAGTGTCACCACCCCAACAGACATCAGAGTGCAAGCCGATCAAAGGATTGCCGATCGGCACGTCGAACTCAAAGCGGAGAAGATCGCTACTGCGAAACGAGAACAGGCCGCGCGGTACGAACGCATCAATCGGGAGGCGCGCGAACGTGCGGCTCGGCACGAGGCAGCCATGCGAGAACGGCAGGAGGCCGCACGAAAGTGGCGCGAAAAGAGGGAAGCTGACGCCGAATTCGCCCGCCAGACCAAAGCCGAGGAGGACCGAGAAGCCAACTGCAAAGAGCTCGTCCGAGCCGCGATCTGCGTGGGGGCTTTCCTTGCCTTCGTCATCTCCATAGCAGTCCTGGCCGTGACGGCCACTCGGTAGGGGTTCGAGGAAAAGGAAATGAAGCGGTTCGTGAGACAAAACTTGATGCAGTGACGGTGAGACGACCGGTAAAGGCACTGCTCAGCGCGTCGCCACATGCAGTGAAAGTTGAGAACCTACACGGCGTGTGGACACGCGACGAATGTGCTACTGTCCCCCCGCGGCAAGACTGCAATCATGCGCCGATCGGGCTGCCAGCGCCGTCGGCGCGCATCTGCTCGATCACTGGTTGCCGGCGGAGACCCAAGCGCCGGGGAGGCGAAACGCGTGCCGCAGGGGCCGAGAGTGGAGCAGCGATGACCGAGCCAACACTGAAGCGGGCCAACGCGATTCGGTACCGCTTCGACGATCCCGATCTGGATTTCATGTTCCAGTGGGCGGCGGGCGCCGCCAAGACCGGTGGACTCGATGCCGGTGAGTTGTTCTACGTCGCGTCTGGCATGGATGGCACCGCGGCCAACTGGGTGGATCGGTTTGACGAGTACGGCGACACACAGCGCGAGCTGACTGCTGACTGGATGCGGCGCGGGCGACGTCGCAGCGCGGGTGAAGTGTTGATGAAGGCCTACAGCTGCTACCGGATGGCGTGGCAGTTCGTCGGGCAAGGCGAGCGGTTCACCGAGCTGATCGATAAGTATGAGTCCGCGTTCGCCGAGGCCGTCGACGCGATGGGCCTTCCCGTTGAGTACGTGGATATTCCGTACGACCCGGCGCCGCTGCCGGCCCTGCGGCTGGCTGCAGGGCCGGAGGCCCCGGTGTTGATCGTGGTCGGCGGCGGTGACACCGGCCGGGAGGACATGTATCACCTGATGGGCTTCAACGCCTGGCAACGCGGTTACACCACACTGATCGTGGATCTGCCGGGGCAGGGCAGCACGCCGCGCCACGGTCTTCATCTCATGGCCGAGACCGAGCGCCCAGTGGGCGCGGTCCTCGACTTTCTCGCCGACCGAGGCGGCTACGATCCGGCCCGCATCGCGATCGTCGGCTTCAGCGGCGGTGGCTACATGGTCAGCCGTGCGGTGATGAGCGAGCGCCGGATCGCGGCGTGTGTGGCAAGCACTCCGATCAGCGCAGTTGGCGATCTGTTGCCCGTCGACGTGGTCGAGCGGATGGCCAACGAGGGCGCGATGAGTCGCGCGTTCGACATGTATCTGTGGCGCTCGGGGTTGCCCACACCGGCGGATTTCGCCCGGCTGCTGGCGACCCTGGTCGCCGACCCGGCCCAGGTGCGCTGCAGTTTCCTGTCGATCGTCGGGGAAGGTGAAAGCCCGGTCCTGATCCGTCAGGCCGAAGCGTGGCATACGGCACTCGCAGTACCGCGCAAGACGTTTGTACGGCTGGACGCCGCGACCGGTGCCGACGCGCACTGCCAGATCAACAACCCGACTCGACTCGCCCAAGAGGTGTGCGACTGGCTCGATGAGTTCTTTTCGCGAGTTATTTGAGACAAGACGCGTGTACATCATTGTGAGACAGCACGAATCGCCGCTGCTAACGGCGACGTGAGATGACACCGAGCGCGCGAACCCACATTTGTGGATGCCATGACCGATGAGTCCTCATCGTTGCGGCGATTGCACGGGCTGAAGAGATGCCTTTACCGAGGCGGCGCCCGCACGGTGTTGCGAAGTTGCTCAACAACTACTGGGCGCGCCAGTACGTGTCGGCAGGAAGGTTTGCCCGTCCGGGCGGGCGGAAACTGGGGTAGTCGACCACTCCAGCCGCTCGAGGGCAAGCGCAGTACGTTCCCGTCTTAGAAATGCTCGTTCGGCGTGGAGGCCTACGGGGTGATCCTTCCCCCCACGGTGCACTGCGACACGCCGCGCACGGACCAGCGCATCGTGTCGCGCACACAACTCCAGGATCCACATCCGGTTGAGTATCCCGGTGTCAAAACGACGTTTGACCAGGTCTTTAGGTACCGCAGCGTCCAGGTCCATCACCGTGGTGGCCGGCGTGAACCGGCGGGGGCAGACCCCGGCCAATCCCTGGCGGCGCAGCGAGGCCGCCACCGTCTTGCGTGACACCTGCTCACCGTCGTCGGGTAGATCGGCCAAGATGCGCGGGGCGCCGTACACACCGTCAGACGCTGGCGTGGACCTTCGCGACCTTGGCGTCCAGCTCGGCGCGGCG
>CAYVQQ010000017.1:0-8134 GCA_964453085.1 uncultured Mycobacterium sp.
CGCCACTCACGGACACCCCGGCGTGACGGGGCCCAATCACCTCCCGCAAGACGACTTTGGGTACGGAAAACCCATGGTCAGAGGCGTGGTCGAGGAAAATCCGGGGCCGCGCGCAGGGGTGACAATCCGTTGTGAATAAGCTGGGAGTTTCCTGCAGGAACGATCCCGGGGCCGGCTCGGCCCGGGAACACGGCTTTCCGGGAGCCCGACGCCGCGGGGCGGCCACGGGAAGAGTGCGCCGGGTTGCACCCGGGTAGATAGGTTAGGCTACGTTTACTAACCGTGACCGAGGTCAGCGCCGAGACGAGTCCCGCGGACCGCGCGTCGTCGGCGATACCGGTTCCCGCCCACCTCGATCCCGCCGACCTGGCGGCGGGGCTGGCCGCGGCGCTGTCGGAGCGGGCCGGCGAGGAGTACCTGCTCTACGAGCGGGCCGGCGAGTGGGTCCTGGCCAGCGGCGTGCGGGCGATGATCGAACTGGACTCCGACGAACTGCGGGTGGCCCGTGACGGGGTGACGCGGTGTCACCCGTGGTCGGGACGGCCCGCGCCGGTCCTGGGTGCGGCCGTCGACCACCTGTTGCTGGCGACCGATCAACTGTTCGGTTGGGTCGCCTTCGAGTTCGGCGTGTACCGCCACGGGCTGCAGGACCGGCTTGCCCCACACACCCCGCTGGCCCGGGTGTTCTGGCCCCGCACCCGGATCGCGGTGACCCGTGGCGAGGTCCGCCTTGCCGGCGCGTCGCCCGGCCACCGCGAGGCGGTACTGCGATTGCTCGGCGACGGGGTGCCCGACGTCCGCCATGCCCGCGGCGTCGACGTGACCGCCGACTCGTCGGGGTACCGCGATCGGGTGCAGACCGCCATCGGGGAGATCGCCGCGGCGCGCTACCACAAGGTGATCCTCTCCCGTTGCGTGGAAGTGCCCTTCGTGCTGGACTTTCCGGCCACGTATCGGCTGGGCCGCCGGCACAACACGCCGGTGCGGTCGTTTCTGTTGCGGCTGGCCGGGGTTCGGGCACTGGGCTTCAGTCCCGAACTGGTCGCCGCGGTCCACCGGGACGGCGCGGTCGTCACCGAACCGCTGGCCGGTACGCGCGCGTTCGGCCGGGGCGTGGCGCATGACCGCCGGGCCCGCGCCGACCTGGAGTCGAACTCCAAAGAGATCGTGGAGCATGCCATGTCGGTGCGCAGCTCGCTGCGAGAGATGGCCGAGATCGCCGAGCCGGGCTCCGCGTCCGTCACCGATTTCATGACGGTGCGCGAACGGGGGAGCGTGCAGCACCTGGGCTCGACGATCACCGCGCGCCTGCGCTCGTCGAGCGACCGGATGGACGCGCTGGAAGCACTCTTCCCGGCGGTCACCGCTTCGGGCATTCCCAAAGCCGCCGGGCTCGAGGCCATCCTGCGCCTCGACGACGCCCCGCGCGGACTGTATTCCGGCGCCGTCATGACCGTTTCGGCGGACGGCGGGCTGGATGCGGCGCTGACGCTGCGGTCCGCCTACGAGCGAGACGGCACGACCTGGCTGCGGGCCGGTGCCGGGATCATCGAGGAGTCCGACCCGGAGCGCGAATTCGAGGAGACCAGCGAGAAGCTGTCCGCCCTGGCGCCGTATCTGGTGCCCGCTCGGTAGCTTCTTGGTCCCGCTCCGGTGCTTCGCGCCGGCGGCGTGACCCGCTCGTGACACCCATAGGGACTAAAGACCCTTTTTTGCCGTCCCCCGGCGTGGCTGTCTTGATGTAACCGCGTGACACAGATACATTGCGCGTTACTGGCATAAACAGATAACTGGGAGGTGTTGTGTCCGAGCGCATGACCGATCTGCAGCTGCTTCACGAACTCGAGCCGGTGGCCGAGAAGTTGCTGAACCGGCATCTCGAGAAGTTCAAGGAGTGGAACCCGCACGACTATGTTCCGTGGTCGGACGGTAAGAATTTCTACGCGCTCGACGGCCAGGACTGGGAGCCCGGTCAGAGCAGCCTTCCCGACGTGGCGCGGGTGGCGATAGTGCAAAACCTGCTGACCGAGGACAATCTGCCGGCATATCACCGCGAGATCGCGATGAATTTCACCCTGGACGGTCCGTGGGGGCAATGGGTCAACCGGTGGACCGCCGAGGAGGCCAGGCACAGCACCGCGCTGCGTGACTACCTGGTGGTCACCCGCGCCGTCGACCCGGTCGAGTTGGAGAGGCTTCGCCTCGAGCAGATGACACGCGGCTTCAGCCCGGGCCAGAACCACCAGGGTGACATGTTCGCCGAGAGCATCTTCGACTCGGTCATGTACGTCTCATTCCAGGAGCTGGCCACGCGGGTCTCGCACCGCAACACCGGCAAGGTGGCCGGCGACCCGATCGCCGAACAGCTGATGGCCAGGTTGTCCCACGACGAGAACCTGCACATGATCTTCTACCGGGATATCAGCGCCGCCGGCCTGGACATTGCGCCGAACCAGGCCATCCGGTCGGTGCACAAGATCCTGCGCAACTTCAAGATGCCCGGCTTCACGGTGCCGGAGTTCCGGCGCAAGGCGGTGATCATCGCCGTCGGGGGCGTCTACGACCCGCGCATCCATCTCGACGAGGTGGTGATGCCGGTGCTGAAGAAGTGGCGCATCTTCGAGCGCGAGGACTTCACCGGCGAGGCCGCCTGGATGCGCGACGACCTGGGCCTGCTGATCAAGGAGCTCGAGGAGGCCAGCGACAAGTTCGAGGAATCCAAGCAGCGCTACCTGGAGCGCGAGGCCCGTCGGACCGAGAAGATCACCGCCAGCAATGTGCTCAAAACCCATGGGACGCTGACGCTCAGCAGGCACTAGCCAACCGCTCGGTTGCCGGCTTCGGACACGATCTGCTCGTGCAGGTCGCCGATAACCCGCAGTGCGGCAAGCTGTGCGCACGGGACTGCGCCCTCCGTCGGGCAGCGTGTGCCGGCCCCTGCGGTGTGGCCAAACCGCAGGGGCCGTCAGGTCAAGGCGGCCAGCGCCGATTCCGGGTCGTAACCGGTGAACCCGTCGAGATCGTCGTTGCGCAGGCGGTTCACCCAACCCGGGTCGGCGAGCAGCACGCGCCCGACGGCTGCGATGTCGAACTCACCGGCGTCGAACTGCTCGACCAAGCGGTCGACCGGTGCGGGCTGGATCACCTGGCCGCGCTTCTCGCTGCGGAACTGCGTCTCCAACCCCACCGATCCGACGGCGATGACCGGCAGTCCGGTGATTTTCTTGACCCACCCGGCGAGGCTCAACTCGCCGTCGTAACCGGGGAACGCGGCCGTGTAGTGCCTGCGCGTGGAGGGATGGAGCATGTCCACCCCGGCCTCGGCCAGCGGGGTGAGCAACTCCTTCAGTTGGGTGGGGTCGTCGGCGATCGTGGCCGTGTAGTCGGCGAGCTTCCACTGCGAGAAGCGAAAGATGATCGGATAGTCCGGGCCGACGGCGGCGCGGACCGCGGCGACGACCTCCGCGGGGAAGCGGGTCCGGGCCGACACCGATCCGCCGTACGCGTCGGTCCGCAGATTGGTTCGCGCCCAGAAGAATTCGTCCAGCAGGTAGCCGTGGGCGCCGTGGATCTCGACGGCGTCGAAGCCGACGGTTCGTGCGGTGACGGCGCTGTCGGCGTACAGTTGCGCCACCCGCGGCAGCTCGTCGGTCTCCAGCGCGCGCCCCTTCGGCGTGCCGAGCCCGTCGACGCCCGACGGACTGACGGGGACGACGCCGTCGGTGTCGTCGCGCTCGGCGCCCTGGTGCCACAGCTGGGCGGCGATCGCGACTCCCTCGCCGTGGACCGCATCGACGACCCGCCTCCACCCGGCCAGGACGTCGTCGCCGGCGATCGTCGGGATGGTGTACGGATAGCCCGCGGCCGGATCGGGCAGCCGGATTCCCTCGGTGATGATCAGTCCGACGCCGCCGGCGGCACGGCGCCGGTAATATTCGGCGACATCGGCACCCGGGATTCCGCCCGGTGAGGCCTGCCGGGTCATCGGCGCCATGGCGAACCGGTTCGGCACGGTCAGCGAGCGTACGGTCAACGGCTGAAACAACTCGTGTAGGCCCATGACCCCCTCCAACGCGCCCCTGTGCCGGCCTATTCCGGTTTCGGACCGACCGTCACCGGCTGGTGCCGCCGTGGCGGACGGGTGCGCACCAGCGTCGGCCACCAGAACCACGGCCCGAGGATCCTGACGATGCACGGCACCACGAACGACCGCACGATCAGCGTGTCGAGTAGCAGGCCGATGCACACGGTGGACCCCACCTGACCGATGGTTCGCAGATCGCTGGTGAGCATTGCCAGCATGGTGAACGCGAACACCAGGCCCGCCGAGGTGACCACACCGCCGGTGCTGCCGAGAGCGCGGATCAGGCCGGTGTGCAATCCGGCGCCGATCTCCTCTTTGACCCGGACGATCAGCAGCAGGTTGTAGTCCGAGCCCACCGCCACCAGGATGATGAACGTCAGCGGTAGCACCAGCCAGTGCAGGTGCAGGCCGATGAGGTGCTGCCAGACGAGGATGGAGAGCCCGAACGCCCCGGCATAGGAGAACGCCACCGTGCCCGGAATGACCAAGGCCGCCACCAGGCTCCGGGTGAGGAACATCATGATCAAGAAGATCAGGATGAATGCGGCGATGGCCGCGATCATCAGATCGGATGTGGCGTATTCCTTGATGTCTTTGTTGTTGGACCCCGAACCGCCGATGTAGACGCGCGCACCGGCCAACGACGTCTCCTTGAGGACGGTGGTGATGGCGGTCGGGAACAGCTCGACATGCTGCACGCCTTCGGGGCCCATCGCGTTGCCCTCGTGGGTGACGATGAACCGGGCGGCTTTGCCGTCCGGCGACATCATGAGCTTCATGCCGGTTTTGACGTCTTCGTTGTCGAACCCTTCGTGGGGTATGTAGAAGTAGTCGTCGCTACGGGCCCGGTCGAAGTCGTTCCCGACGTTGATCAGGTCGTCGAACGTCTGGTCGGTTTGCAGGGACTGCAGATCTGCCGAGCCGAAACTGTTGACCAGCTTCGAACGCAGGGCCTCGGTGTCGTCGGCCGTGGCTTTCAGCTGAGTGATGATCTGGGGCAGGACCTTGTCGATCTCCTCGAGGGAGATCTTGGCGTCGTTGATGTCCTCGGCCAGCTTGTCGATGTGGTCCAGCGTGTCCCACAGCGACCTGAATGCCCAGCAGATCGGTATGTCGAAACAGTGTTTCTCCCAATAGAAGTAGCTCTTGAGGGGATGGAAGAAGTCGTCCAGATCCGAGACGCCCTCATTCATCTCGTCGGTGACTCTCTTCAAATCCTCGACCGTGAGAACCGTCTTGTGCAGCTCGTCCGACATCTTCTGGAAGAAGCCAATCTCCTTGCGCAACACCGCGACAGAATGCTCCTGGATATCCGCCTGCTGGTCGGTGTTGGAATTCTGTTCCCTGTTGAACGGGAGCTGCTGACCGTTGCCGCTGCCTTGTGTGGTGAACAAGTAGGGAATCGTGGCGTGCTCAAGTGGCCGGCCCAGGGGCCTCGTCATACTTTGCACCATCGCCACACCGGGCAGTCGGATCAGGGCTTTGGCGACCCGGTCGAGCGTGATGAAGTCGGCCGAGTTGCGCATGTCGTGATCGGTCTCGATCATCAGCATCTCGGAGAAGAGTTTGCTCTTGCTGAAGTGTCGATCGGCGGCCGCGAAGCCCAGATTGGCCGGTGAATCGGACGGCTGATACTGACGGTCGTCGTAGTTCTGCCGGTAGGTCGGCACGAAGATCGCGCCGACCATGACGATGGCCGAACTGGCCGCCAGGATCGGCACCGGCCACCGCACCACGCTCGCCGCGATGCGCCGATACAGGTGTGTTTTCGCCTGTCGTTTGGGGTCGAACAGCCCGAAAAGGCTACCGACGGTCAACAGCGCCGGGCCCAGCGTCATCGCCGCCGCGATGGTGAACAGCATCGTGATCGCCACTGCCGGACCCATGGTGTGGAAGTAGTTCAGCCGTGCGAACGTCAGACAGTAAGACGCACCCGCGATCGTCAGCCCCGAGCCGACGATGATCGGAGCGACGCCCTTGTAGGCGATGTAGAAGCTGTCCTCTCGGCTCGCACCCGCTTGCCGCGCCTCGTGATAGCGGCCCATCAAGAAGATGCCATAGTCGGTTCCCGCGCCCAGGGTCAGCGCGACGACGATGTTCACCGCGAATGACGACAGCTCGATGTAGCCGAGATGCCCGAGCGTGGCGGTGACCCCCTTGGCCACCAGCATTTCGATGAGGACTCCCAGCAGAGGCACCAGGAGCACCGAGGGGGCGCGGTAGACCGCCAACAGCATCAGGATGATGAGGACGATCGTGACGATCGTGACGTTGTTCAGACTGTTGTTCGCGATGGTGAGCGTGTCGGAGGCCAGCGGCGCCGCGCCGCTGACGTAGACCTTCAGCCCCGGCGGAGGGATGTCCCGGGCGACGATGTCGCGCACGGCCTGCACAGACTGGTTGGCCTCGATCTGGCCGATGTCCCCGGCCAGTCGCAACAGCACGTAGGTGGCCTTGCCGTCGACGCTTTGCGCTCCGGCGGCGGTGAACGGTTTGCCCCAGAGATCCATGACGTATTGCACGTGCCGCTTGTCGCGCTCGAGGCGGCGCATCAGACCGTCGTAGTACTCGTGGTCGGCCACGACCAGCGGCCGGTTGGCCTCGAACACGAGCATCGTCAGGTTGGTCGAGTCGGACTCGTGGAACTTTTCGCCGATGTGCAGCAACGCCCGCTGTGAGGGTGCGTAGTGCGGCACCATCGGTCCGGCGAGTTCTTCTGCGACCCGCTCCACTTGGGGCATGAAGGCGTTCGTGGTGACCGCGACCAGACCCCAGAAGAAGACGATCGGTATCGCGAACTTACGGACCATTCGCGGGATGAACGGGCGTTTGACGGGGGCGTCGGCCAAGCGATGCTCACTCATGCCGATTTCACCCGGCATTCGACGTCAGCGTCCTGGTGGTGACTGATCTGTTCGTCGCGCACCACGCCGTCCACCAGCATCCGGCAGCCGACATGGCCGCCGTGCACGTGCACCGAGACACTGCCGGACACCACCGTCAGCGTCGTCGTCTCGGTGTGGGACCACGGCAACGTCGAGACATCCACCTGGTGGGGATGTCCGTCGATGTCGATGTAGACGAGTTCTCCGCCCGTTCCGGCCGAGCCGAAGACCTCGTAGGTGAGCCGTTTGGGGTTGAACTCCTCAGGCGCCTGCGGCCCGTTGACGGTGATGACCGGCGGGGGAGCGGAGAACTGGTGCACCTTCCACATGCACACTGCGCCCACAGAGATCGCGACGACGGTGACCAGTGGCATCCACACTCGCGCCAGGACGGCCCTGCCGACTGACGAACGAGAGCTCACTCGACCACCTTTCGGGCTACCGTGCCGGGTCGCGCGTTCCCGCCTCACCTCCCGACGTCCTGCCGGGCCGGCAAGGCCCGCCCGCATATCAGACAGGTTGACATATGGGCGAACGGGAGAATACCAGTTTGTGGACGTTACCGTCTATTGCAGCCGCCTTTTCAACCGCGCGCCGGCCCGCAGGCGGATGGCGAGGTTCGTGGAGGTGAACATCGGGATCACCCCGAGGAATGTGCGTTCGGACGGCGTGGCGCCATGCAGGTGTTCGAGGCTGCCGAACACAAAGAAGCAGCCCAGCATGAACAGCGTGGCGGGGATGCACAGAGCCATCAAGGAGCCGCGGTCGGCGACGATCTGCTTTGCATAGTCCAACTCCTCCTGTGACATCGGCTCACGCTTGCGCACTTTGGTCAGCACCGCTTTGGCGCTGCCGATCTCCTCGCTGATCGGAAAAGGCGTCCGGTCACCCAGTCGCTTGACGAACACGGACGCGACGGTGGCGAAGGCCAGCGCCAGTACCAGGGAGGCCAGGGTGAGACCACCCCATAAACCCAAATCCATCGGTCGCTCCTTTGCTTCACGTCCGTCGAGCGGGTAACGGTTCGGGCACGGTTCGGTCATCCCGCGTCACGTCGTACGGTACCGCGGTTGCGGTGGTCGACAATGCCGAACATGACGCAGCAGCGGGAGCCCGACATTGGCGCGTGAGTTCAGATCGGAAGAGCACACGTCTGAACTCCAGT
>CAYVQQ010000017.1:8144-21979 GCA_964453085.1 uncultured Mycobacterium sp.
GACATTGGCGCGTGAGTTCTCGCGGCAGACGTTTCTGCGGGCGGCCGCCGGAGCGCTGGCCGCGGGGACGGTACTGGGCCCGGCACGCGCCGGTGCCGACCCGAAAACCTCTGGCTGGAGCGGCCTTTCGTCCGCAATCGGCGGCCAGGTGGTGCTGCCGGAGCAGGGGCCCCAATTCGCGACGGCCAAGCAGGTTTTCAACACCAACTACAACGACGCGATGCCCGCGGCGGTCGTCGTCCCTACCTCGGTCGCCGATGTGCAGAAGGCGATGGCCTTCGCCGCGGCGCACAGTCTCAAGGTCGCCCCACGCGGCGGCGGGCACTCCTACGTGGGGGCCTCCACGGCCAACGGCACCATGGTGCTCGACCTGCGGCAGCTGCCCGGCGGCATCAACTACGACGCGGCCACCGGGCACGTCACGGTGGCGCCGGCGACCGCTCTGTATGCCATGCACGAGGCACTGGCCGCGGCGGGCCGCGGCGTGCCGACGGGCACCTGTCCGACGGTCGGTGCCGCGGGCCATGCCCTGGGCGGCGGCCTGGGCGCCGATTCGCGGCACGCCGGCCTGCTGTGTGACCAGTTGACCTCGGCATCGGTGGTGCTGCCCGGCGGGCAGGCGGTCACCACGTCGGCCGTGACCGACCCCGACCTCTTCTGGGGGTTGCGCGGCGGCGGTGGCGGCAACTTCGGGGTGACCACCTCGCTGACCTTCGCCACGTTCCCCGTCGGCGAGGTCGACGCCGTGACCATGAATTTCCCGCCGGAGTCGTTCGCTCAGGTTCTCCTCGGATGGCAGAACTGGCTACGCACGGCCGACCGGAACAGCTGGGCGCTGGCCGACGCCACCGTCGACCCGATGGGTACCCATTGCCGAATACTCGCGACCTGCCCGGCCGGGTCGGGTGCCGGCGTGCAGCGCGCCATCGCCGCGGCGGTCGGGATGCAGCCGACCGGAGCCGAGACCCACACGTTCAACCGCATGGAGCTGGTGCGGTACCTGGCGGTCGGGAACCTCGACCCGGCCCCGCTGGGGTACGTCGGCGGATCCGACGTCCTGCCGCTGGTCAACGCGGGCGCCGCGCAGGGAATCGCCGCGGCGGTCAACGCCTTTCCCCACGGGGCGGGTCGCATGATGGCGATCATGCACGCCCTCGACGGCGCCCTGGCGACCGTGGCGCCGGGGGCCACGGCCTTTCCGTGGCGGCGCCAGTACGCGCTGGTGCAGTGGTACGTCGAAACGTCCGGGTCGCCGGCGGCGGCCACCGCCTGGCTCGCCACGGCACACCAAGCGGTGCAACCGTATTCGATCGGCGGCTACGTCAACTACGTCGAGGGCAACCAGCCGGCGTCGCGGTACTTCGGTTCGAATCTGGCCCGGCTCGCCGCCGTGCGCCAGAAGTACGACCCCGGCCGGGTCATGTTCTCCGGGCTGCCCGTCTGAGTGTCCACGCCGAGCGCGCCGTCGGCGAGCGTAACGGGGCTGCGAAATCCGCTGCCGCCTTTCGCTGTGGCGTTACGCTCGCGGGCCAAGCTGGCCGGCGATCGCCCTCTTGTCGATCTTGCCGACGGGTGTCGTGGGCAGCGCCGCCATCTCGACCAGCATGTCCGGCCGCGCGTGTGCGGCCACACCGTGACCGTCGAGGTAGGCGTTGAGCTCCGCCAGGCCGATCGCCGGGCCGCTGAAAACGACCGCAGCGCAGATCTTCTCACCGAGCAGTGGATCAGGCAGCGCAACGGCCGCGGCCGCGCACACCGCGGGGTGGCCGAGCAGCGGCTGCTCGACGTCCGCGGCGGCGATGGTCTCGCCGCCGCGGCAGATCACGTCTTTGACCCGACCGGTCACCACCAGGTAGCCATCGTCGCGCAACCGCACCAGGTCGCCGCTGCGGTAGAAGCCCTCGGAATCGAAACAGCGCTCGTTGTCGCACTCGGCGCGCCAGTAGCCGTTGATGGTGTACGGCCCCCGAACCAGCAACTCGCCCTCGTCGCCGGGTGTCACCGGTTCGCCCGCGGCGTCGACGACGCGCAGTTCGTCGTCCGCGCACAACGGCCGGCCCTGGGTGCGGTCGACGACCTCGGGCGGGTCGTCGAGCCGCGTGAAGTTGAGTAGTCCCTCGGCCATCCCGAACACCTGCTGCAATCCCGGGGTGAGCGTCGTGCGCAGCAGGCGGGCGTCCTCGGGTTCCAGCCGGGACCCGCCAACCTGCAGGAGCCGCAACGACTTCGGCGGCTCGGGCTCCCAGTCGCAGGCCTGCGCCCACAGCTTGGCCAGCGCCGGTACCAGGGCGGTGACGGTCACACGATGGCGGGCGATGGCGGCGAAGGCGGCCTCGGGGCTGGGGTCGGAGGTGAAGACGACGGTGGCGCCAACCGTCATCGCCCCGAGCAGGCCCGGGCTTGCCAGCGGGAAGTTGTGCGCGGCGGGCAACGCCACGAGGTACACGTCGTCGCAGGTAAGACGGCACAGGCGCGCGCTCGCGGTCGCGTTGTAGAGGTAGTCGTCGTGGGTGCGGGGGATCAGCTTCGGGGCATCCGTGGTTCCGCCCGACACGAGCACCAGTGCGGGTGCGGACGAGGCGCCGGCCACCCGTGGCACGGCACCGTCGGGCAGGGCCGACCAGGCGGTGAACGGGCCGGCGGCGCCGTCGACGACCACATGGCGCAGCCCGGGATGCAGGGCGACCAGTTCCTCGGCCATTGCGCGGTGCTGGAAGCCGTCCGTGGCGTCGGCGACGATCAATCCCACCGCGCCGCTGATTTCGGCGAAGCGGCGAAGGTCGGCCAATCGATGTCCGGTCAGGCACAACACGGGGATCGCCCCGGCACGCAGCAGGCCGAACAGTGCCACGGCGAACCGGGTCGTGTTGGGCAGTTGCAGCAGCACCCGATCGGACGGCGCCATACCGAGCGCGGCGAAGCCGGCGGCGGCCCGGTCGGCCAGCTCGTCCAGTTCGGCGTAGGTGTGGCTGCCGCCGGGGCCGGCCACGTCCACGACCGCGACGCGGTCGGGCCACGTGGCCGCTGCGTGCCGCAACACCGAGTCCAGGGGACGGCCGGCCCAGTGACCGGCCGCCCGATAACGAGCCGCACGTTCGGCCGGGAACGGGACGAAGCCGTCCAGCGGTGAGCGGGAAGGGTCAGGGGGCACTCGGGAACTCCATCGGGGGCGGGCGTTTCCCGCCGGCGAAACATAGGGTAGCGTACGCAAAGTTAGGGAAGCCTGGGCTAAGTCAATCGACGGAGGTGGCGTGGTGAAGGCGCGATGAGCGACACATTTGCGATCGTCGGGGCCGGTGCGAAGGCGGTGGCGGTGGCCGCGAAGGCGGCGGTGCTGCGGGAGATGGGCGTCGAGGTACCCGACGTCGTTGCCGTCGAACGCTCCGGGGTGGCCGCCAACTGGCGGGCCGGCGGGGGCTGGACCGACGGCCGCCAGCGGCTGGGGACCAGCCCCGAGAAGGACGTCGGCTTCCCGTACCGGTCCGCCCTGATGTCCGGGGCAGAGGTCGACCGGCGGATGATGCGGTACAGCTGGCAGTCGTACCTGGTTGCCACCGACCAGTTCGCGGGCTGGGTCGACCGGGGCAGGCCGGCGCCCGCGCATGAGACATGGGCCGGGTATCTGCGTTGGGTCGCCGCGGCGGTGGGCTTGAAGGTCGTCGACGGCGAAGTGGTCCGGATCTCCGTCGATGACGACCGCTGGACGCTGCACACCCGTGGGACGAGCCTGTCCGCCGGTGCGCTGATGGTGACCGGGCTGGGACAACCCGACCGGTCGATGCTGTCCGGTGATCCGCGGGTGCTCTCGGTCGCGCAGTTCTGGCGCCGCGCGAGCCGGCACGAACTCATCGTCGCCGACGACGTCGCCGTCATCGGCGGGGGAGAGACCGCCGCGTCGATCCTCAACGAGCTTTTCCACCACCGGGTTTCGGTCATCACGGCCATCTCGCCGCGGGCGACCCTGTTCACGCGCGGCGAGGGCTTCTTCGAGAACTCACTGTTCTCCGACCCGACCGGGTGGCGCAGCCTGAGCCAGGCCGAACGGCGTGACTGCATCGCCCGCACCGACCGCGGGGTGTTCTCCGCCCGGGCCCAGGAATCCCTGCTGGCCGACGAGCGGATCAAGCATCAGCGCGGGCGCGTCGCCGGCGTGGTCGGCCGCGACGACCGGATATGGATCACGCTGCGCACCGACAACTGCGGTGAGCCGTTTGAGTCGCTGCACCGGTTCGACCTCGTCATCGACGGATCCGGCGCCGACCCGGTGTGGTTCCTGCCGCTGCTGTGCCCGGCCGCCCGGGGCGTACTGGAGCTCGGGTTGGGTCGGCCGGCGACCCTCGAGGCGCTGGAGGATGCCATCGGGCCCGACCTGGCCGTGGCGGGCGTCACCCCGAAGCTGGTGTTGCCCAATCTGGCCGCTGTCAACGAGGGACCGGGATTCCCCAATTTGAGCTGCCTGGGGCTGCTGTCTGACCGCGTGCTGGCCGCCGGGCCGGGGGCCGCCGATCCGACGAGGAGGAGAACCGGTGCATACCAATCCGTTTGACGACGACGACCTCGCGTTCTTTGTCTTGGTCAACGACGAGGACCAGCACTGCCTGTGGCCGGAGTTCAAGGACGTGCCGGCGGGCTGGCGGGTGGTGTTCGGTGCGGACACCCGCGCGCACTGCCTGGCGCACATCGAGCAGCGCTGGACCGACATGCGCCCCGCCAGCCTGCGCGAGGCGATGAGCGGTGGTTAGCCGCCCAGGCGCTCCAGGAGGTCGGCGACGGACGCCCCGCCGAGCAGTTCGGCCACTTCCACGTCCCGGTCGAACTCGGTCTTGACGCGACGACGCAGTTCCAATGCCTGCAGCGAATCCAATCCCAGCGCGACCAGCGGTGCTTCGGTGTCGATCGCCTCGGGGCGATCGACACCGATCGCCCGGGCCACCAGCGTCAGGACGCGGTGCGCCGCCCGTTCCGCGGCGACGGGCGCGGGCCTCTCGGTGGTTTCACGGTCAGGATCGTGCGCGGCCAGCAGGGAGACCAACGACGAGCGCCCGCAGGCGTCCAGCGCGGAGCGCGCCCGATCCAACGCGAATGCCGCGACGACCGAATTTCCACCATACCGGCCCATTCCCAGCCCCAGTGCGTCGGCCGACGACATCGCAAGCAGCCCTGTCGGGGACAGCTTGGCGGTGCCCCACGCCCCGGGGTCGAACGTGACCGCCCACTGCCCCCACTGCACGGACACGCAGTCCACTCCTTGCGCCCGCAGCCGGTGCGCCATCGCGTCGAGCATCCTGTTGGCCGCGGCATAGAGGATCAGGCCGCGGCCACCGACCGTCGCCGCGATCGAGGAGAACAAGACCACGCGGCAGCCGTCGATTCGGGGGAACGCAGCCAGCACACACGAGATGCCGACGGCCTTGGCGCGCAACGCGTCGTCGGCCATCTCGGGGGTGATGTCGGCCAGTTCGGCACCCGAATAGTGGACCGCGGCGTGGACGATCAGATCCGCGGGCGCGTCGCGGTGCCGCCGCGCCAGCTCGGCCACCGCCGCCGGGTCGCCGATGTCGCAGCCGGCGACGTCGATCCGCGCCGATGTCGCCGACCGGATCCGGCGCAGGCGCTCCGCGACGGCGTCGGTCTCGCCGGACCTGCTGACCAGCGTGATGCGCCGCGCGCCGCGGCGGGCGAAGTGGTCGCAGCATTCCAGCCCCAGCTTGCCGGTCCCCCCGATGAGGAGCACATGCTCCAGCGGCGCCCCGTCGGTGCCGGCGGAGGCCGGGTGCTCTTCGCTGACCCTCTTCGCGTAGAGGCCGTCCCCGCGCAGCGCCAGCTCCGATTCGCCGGCGGTGTGCAGCGCGGTGAGGATCGTGGTGGCGGCCTCAGGTGCGGCCGACCCGGCGTCCAGGTCGAGGTGACGGAACCGCACACCGGGATGTTCGGCGCCGAGGCAACGGAAACCCGCGGCGGCCGCGGCATGCACCGGATCGGGCGGTGGGTCACCGGCGACCACCTCGCCGCCCACCGTGATCAGCCAGTACTCGGTGGTCGCCGTGCCGATTCCCGGCCACCATGCACGGCCGGAGAAGAAGGTCGCCACCGCTGCGGCGGCTGCCGTGTCGTCCAGTCGAGGCGACGGCGGGAGCAGGATGACGATGGCGTCGAAATCGCCTACCCCGTCGAGCCTTTCGGCACGGCCCAGCGTGCGTGCCGAGGCGCCGACGTCGCCGGCCGCGGCGCACAGGGCGCCCGCCAGCCGTGCGCAGCATCCGGTGTGGTCGACGATCCCGAAGGTGCGCGGCGGCAGCAGCGAGCGGTGCGGGAGCCGGGCCCACAGCTCGGTGAGCAGCCGCGGCGCGGCGGTCGCCGGGTCCGGATCCGTCGTCACCGCGGGGCGGGGCGCCCGTCGCGTGCGCGGCGGTGGGACCTCGTCGTAGGGCAGCCAGAGCTTCGACTCGTTCATCACCAGGTTGGGGAAGTCGGATAACGGCCGGGGGGCGGGGCCGTCGGTCCCGGCGCGCAGGCATTCCCAGGGATAGTCCTGGTCGTGCACGGCCAGCAGTGCGAGATTGCGGGTGAATTCGGTCAGGTCGCCAGCCCCGCGCTCGGACGTGCCGACGACCATGGCCGCGCTCTCGGCGTCGGCGGCGCGGCTGCTCAGGGACGCGAGGTTGTCCCGGATCGCCGGCTGCAGCGTGGGGTGTTCGGCCAGTTCGACGAAGGTGTCGACGCCCAACTCCACCGCGGCCGCGACCGCCTTGTCGAATCGCACCGGGTTACGCAGGTTCCACAGCCAGTATTCGTCGAGGGGCAGGTCCGTGGTGATCGGGCCGCCCAGCGTGCTGCCGAGGCAGTCGATCTGGGTCGGCGCGAACGCGGGATTCGCCAGCTCCCGGCGGGTGACCGCGCGCACCCTGTCGGCGAGTTCCTCGATCAGGCCGGTGTGGGCCGGATACCCGACGCGGATGACCCGGGCGAACGTCCCGCGTGCGGTGAACGTCTCGACGATGCCCGCCACGGTGTCGCGGTCGCCGGAGATCCCGACCATGTTGGGGGAGTTGACCACCGACAGCTGTGCCCACCCCGAGCGGCGTGCGAGGACGTCCTCGCAGGCGTCGCGGTCGGCGGCGACGATGGCCATCGTGTAGTCACCGGAGCCGAATTCGTCGGCCGCGTGCGCGCGGATGGCGATGACGCGCACGGCATCCGGCAGCGTCATCGTGCCGCAGACGTAGGCGGCCGCGAGCTCCCCCTGGCTGTGTCCGACCGTGGCCGCCGGCTCGACGCCGAACGACCGCCACATCGCGGCCAACCCGGCCATCTGGGTGAAGAGCGCGGGCTGTACCGTGCTCGCGCGGTCCGGCTCCGGGACCTGTCGGTCCAGAAGGTAATTCAGCGGTGACTCTCCGACCAGTGTCCGGAAGGCGGTGTCGCAGCGGTCCGCCTCGTCGCGGTAGGCGGGGACGGTCTCGTAGAAGACGCGGCCCATCCCGGGGCGCTGGCCGCCCTGCCCGGGAAAGACGTAGGCGAGCTTACGCACCCCGGCCGGCATCTCGCCGCGCACCACCGCCGGGTGTGCGCGGTCGTCGGCGACCGCCCGCAGTGCGGCGGTCAGCTCCTCGTGCGTGCCCACCATCGCCAGGGCCCGGTGCCGGCGCGCGGTGCGGGTGCGAAACAACATCCCCGCGATCTCCTGTGGCGTCACCGCGGGATGCCGCTCGGTGTAGGACAGGAGGGCCGCGGCCTCGGCGCGCAACGACCCGGCCGCGTCGGCCGACAACAGCACCGGCACGGTCCCGTCGGGGAGGCGGTACGTCACGGGCATCATCCCCACGGGTCCACGGGCATCGCGACCAGGGCGTGCGCGTTGGCGCCGCCGGCCCCGAACGACGACACCGCGCCGTAGCGGAGGCCGTCGGTGGCCGCCCAGTCGCGCAGCTCGGCGGCCAGCCGCAGGCCGGTGCGGTCCCAGTCCAGCATCCCGGTCGGGTTGTCGGCGAACAGTGTGGGCGGAATCGCGCCGTGCTGACCGGCGAGCAGCAGCTTGATCAGGCCGAGGATCCCGGACGCCGCCTGCGGGTGCCCCAGGTTCGACTTGATCGAGCCGATCGACGCCGTGCAGCCCGCAGCGCCGTAGGTGTTGAACAATGCGAGCAGTTCCACCGGGTCGCCGGCGAGGGTTGCGGTGCCGTGCCCCTCGATCATCCCCACGGCGGCCGGGTCGACGCCGGCCGCGTCGAGCGTCGTGCGGATCAGCTGTTCCTGTGCGCGCACCCGGGGCACCAGGATCGGCTTGCCCTTACCGTTGTGGTTGGTGCGGATCGCCAGGATGCGTGCCAGTACCGGATGCCCGAGTCGGCGGGCCCGTGATTCGTGCTCCACCAGGACCATCCCCGCGCCCTCCCCCCATACGGTGCCGTTGGCGTCGCCGGAGTAGGCGCGGCAATGCCCGTCGTCGGAGAGGGCGTTGAGCCTCGCGAACTCGTAGAACGCGCCCGGGGAACCCATGACGCACACCCCCCCGGCGAGCGCCCAATCGCATTCGGCGGCCGCGACCGACATCGCGGCCAGGTGCACCGCGGTCAACGACGACGCGCACGCCGTGTCGACGCTGACCGACGGGCCCGTCAGCCCGAGGCTGTGCGAGATGCGGGCGGCGCCGCCCAGTTGTCCCAGGCTGGCGATCCGGTGGCCGGTGTGGGCATCGGCGACGGCCGCGCGGGGGCCGTACTCCATCGGCGACATCCCGACGAAGCAGCCGACGAATTCCCCGTCCAGCGCGGCGGGGTTGATCCCGGAGTTTTCCAGCGCCTTCCAGGCCACCCGCATCGCGACCCGTTGCTGCGGGTGCATGACGAGGGCCTCGCGGTGGGTGATGCCGAACAATGCCGGGTCGAATCGCGTTGCGCCGTCGAGGAATCCGCCCGCATCGCGGACCGGGCCCCAGCCGTCGAGTTCCGACACCGAGAACAGGTCGTCCAGCGGCCAGCCGCGGTCTCGGGGGAAGGGCCCGATGAGTTCGGTGGCCTCGGCCAGCGCCGACCACAAGGCGGCGGGGGTGTCGATCCCGCCCGGCGCCTCGACCCCCATACCGGAGACGACGATGGGGTCGGCGTTCACGCCGTCTGCCCGGCGTGCGAGGTCAGCAACGCCCCGATCGCGTCGACGTGCCGGTGGAGGTAGAAGTGCCCGCCGTCGAACATCGTGACCTTCACGGTGCCGGTGTGCGTGCCCCACCCGTACAGGTCGGCCGGCGTCACGTACGGATCCTGATCTCCGCCCATGGCGTGAATGGGGGCTGCCAGCTTGACGCCGTCGTTGCAGGAGTAGGCGTCGAAGGCCCTGAAGTCGGCCTTGACCACCGGAAGCATCAGCCGCATCAGGTCGCGGTCGGCCAGCACGCCGGAGTGGGTGCCCTGCAGCGCCAGCAGGTGGTTGAGGAGTTTCTCGTCGTCCTCGGTCGGGTGCGGCGGTGTGGCCGCGGCCCGGGACGGGGCAACGCTCGCCGAGACGTTGAGCTGGTCCACGGCGATACCCGCGGCCTCAGCAAGCCGGACGAACTCGAAGGCGACCATGGCGCCCATGCTGTGGCCGAACGCGACGATCGGGACCGCTCGGCTGCGCGCGGAGGCCGAGAATTCGGCGAAGGCCCCGGCGGCGATCTCCGGCAGCGTGGCGAGCGGCGCCTCGGCGGCGCGGTCCTGGCGTCCGGGGTATTGGAAGACGACGACGTCGAAAGTCCTGCTGAGCACTTTCGAAAACTCGCGGTAGGCCGACGCGCCGGCCCCGGCGTGGGGGAAGACCAGCAGCGGCGGACCGCCCGGCGACCCGGTCTCGTGGAACTGCCTGGCCCATCCCAGTGTGCGCGGCATGCGCTCCCGCCTCCCGTTCTCGCCCCGTCGCACATCCACGCGAAGCGTGCAACTTAGCGAAGGCTAACATAAGCTACTGGTTCGACGGGCTCACCCCGAACGGGCATGGGCCCAGACCCCCGCAGGGGGCGGACCTGGTCGACCAGCGACGACGGAGAGGGTTTGCACATGATGCGTGTGGTTTCGTTCGGTTACCAGACCTGGGGATGCAGGACGCTGCAGGCGCTGATCGACCTCGACCACGACGTGGTCCTCGCGGTCACCCACCCCGCCAGCGAGCACTCCTACAAGGCGGTCTGGTCGGAGTCGGTCGAGGAACTCGCGGGGGCTCACGGCATCCCGGTGCACGTGACCGAACGCGTCGACACCGACACCATCGACCTGGTCAAGCGCGCCGAGCCCGATGTCATCGTGGTCAACAGCTGGTACACCTGGATGCCGCCCGAACTGTACGCCCTGCCGCCACACGGCACCTTGAACCTGCACGATTCGCTGCTACCCAAGTTCGCCGGGTTTTCCCCCGTCCTGTGGGCGCTGATCAGCGGTGAGACCGAATTCGGGTTGACGGTGCACCGTATGGACGACGGCCTGGACACCGGCGACATCCTGGTCCAACGTGCGCTGCCCATCGGGCCCACCGACACCGGCACCGATCTGGTGCTGCGCGGCCTCGACCTGATTCCGCGGGCGCTGCGCGACGCGCTGACGGCCCTGGAGGCCGGGACCGCCCAGTGGCGGCCACAGGACAAGGCCGAGCGCACGTACTTCCACAAGCGTTGCGAACGTGACAGTCTCATCGACTGGAGCTGGCCGGCCGCCGATCTGGAGCGGTTCGTGCGGGCACTGTCCGACCCGTACCCGCGGGCGTTCACCTTCTACCGGGGAGAGCGTATCGAGATCATCGAGGCGCGGGTGTCGCAGGCCCGATACGGCGGCACGCCGGGCCGGGTGATCGTGCAGGAGGGCGGCGGTGTGGTGGTGTGCGGCCCGGAGGCATTCCGGGGCGGCAACCGCGGGCTGGTGATCACCCGCCTGCGGTGCGCCGACGGCCGGGAGCGCCGCGGTGAGGAGTTCTTCCTGCGCGGGGGTTACGTGCACGACACGACGGCATCCAACGGTTAGCGAGGCGGGCGGTTAGCGAGGCGGGCATGGCAGAGGATCCGAGGACCGTGCAGGAACGGCGCCGCGAGTTGCTGCGCCGACGCATCACCGAAAGCGGGCTGGCCACAACTCGATCCGCCGGGCCTGGCGCCGTCCGGGCGGGCGAGCGTTACCCCCTTTCGCCCGGGCAGCGACGGATGTGGTTCCGCCAGGCGATGGACGCCGACGACGTCACGCTCAACGTCTGCGTCGCCTACCGCCTGACCGGGCCGCTGGACGGGGAGCGGCTGCGTGCGGCCTTCGACGACCTGGTGGCGCGGCACACGATCCTGCGCACCGTATACGGGGTGGACAGCGCGGGCGAACCGTATCAGGTGTTCTCCGACGACGTCGAAATCTCGTGGTCCACAGTCGATCTCACCGAGGTTGACGAGGACGCACGCGCACGGCGGATTGCGGCCCTGGCGCGCGCCGAGTTCGGCCGGCCGTTCGACCTCGGCACCGACCTGCCGCTGCGGACGACCCTTGTCCACAGCGCGACCGACGAGTTCGTGCTGTTGTTCGTCGCGCACCACATCTGCTGGGACGACGAATGCTGGGCCGTCTTCGCCGCCGAGTTGAGCGCGGCCTACAACGGTGACCGGCTATGCGGCGATCCGCCGCAGTTCGTGGCCGCCGAGGTGCTCGGCACCGCGGCCGAACCCACCGTCGCCGACGCCGGCTACTGGGCCGACACGCTGCGGCCGTCGCCGGAGCCCCTGCAGCTTCCCGGTATGGCCGCCACGAGTCCCGCGCTGGACGCCGAGCGCCGATCACGGGTCATGCCCGCCGAATTATTCGGCAGGGTCGAAGAATTCGCCCATCGGCACGCGGCCACGCCGTTCATGGTCCTGCTGGCGGCCTTCGGGGTGCTGGTCCGCCGCTACACCGGCGCCCCGGATTTCCTGGTGTCCGTCCCGGTCACCGCGCGCGGGCCCGCCGCCGAGGGCGCCCTCGGGTACTTCGGAAACACGCTGTTGCTGCGGATCACCGTGCGGCCGCACGACACCTTCGTCTCGTTCGTCGACGCCGTACGCGAAACCTGCCTCAACGGATTCGCGCACCAGGCCGTCGGCATCGACCGCGTGGTGCGCGAGGTGAACCCGGACCGCATGGGGCGCGACGGGATGGATCGCCTGGTGCGGTTGGGTTTTGCGTTACGCAAGACCGCCAACGACTTCGCCCTGAACGGTGTCACCGTCCGGCAGCTCGAGCCGGCCGCGGTGACCGCGCACCTACCGCTGGCGCTCGCGGTCGTGCTCGACCCGGACCGCGTGTCGGTCGAATTCGAGTACCAGACCCGGCTGGGCGGTGGACTCATCGACCAGATGCTGGGGCACTACCTGCGGCTGCTCGACCATGCGCTGGCCGAGCCCGGGCGTCGGATCACCGGCATCGACATGCTCGGCCCCGGCGAGCGGGCCGCCGTCGTGGCGCAATCGCACGGCGAGATCGTCGCGACGCCGGCCACCACGATGGTGGCGCTGCTCGAAGCGGCCGCCGACGCGAGACCGGAGGCTGTCGCGCTCATCTCCGACGAGGAACGATTGACCTACTCCGGGCTGCACCGCCGCGCGAATCGGTTGGCGCGCCTGCTCGTTCGGCAGGGCCTCGGACCCGAGGACATCGTCGGCCTGCGCATGACGACGTCGATCGAGTTCGTTGTCGCGATGCTCGCCGTGCTGAAGGCCGGGGCGGCCTATCTTCCGATCGATCCCGCCCACCCCGACGAACGCCTCCACTACCTCATCGCGGACGCGCGACCGCGGACGGTCATCGGGAATCCGGAGTTCGCAGCCGCCGAACGCGACGCCGAGCGGCTTGCGGACAGCGCGTTGACCGACGCCGACCGCCTCGGCCCGCTGCATCCGGATCATCTGGCCTACGTCATCTACACGTCCGGATCCACCGGCCGGCCCAAGGGCGTGGCCGTGCCGCACCGCGCGATCGCCGAGCACGTCGACGGTTTCGTGGCCGAGTGGAACATGACCGCCGACGACCGGCTGTTGCAGTCTTCGTCGGTGGGCTTCGACGCATCACTGCTGGACATCTTCGTCACGCTGACGCTGGGCGCCCGGCTGGTGGTGCCCAGGACCGGGGCGTTCGGCGACCTCGACTACGTCGCGGACCTGATCGAGCGCCACCGCGTCACCGTGCTGCACATGGTCCCGTCGATGCTGAGCACGCTGCTGCTGGTGGCGCCGCGGGCCGCCGGGTGGCGGGCGCTGCGGCTCGTGCCGGTGGGCGGGGAGGCGCTGCCCGGCGAGGTGGCCGACAGATTCGCCCGTCACTTCGACGCGGAGCTGCGCAACCACTACGGCCCGACGGAGGCCGTGGTCTGTGCGACGCACATGAAAGTCCAAGACGCACAAGGCTCCCGCGTCGTTCCCATCGGCGCCCCGAACCGCAACGTGTACGCCTACGTGCTCGACGAGGAATTGCAACCCGTGCCCGCGCAGGTGATCGGCGAGCTCTACCTCGGCGGGGCGCAATTGGCGCGCGGGTACCTTGGGCGCCCCGGCCTGACGGCGGAGCGTTTCGTCGCCGACCCGTTCGCCGCGGGGATGCGGATGTACCGGACGGGAGACCTGGTGCGGCGCAACATGGCCGGGGAGCTGGAATTCGTCGGGCGGGCCGACGAGCAGATCAAGGTGCGGGGCTACCGCGTCGAACTCGGCGAGATCGAGTCCGTGATCGCCACCCATCCGGCGGTCCGGCACTGCTTCGTCGTCGCCGAGGACACCGAGGCCGGACCGGCGCTGGCCGCCTACCTGGTGCCCGCGGGCGGTGCGGACCCATCGGGCGCACCCGCCGACGTGGACATCGCCGATG
>CAYVQQ010000018.1:0-21240 GCA_964453085.1 uncultured Mycobacterium sp.
GGTTCGCCGCAATACCGCTCGCACGTCCGGGAATAGCTGCGGTGGATCGGTGCTTGCAGTCGGCGTGAAAAGCTTCAGCGACACCGAACGCCAAGACTTCCTCGCCGAAACACACGTCGCCGTGCTCTCCGTCGATGCCACCGACGGCCGCCCACCGGCGAGCGTCCCGATCTGGTACGACTACAGCCCCGGCGGCAACGTCCGGATCATCACCGGGGCGACGAGCCGCAAAGCCCGGCTCATCAAGCGGGCCGGCACGGTGACACTGGTCGTTCAGCGCGAGGAACTGCCCTATCAATACGTCGTGGTGGAGGGTACGGTCGTGGACACCACGAGTCCGGCCCCGGCGGACCTTCAGGAGTCCATCGCCATACGCTACCTCGGCGAAGAGGGCGGCCGCGCCTTCGTGCGCGCCATGGAGGGGGTCGAGGAGGTCTTGTTCACCATCCGGCCCGACCGTTGGCTCAGCGCCGACTTCTCCGACGAGTTCTGACGGCGATCACCTGATCGACCGGGCGTTGCCGGGTCACGCGCGGCCCCGGCGGCTCCAGGTGACCGGTCATCACCATGTCGCCGTCACGTGGCGCCGGCGAGAACGACCTGTTCGGCCCCGGTCAGTGTCGCCGCAGTGGCGCCGGCAACCGGTCGACGGCCTGGGTGCGCCGAGCACCCCGGGCCACGGGCGCAAGCGCTCCGTAGGTCGATGACGCCGACGACTCCCGTCGGCGGCCGGCGCCTTCCGGGTTGGTCCCGGCCGTTGGGTGTGGCGTCTCACCGCGCCGGATGCCCATCGCGCGTCCGGCACTCCAGTAGGCCTGGGCGTGGATCTCGGACTTGGGGAAGCCGAACTCGTCGCGCAGCCGGTTGCGCAGGTGTTTGAGCGTCGTGGCCTCGGGCGTGGCCCACGCGTACCAGCCCGACCAGTCGCGCGCCTCGATGGCCTCGGCCAGCGACTTCGCGTCACGGCGCGCTACCCAGTGCACCCGTGAGCGCGGATGCCGCGCCAACGGGATCCGCGGGTCGTCATCGTCGTGTTGCTCGAGGTACGTCTCGATCGGGATGTCGTCGGACACCGTTCCGATGATTCCGTTGATACCCGGAATCGACGCCGCGTCGCCGATCAGCAGATAGCCGGCGGGTTGCTGCCCGGGGGCGGTGAACCGCGACGATCCCATCAGCGACATGACCGCGATCGGCGTGCCGGGGCCGACCGTGCGCGCCCACGTCGAAGCGGGCCCGGCCGGGTCGTGCAATACGACGTCGATCGCGAAGCGCCCGTCGGCCACATCCGCCTCCGAGATCGTGTAGGCACGCTGGAATTCCGTACCGGACCCGCCCGGGTCGGGGAACCAGAAGCGCAACCACGCCGCGGGTTCGGGCACGACGTCGTCGAACAGCGTGGGCGACACCATACGTATCCGGACGCAGTGCGGTGCGATCCGCACGGTCTCGGTCACCGTTGCCGTGTGATCGCGCGCGCCGAAGGCCCGCAACACCACACCCTGGAACCCCCGCGCCATCAGCGGCGCTCCCCCGCCACGTCAACCTCTGTCAAGACACCACGCTCCGATTCGGTAAGTCCCCTTAAAGTAAGGATTGCCTTACCGAAGGTCAAGTGTGTGCGGATGGTCCCTGCGACAGGTGCCCGCCGACGCGAGGGGCAGACCGCGGGTTCGGCACCGCCTGTGAGAGGTGCGGGCGGAGGGATTTGAACCCTCACGCTCTTCCGAGCACCGGCACCTAAAGCCGGCGTGTATGCCAATTTCACCACGCCCGCGCAACCGACCAATCCTACCTCCCCGGCGCGGCTGGTCACGACTCCTCCGTCGGCGCTGCGGACGCCGCCGCGCGGTACCGTCAAAGGGTGCCCGCAGAACCGTCCCGGAGCGGTCGCCGCAGGCCCGCGCTGATTGCCTTGGTGATCGTTGCGGCATGCGGCTGCCTAGCCCTGGGCTGGTGGCAATGGTCGAGGTTCCAATCCGTCTCGGGCACCTCCCAGAACCTGGGCTACGCATTGCAGTGGCCGATGTTCGCAGCGTTCTGCGTCTACGCGTACCGCAAATTCGTGCGCTACGAAGAGACGCCGCCGGAGCCTCACGACAATCGGGATGCGACCGAGATTCCCGCCGGGCTGCTGCCCGAGCGGCCCCGCCCGGTACAGCGACCGCCCGACGATCCCGCGCTTCAGGAGTACAACGCCTACCTGGCCGAGTTGGCCAGGAAGGACACCCGTCGGCAGAACAGGCAGAACAGGACGACCGCATGACCACACCCGCGACCCCCGGGGCGCCGACGGTGCCCATCGACAAGCTCCGCCCGGCGCTCCTCGGCTACCGGATCATGGCGTGGACGACGGGCCTGTGGTTGATCGCGCTGTGTTACGAGATCGTGTCCCACCTGGTCTTCCACCACCAGATCCGGTGGATCGAGGTGGTGCACGGTTGGGTCTACTTCATCTACGTGCTGACCGCGTTCAACCTGGCGATCAAGGTCAGGTGGCCGATCGGCAAAACCGTCGGAGTCCTGCTCTCCGGGACCATCCCCCTGTTGGGCATCATCGTCGAGCACTTCCAGACCAGGGACATCAAGGCGCGCTTCGGCCTGTAGCCTGCGACGCCCGGCATCACACTCGAGCGAGAGCTGGTCACGCCGGGCCGCGAGCAGCCACCTCGCGCAGCGACGGCACCAGCAACGCCAGCGCGCGGCCCCGATGCGACACCGCGTCCTTCTCCGCCGGGCTCAGCTGCGCCGCGGTGCGGTCCTCACCATCGGGAACGAACACCGGGTCGTAGCCGAAGCCGCCGTCGCCCCTGGGTTCCCGCGCGATTCGTCCCGTCCACTCGCCGCGAACGACCACCTCGCCGAACGGCCAGACCAGCGCGCATGCGGAGACGAAGGCGGCGCCGCGCCGCTCGTCGGGAACGTCGCGCAACTGCGCCAGCAACAGCGCGGTGTTCGCGGCATCGTCGCCGTGGTTGCCCGCCCAGCGCGCCGACAGCACCCCGGGCATCCCGTTCAAGGCGCCCACCTGCAGACCGGAGTCGTCGGCCACGCACGCCAGGCCGGTTGCAGCGAACGCAGCCCGCGCCTTGGCCAGGGCGTTCTCCTCGAACGTCGCGCCGGTTTCCGGCGCTTCGCCGAACGGCGACACGTCGTCCAGCGACAGCAGTGTCAGGCCGGACAGTCCGGCGCCGTCGAGTACCCGGCGCAACTCGGCCAACTTCTTGCGGTTGCGGCTGGCGACCAGCAGCCGGGTCACCGGTCGATCCGACGCATGGCGGTCATCCTCCGAAAAGAATCAGCTGTGCACACAAGCCGGCCGGAAGCGGCAGACCCGGCGTCTGTCGTCGGCCGGCGCGAGTTGGGCCGATTTAGGTTTAGGACCTACGCGAGGACCTACGCGCGACTCTTCTGGTTCAGCGGTGGAATTTCCTGGCTCAGCAGCGGTCGTGCCGCCATTTTCCTGTCATAAGGGACTTCGCAGTCTTCACAACCCCAAATCAGTTTGTGCATGTAACAGCCCACACAAAATCCCAACGTGGCCTCCGACCAGGTCAGAACAAAACAGACCGCAACGACAGCCGCCAGCGCTACGGGCGATGCGCCCAACAGCCGCATGGCAAGACAGGTGGCCGCCAGAGCGGCACCGAGCAGCCAGGCGAACCGTTTCGGCCGCGTCGGCTTCCACACTGGACGAATGCCCATCGTCAACGCCGTGCCCAGGATGCCGGTGGGGCTGAACGGAGTCAGTCCGGTCGCCGCCGCTGCCAACATGTCGAACAGTACGAGCGGACCGACAATGATCACCGGATCGGTTTCCGGACGTAGGAGCAGTAGCGCGATCGTGACGACGGAGATCACGTTCAGCAAACCCGCCCGGGCGCGGGTCGCGACTTCGTTGACGCGAGGTTCGGCATGTTCCTCCGTCATTTGTCCCATTGCCCACCACGGCCGGTTGAGAAATGCATGCTCTAGTGGGACTCGTCGACTAGCCATGAATTTGATCCTAAAGAGGGGGTGAAGTATCGGCCACGGGCGCGGTCTAGCTCACCGCGAACACCCGCCGAGGGACATCGGCGGCCGGTCAGCTGCCGAACGCCTTCGGTGGTGGCGGGCCCTCGGGGAGCACGCCCGGGTACGGCAGTGCCAGGGCCTCGCGCTGGACGGCGAACAACTTGTCGCAGGCGGCCAGCGCCGCGTCGAGCAGCTTGTCCAGTGTTGAACGCGGGAACGTCGCGCCCTCGCCGGTGCCCTGAACCTCAACCAGCGTGCCCGTGTCGGTGGCGACGACGTTCATGTCGACCTCCGCGCGCGAGTCCTCCTCGTAGGGCAGGTCCACCCGAATGCGACCGTCGACCACACCGACACTGCAGGCCGCAATGGCACACGACAACGGCCTGGGGTCCGACAGCTTGCCGGCCGCCGACAGGTAGGTGACCGCGTCGGCCAGCGCGACATAGGCGCCCGTGATGGCCGCGGTGCGGGTACCGCCGTCGGCTTGCAGGACGTCGCAGTCGACGGTGACGGTGTTCTCTCCCAACGCGGCCAGGTCGATACAGGCCCGCAGTGACCGGCCGATCAGTCGGCTGATCTCCTGCGTGCGCCCGGACAGCCGGCCCTTCACCGATTCGCGGTCGGAGCGGGTGTGCGTCGCCGAGGGCAGCATCGCGTACTCCGCTGTGAGCCATCCCAGCCCCAAACCCTTCCGCCATCGGGGCACGCCCTCGGTGACGCTGGCGGTGCACATGACCTTGGTGTGGCCGAATTCGATCAGGACCGAACCGGCGGGATGGTCGGTGAAGCCGCGGGAGATGACCACGGGGCGAAGCTCGTCGTCGAGGCGACCGTCTTCTCGTTTGGACACCCGACAACCCTAACCAAGGGCGGGTCGCTCAGACCCGCTCGGACCTAACCAAGGGCGGGTCGCTCAGACCCGCTCGCCGCGGCGGATGTCGAACGTCTCGCCGCACGCCACGGCGTGCACCGGCCCGTCGAACTCGGCTTTGGCCTCGCTGATCACATCTTCCCTCGAGGTCCATGGAGGGACATGCGTGAGCAACAGTGCGCGCACCCCGGCCCGCGCCGCGACCCTGCCGGCGTCGGTGCCCGACAGGTGCAGCGCCGGCGGACGGTCCGGCGCGTGCGTCCACGACGCCTCGCAGAGGAAGACGTCCGCATCGTGAGCGAGTTCGACGAGCTGGTCGCAGACGCCGGTGTCGCCACTGTAGACGAACGACGCGCCGGTGGGGTCGGTGACCCGCAGCCCGTACGACTCGGTCGGGTGAGCCACCACCCGGGGCACTACCGTCAACGCACCAAACGCCACGGGTTGGCGGTCGACCCAGTGGTGGACATCGAAAATGTCGGAGCAGTCGTCGATCTCGCCGCCGTAGGGTGAGGACGCCGCCCCCAACCGCGACCAGGTGTCGCTGGGGCCGTACAGCACCGCCTTGCCGTCGGGGCGGGTCGGGTGATACCGGCGCCAGACGAACAGGCTCGGCATGTCCAGGCAGTGGTCGGCGTGCAGGTGCGACAGCAAGACGTGCACCGAGCTCGGATCGGCGTAACGCTGAAGCGCCCCCAGCACGCCGCAGCCGAAGTCGAGCACCAGCGGCGGGGTGTCCGGTGCGCGGAGCAGATACCCCGAGGCAGGCGAATCCGGACCCCCCACGCTGCCTGAGCAGCCGAGCACGGTAATTCGCACGGAAACAACTGTGCCATGTCCGATACCGGCATTACGAAAACGTGGCCGCACTTCTGTGACCAGAATCTCCCCGGCACTAGTGGTCGGGGATGCGGTGACCGGGGCGCACCCCGGTCACCGACGGACCCAGGAACCGGGTCGCGAGCTTGGTGAACGCCTCGGGGTCACCGGTGGCTTCGAACACCCGGCTCGCCGGCGGGGCGCCGGGACCATCGGGGTGGGGACGGAGCAGGTCGCGTTCGGTGAGCACCCGAAGCACCGCCTTGGCGGTCTCCTCCGCGCTCGACACGAGCGTCACCGAGTCGCCCATCGCCAGCTGGATCAACCCGGACAGCAGCGGGTAATGCGTGCAACCCAGCACCAGCGTGTCGACCTCGGCGCGCTGCAGCGGCTCCAGATACCCCTCGGCCAGCCCCAGCACCTGACGTCCGCTGGTGACACCGCGCTCCACGAAATCCACGAATCGGGGACAGGCCACCGCGGTGATCTCGACGTCGCGGGCGGCGGCGAAGGCGTCCTGGTAAGCATGCGACGCGATGGTCGCCTGCGTCCCGATCACCCCGATGCGGCCGTTGCGGGTAGCGGTCACCGCCCGCCGCACCGCCGGCAGAATCACCTCGACGACGGGCACGGCGTAGCGTTCGCGCGCATCCCGCAGGCACGCCGCCGATGCCGTGTTGCAGGCGATCACCAGTACCTTGACGCCGCGGTCGACCAGGTCGTCGCCGATGGCCAGCGCGTGTGCGCGGATCTGAGAGATGGGGAGCGGGCCGTAGGGCCCGTGCGCGGTGTCGCCGACGTAGACGACGTCCTCGTCCGGCAGCTGGTCGATGATGGCCCGGGCCACCGTCAGCCCGCCGACGCCGGAATCGAAGATCCCGATGGGCGCCTGAGGCGAGTTCATGCGCTGCCCCGCCGAGTGGATGCCGTCTTGACGGCGCGGGCCTTGCGCTCCGGGCCGGACAGCGCGTAGGCGGCCACAACGCCGGCGATGGCTCCGCACAGGTGGCCCTGCCAAGACACTCCCCCGCACGTGCCGAGCACCGGCATGGCGCCGAGCAGGATGCCGCCGTAGACGAAAAGCACCACCAGCCCGACGACGATGTTCCACGCCCGGCGCACGAATATCCCGAACACGAGCAAAAAGGCCAGCCAGCCGAAGATCAGGCCGGAGGCCCCGATGTGGTCGGTGGGGCCGCAGGCGCTGCCGACGTTGCCGATGACCCAGGTGCCGAAACCGCCCAGGATCCACACGATCGTGGTGGCCCAAACGAAGCGCGCCAGCCCGGCCAGGGTCACAAGAAATCCCAGCACCAGCAGCGGCACGGTGTTGGCCATCAGGTGTTCCCAGCTGGCGTGCAGGACCGGCGCGCAGACGATGCCCCACAGGCCGTCGGCCTGCAACGGCCTGATGCCGTAGGCGTCCAGCGAGTGCCGCGTCAGTTGGTCGACCAGTTCGACGAGGTAGAGCAGCGCCACGAAGGTGACCATCGTGACCACGCCGACCATCCAGACGGGCCGTGACGTCTCCCGCGCCGACGCGCCCGGACGCCTCTTCCGGCTCCTCATCGGCGTCCCTTCGGCGGTCGCGCCCTCATCCGGCGAACGCTCCGGGCAGCATGTCGCGGTAGGCCGGTATTCCGGCCACCGATTCGGCGCCGAGCACACCGGCCAGCACCGCGCGCGCCACGCAATCGGCGGCGGCGGCGCCCACCGCGCCGACCAGTCCCGACTCCGGAGAGAACGCGGCGGGAGTTGCGAGGGCGGGCGGCACGTCGACCGCGCCGGTGGCGAGCACGAACATCGTGTCGCCGTCGAGGGGGGTGTGCGCCGGCCGCACCGCGCGGGCCAGGCCGTCCTGGGCGGCGATGGCGACGCACCGGCAGGCCGCCGGGCCGAGCGCGGCATCGGTCGCCACGACGCCGATCGTCGTGTTGAGAGGATTGGCCACCAGGCTCACCTTGGGCGGCAGCCGTGTGAACGCATCGATCTGGTCTGGCGGCGGCGACCGCAGCGCGAACTCCCGGATCAGGTCCGCCATCCAGGGCAGGCCGGTGGCCCGGTCGGCAACGTCGCCGGCGGAGTTCACCACGACGATCGCGCCGACGGTCACGCCGCACGGCAATCTCGTCGAGGCGGTCCCGACGCCGCCTTTGAGCGCCCCGGCCCGAGCCCCCACCCCCGCGCCGACCGTGCCGACCGCCGACGCCGCCTCGCCACCCCGGGCGGCCTCACACGCCGCGTAGCCGAAGTCGGCGGTCGGCCGGCGGTCCCAGCCGCCGACGGACAGGTCGAAGATCACCGCACCGGGCACGATGGGCACCACCCCGCCCTCCATCGCGACACCGCGCCCGCGTTCCTCGAGCCAGCGCATGACGCCGTCCGCGGCCGCCAGACCGTAGGCGCTGCCACCGGCGAGCAGGACCGCGTCGACGAAGCGCACGGTGTTGGCGGGATCCAGCAGATCGGTCTCCCGCGTGCCGGGGGCGCCACCGCGGCAGTCGACCGCGCCGACGGTCCCGGGTGGAGCCAGCACGACGGTGACACCGCTGGCCCATCCGGCTCCCGGCGCCGCATCGGGATCCAATCGGTGGTGGTGACCGACCCGGATGCCTCCGACGTCGGCGATCGAGCCCAGCGGCAATGCCGTCAAGACGATCGGGGCCCCAGCAGCACCAGGACCAGGTATTCCTGCAGGACCGTCAGCCACTGGTAGACGTCGTGATGAACGGCAAGCGGGTGGTCGGGCGGCAGACGGTCCGGGCCCTCCGGGCCGATCCCGACCATCACCCCCAGCGTCAGCCGGATGTCGTTGACCGCCGCGACCCACGCGTCCGCCTCGTCCTTCGTCAGCTCGAACTTGCCGCCCCGGTCTGGAATCGTCTGCAACAGTTGTTGCGCCGCAGTGCGTTTGGCCTCGATGATCTCCGGTTCGTGCAGGCTGCGCAGCGCGGCGTTCAGATCTTCGAGGACCTCGGGGGACGCCTCGCCACCGCCGTCTGGCCTGCAGAAGTCGGGCAGCAGACGCCGCAACGTCGGGTCGCGCGGCGGCGTGGAGTTCCCGGTCTTCATGCCGGTGATTTCTTCGAGTTCGTCTGCCGGCGAGGAGGATTCACGCTCGTCGAGCAGGCCGATCATCGCGCCGACGAGGTTTCTGAGCAGCTCGGCCTCGTGAGTGGCCAGCGAGGATCGAAAGCGGGGACCCTCGGGGGTCTCGACGCGCTTCCATTTGCGCACAGGGGATCGGGTACCCTCACCGGTCCTGCTGCAGGGTCGCCCACAACCCGGCGGCATGCAGCTTGGACACGTCGGCTTCCATGGACTCGCGACTACCCGCCGACACGACCGCCTTGCCATCGTTGTGGACCTGCAGCATCAGCTTGGTGGCATGTGGCTCGCTGTAGCCGAACAACTTCTGGAACACATACGTCACATAGGACATCAGGTTGACGGGGTCATCCCACACGATCGTGACCCACGGGCCGGCCACGACCTCCCCGGTGGCGGCCTCGAGTTGTCCGGTAGTGCCCGGCCTGGACCTCGGCTCCGTGGGCGCTGACACAACAACCATGCCTCCAAGGATAGCGAGCCGCGCGTCTGAATACCGAACCCCGCGCGGGGGCCGATACCGTAACGGAATGAGCGACCCGGCCCCCACTGGGCTGTTGACCGACAAGTACGAGTTGACCATGCTGGCGGCGGCGCTGCGCGACGGCACCGCCGCGCGTCGCACAACCTTCGAGCTGTTCGCCCGCAAGCTGCCCCCGGGCCGCCGCTACGGCATGGTCGCCGGAACCGGGCGCCTGTTGGAAGCGTTGCCGCACTTCAGGTTCGATGACGACGGCTGCCGGCTGCTCGCCGAATTCCTCGACCCGGACACCATCGGCTACCTGCGGGACTTCCGGTTCGGCGGTGACATCGACGGCTACGCCGAAGGGGAACTGTATTTTCCCGGATCCCCGGTGCTCTCGGTCACCGGCAGCTTCGCCGAATGCGTGGTGCTCGAAACACTGGCGTTGTCGATCTTCAACCACGACACCGCGGTCGCCTCGGCGGCAGCGCGCATGGTCAGCGCCGCCGGCGGGCGTCCGCTCATCGAGATGGGAACGCGACGAACCCACGAGCAGGCCGCGATCGCCGCGGCGCGCGCGGCCTACATCGCCGGGTTCTCCGCCACTTCCAACCTGGCGGCCCACCACCGATACGCAATCCCCGCCGCGGGCACCGCCGCGCACGCGTTCACCATGCTGCACACCTCGCGCGACGGGCCCGACGAGCCCGCTGCGTTCCGCGCCCAGGTGCAGGCCTTGGGTGTCGACACCACGTTGCTGGTGGACACCTACGACGTGACGGGCGGCGTGGCCAACGCCGTGGCCGCCGCCGGCACCGCGCTGGGCGCGGTCCGGATCGATTCCGGCGAGCTGGGTGTGCTCGCCCGCCAGGCGCGCCAGCAACTCGACGAGCTGGGCGCGGGCCGCACCCGAATCATGGTCTCCGGTGACCTCGACGAGTTCTCCATCGCCGCGTTGCGGGCCGAACCGGTCGACAGCTACGGCGTCGGCACCTCACTGGTCACCGGCGCGGGGGCCCCGACCGCGCACATGGTGTACAAGCTCGTCGAAGTCGACAACATACCGGTGCAGAAGCGCAGCACCCACAAGGAGTCCCTCGGAGGCCGCAAAGAGGCGCTGCGCCTGTCGCGGGCCACCGGCGTCATCACCGAGGAGGTGGTGCATCGTGCGGGATGCCCGCCGGCCGTGGAGGAACCGTTCCGGCCCCTTTGCACTCCCCTGGTGCGCGGTGGCGAGATCGTCGCCGAGACGGGTGTCCGCGCGCTGGCCTCGGCCCGCCGGCTCGCCGCCGCCGGCCTGCGCAGCCTGCCGTGGGAGGGGCTGGCGTTGGCACCCGGCGATCCGGCGATCCCCACCAGCCAGGTCACGGGCTGAGCCACGGTGACCACAGCCGACGCATCACCGACCGTGCCCGAGCTGTTGGCCATCGCGGTGGCGGCGCTCGGCGGCACCGAACGCCGCGGTCAACTCGAGATGGCCACCGCGGTGGCGCGGGCGTTCGACACGGGCGAGCACCTCGCTGTCGAGGCCGGCACCGGGACCGGCAAGTCGCTCGCATACCTGGTCCCCGCGATCCTGCGCGCTGTGAGCGACGACTCGCCCGTCGTCGTGTCCACGGCCACGATCGCCCTGCAGCGTCAGCTCGTCGACCGCGACCTGCCACGGCTGGCCGAGTCGCTGGCCGATGCGCTGCCCCGAACGCCGCGTTTCGCGCTGCTGAAGGGCCGACGCAATTATCTGTGCCTGAACAAGCTCCACAACGGTGCGGCGGAGGGTGAGGACTCCGAAGGCCGGCCACAGGAGGCGCTCTTCGACCCGGCGACCGTCAGCGCGTTGGGCCGCGACGTGCAACGGCTCACCGCCTGGGCGTCGACGACCGAGTCCGGTGACCGCGACGACCTGCGACCCGGCGTTCCCGACCGGTCGTGGTCGCTGGTCAGCGTCTCGGCGCGCGAATGCATCGGCGTGGCGCGTTGCCCGTTCGGCGCCGAGTGCTTCTCCGAACGGGCGCGCAACCGCTCCGGAGCCGTCGACATCGTGGTCACCAACCACGCGCTGCTGGCCATCGACGCCGTCGCCGAGTCGGCGGTGCTGCCCGAACACACGCTGCTGGTGGTCGACGAGGCGCACGAGTTGGTCGACCGGGTGACCTCGGTGGCCACCGCGGAGCTGACGTCGGCCGCCCTCGGGGTGGCCGCGCGCCGGATCGCCCGGATCGTCGGTCCGGAACCGACCCAGCGGCTCGAGGCCGCCTCGGTCAACCTGGCCGCCGTGATCCACGACGCCCGACCTGGTCGTATCGATCGGCTCGACGACGACCTGGCGACCTACCTGACGACGCTGCGCGACGCGGCGAACGCGGCACGGTCGGCGATCGACATCACCCGCGCCGGGCAATCCGACGCCGCCGCCGCGTCGGCCCGCAGCGAGGCCGTCGCCGCGCTGACCGAGATCTCCGACACCGCCTCACGCATCCTCACGTCGTTCACCCCCGCCGTCCCGGACCGCACCGACGTGGTCTGGCTCGAGCACGAGGACGACCGGGGGTCACCGCGGCCCGTGCTGCGGGTGGCACCGCTGTCGGTTTCCGACCTGCTGTGCGACCGGGTTTTCTCCCGCTCGACCACCGTGTTGACCTCGGCGACGCTGACGGTCGGCGGCTCCTTCGACGCGATGGCCACGGCGTGGGGTCTGACCGCGCCGAATGCCGGCGCGTTGAGGTGGCGTGGTGTCGATGTCGGGTCGCCGTTCGACCACGCGAAGGCGGGAATCCTCTACGTCGCCGCCCACCTGCCGCCACCCGGCCGCGACGGCACCGGATCGGCCGAGCAGCTCACCGAGATCGCCGAGCTCATCACCGCCGCGGGCGGACGCACCCTGGGACTGTTCTCGTCGATGCGGGCCGCGCGGGCCGCGGCCGAGGCCATGCGCGAGCGGTTGCCGACACCGGTGCTGTGCCAGGGCGACGACAGCACCTCGGCGCTGGTCCGGCAGTTCGGCGCCGACCTGGAGACCTCGCTGTTCGGCACGCTGTCGCTGTGGCAGGGTGTCGACGTGCCGGGCCCCTCGCTGTCGCTGGTGCTGATCGACCGCATCCCCTTCCCCCGGCCGGACGATCCCCTGCTGGGTGCCCGGCAGCGAGCCGTGACCGCCCGCGGAGGCAACGGTTTCATGGCCGTCGCCGCCAGCCACGCGGCGCTACTCCTGGCGCAGGGGTCCGGCCGGTTGCTGCGCAGCGTGACCGACCGCGGTGTCGTCGCGGTGCTCGACTCCCGGATGGTCACGGCCGGCTACGGCGCCTACCTGCGGGCCTCGCTGCCGCCGTTCTGGCAGACGACCGACGCCGCCCAGGTGCGCAGCGCGTTGGAGCGGCTGCGCACCGCGACCGACGTCGTGTCGGCCTGACCCTTCGGGGCCGTCACCCGGCCAGGGTCACCAGGCCGAGCTCGGCGGTGCCGGCAAGCATCGGGTGGCGGGGCAGCACTCGCACGGTGTACCCGACCGCACCGGCCAGCGGCAGCGGCGTCGTCGCGCAGAACACCTCTTTCCCGCCGTCTGCGCTGCCGGTGTGCGGCATGTCGACGGTGACCGGGTCCTGCAGCACGTCACTGGAATCCACCCGGCCCAGCACCGCCTGCACGGCGACCTCGTCGGGCCGCAGTCCGCCCAGCCACACGGTCGCGGTCAGGGTCAGCTTCGAGCCAAGCAGCGGCGTGTCCGGCAGACCGGTGCTGTCGACGTCGGTGACGCTGATCTCGGGCCACGCCTTTTCGACCCGGCGGCGGTAAGCGGCCAGCTCGCGGGCGGGCGCGAACCGGCCGCCCTCACCGCCGACGGTTTTGCGCAGCGCCTGCGCCGCGGGCGTGTAGTACTTCTCGACGTAGTCCCGAACCATCCGGGAAGCCAGCACCTTCGGGCCCAGCGTCTGCAGGGTGTGGCGCACCATCTCGACCCACCGGGGGGGCACCCCGTGTTCGTCGCGCTCGTAGAACTTCGGCGCCACCGCTTCCTCCAGCAACGTGTAGAGGGCGTTGGCCTCCAGGTCGTCGCGGCGCACCTCATCCGCCACTCCGGTGGCCGACGGGATCTCCCAGCCGTTTTCGCCGTCGTACCACTCGTCCCACCAACCGTCCCGGATGGACAGGTTCAGCCCGCCGTTCAGTGCGCTCTTCATCCCGGAGGTACCGCACGCCTCCAGGGGACGCAGCGGGTTGTTCAGCCAGACGTCGCAGCCCCAGTACAACAGCCGGGCCATCGACATGTCGTAGTCGGGTAGGAAGGCGATGCGGTGGCGCACCTGCGGGCGGTCGGCGAAACGCACCACCTGCTGGATCAGCGCCTTGCCGCCGTCGTCGGCGGGGTGGGACTTTCCGGCCACGATGAGCTGGATCGGCCGCTGCTCGTCGAGCAGCAGTCGTTCCAGCCGGTCGGGATCGCGCAGCATCAGGGTCAGCCGCTTGTAGGTCGGCACCCGCCGGGCGAACCCGACGGTCAGCACGTTCGCATCGAAGGCCGTCCCGATCCAGGCCAATTCGGCGTCCGCCGCGCCGCGCTCCAGCCATGATCGCCGTAGCCGCGCCCGGACGTCCTCGATCAGCAGCGAACGCAACTGGGAACGGATCCACCACAGGTGACCAGGGTCGACTTGCTGCAGCCGCTGCCAGACCGTGGGTTCGCTCAACGCGTCCGATCCGGCGAGCTCGCGGCCCAGCTCCAGCCACTGCGGAGCGGCCCAGGTGGGCGCATGCACGCCGTTGGTGATCGATCCGATCGGAACCTCGCTCCGGTCGAAGCCGGGCCACAGCTCGCTGAACATCGCCCGGCCGACCCGACCGTGCAGTAGGGAGACGCCGTTGGCGCGCTGGGCCAGCCGCAGGCCCATGTGGGCCATGTTGAACTTCTCCGGGTCGGCCTCGGCACCGAGCTCGAGGATCCGGGCGGTCGGCAGGCCGGGGAGCAACGGGGCCTCGAGCTGGTCGTCGAAGTAGCGCTGCACCATCTCCAGCGGGAACCGGTCGATACCGGCGGGCACCGGGGTGTGGATGGTGAACACCGTGCTGGACCGAACGACGGCCAGCGCGGTGTCGAAGTCCAGCCCCGAGTCGGTGACCAGCTCCCGGACGCGCTCCGCTCCGAGGAAGCCGGCGTGTCCCTCGTTCATGTGAAACACCTCGGGGGCGGGCAGGCCCTCGTTGGCCGTGAACGCGCGGATCGCCCGTACCCCGCCGATGCCGGCCAGGATCTCCTGCTTGATGCGATGCTCCTGGTCGCCGCCGTAGAGCCGGTCGGTGACCCCGCGCAGGTCGTGCTCGTTCTCGGGCACGTCGGAATCCAGCAGAAGCAGCGGCACGCGTCCCACCTGTGCGACCCACACCCGGGCCCGCAACTGCGCCGCGTCCGGCAGGTTCAGCTCCACCAGCACCGGATCGCCGGTGCTGGCGTCGGTCAGCAGCCGCAGGGGAAGGCCCTGCGGATCCAGCGACGGATAGGTCTCCATCTGCCAGCCGTCGGCGGTCAGCGATTGCCGGAAGTATCCGGAGCGGTAGTAAAGCCCCACCGCCACCAGCGGCACTCCCAGATCGGAGGCGGATTTCAGGTGGTCGCCGGCCAGGATGCCCAGACCACCCGAGTAGTTGGGCAAGACCTTGGCGACGCCGAACTCCATGGAGAAGTAGGCGATCGACTTGGGCAGCTCCCCGTTGTCCTGCTGCTGGTACCACAGGGGACGGCTCAGGTAGTCGCACAGGTCGGCCGCCAGGCCGTCGAGCCGGGTGAGGAACCCCTCGTCGCCGGCCAGCTCGTCAAGCCGCGTCGGGCTCACCGCGCCCAGCAGCGCAACCGGGTCGGAACCGCACTGGACCCACAACGTGGGGTCTATGGTGGCGAACAGGTCCTGGGTCGGCTTGTCCCACGACCACCTCAGATTGGTGGAGAGCTGTTCCAGCGCGGCCAGGCGCTCGGGCAGATGAGCACGGACGGTAAAGCGGCGGAGGGCTTTCACACGTCGCCACCTTACCGGGTATGCCGATCGGCGCAGCGCCACTGACACACAGTGTTTACGTTCGCCCGGTGCGACTGGATCCGTCCGCGGTGCGGCGCGACCCGTGGTCCGGCGCATGACCACCGAAAGAACCGCCGACCGACACGATCTCTACGGCGTCCCATCCCCGCTCAACGGGTGCCGACGAGCCTGACCAGCCGAAACAGCCGACAGACCGCAAAAACCTCGGGCCCTGGGGCTAGGGTGGGTGTTGGGAAGCAGCTGGGGTGTGACTTGAGTTTCGCAGATGTGGTCGCCCCGCGTAGAGCTTTCCCCCGCGTTGGGCGTTCCGCGACGAGGGACCACGCGGTCTTGCCGCACAGCCGTGGCCCACACGCGGCACGAGCAGCGGCCCGCTGAGGAGCCGGACGGATTGAATGGAGTGGTGGTGCCCGGTCGTATCGAGATCGATGACGTCCAGCCCGTCGTATCCTGTGGCGCCTATCCCGCCAAGGCGGTGGTAGGAGAGGTCGTCCCGGTCAGCGCAGCGGTGTGGCGGGAAGGTCATGACGCCGTGGCGGCCACCCTGGTGGTGCGTTATCTGGGGCAGCGCTACCCGCAGGTGACCCAGGCCCGTCAGATCAAGGCGGTCGAGGCACCCGAGAAGCAGGCCGGGACGCACGAGGCGGGCGCGCCCGACCAGCAGCGGGTCAAGCCGCAGCTGTACCCCATGACGCTGGGCGACGAACCCTTCGTTTTCCACGGACAGTTCACCCCCGACCGCGTCGGGCTGTGGTTGTTCCGAGTGGACGGGTGGGGTGACCCGATCGCCACGTGGAAGCACGGGCTGGTCGCCAAACTCGACGCCGGCCAGAGCGAAACCGAACTTTCCAACGACCTGCTGGTCGGGGCAGGGCTTTTCGAGCGCGCCGCGGCCGGGGTGCCGCGCGAGCGCCGCGACCCGCTGCTGGCCGCGGCCGGGGCGTTGCGGGCCCCCGGCGATCCGGTCACCCGCTCCGCGCTGGCCCTGGCGCCCGAGATCGATGACCTTCTCGCGGAGCATCCGCTGCGTGACCTGGTGACCCGCGGGGAACAGTTCGGGATCTGGGTGGATCGGCCCCTGGCCCGGTTCGGCTCCTGGTACGAACTCTTTCCACGCTCGACCGGTGGATGGGACGCCGACGGCAAACCGGTCCATGGCACCTTCGCCACGACGGCCGCGCAGCTTCCCCGCATCGCCGACATGGGGTTCGACGTCGTCTACCTACCGCCGATCCATCCGATCGGCAAGATCCATCGTAAGGGCCGCAACAATTCCCCCACGGCCGCACCGGGAGACGTCGGCTCCCCGTGGGCCATCGGCAGCGACGAGGGCGGCCACGACGCGATCCACCCCAGCCTGGGCACCATCGACGACTTCGACGACTTCGTGGCCGCGACGCGGGCATTGGGCATGGAAGTCGCCCTGGACCTGGCCCTACAGTGCGCACCGGATCATCCCTGGGCCCGGGAACACCGGGAGTGGTTCACGGAACTGCCGGACGGCACCATCGCCCATGCTGAGAATCCACCGAAGAAGTACCAGGACATCTATCCGCTCAACTTCGACAACGACCCCGCCGGCCTGTACGAGGAGGTCCTGCGTGTATGCCGGCACTGGATCGACCATGGCGTCAAGATCTTCCGGGTCGACAACCCCCACACCAAGCCGCCGAACTTCTGGGCCTGGCTGATTGCCCGGATCAAGGACCACGACCCCGACGTGCTCTTCCTCTCCGAGGCCTTCACGCCGCCGGCCCGCCAATACGGGCTGGCCAAGCTAGGGTTCACCCAGTCCTACAGCTATTTCACCTGGCGGACTTCGAAGTGGGAGCTCACCGAATTCGGCAACGACATCGCGGCGCTCGCCGACTTCCGTCGGCCGAACCTGTTCGTCAACACCCCCGACATCCTGCACGCGCTCCTGCAGCACAACGGTCCGGGCATGTTCGCCATCCGCGCCGTGTTGGCCGCGACGATGGGCCCGGCCTGGGGTGCGTACTCCGGTTACGAACTCTTCGAGCACCGTGCGCTGCGGGAGGGCAGCGAGGAGTACCTGAACTCGGAGAAGTACGAACTGCGTCCCCGCGACTACGCGGGCGCCCTGGCCGAGGGCCGGTCACTGGAACCATTCATCAAGCAACTCAACACGATCCGCCGACTGCATCCCGCGCTGCAGCAGCTGCGCACCATTCACTTCCACCACGTGGACAACGACGCATTGCTGGCCTACAGCAAGTTCGACCCGGCCAGCGGCGATTGCGTGCTCGTGGTGGTGACGCTCAACGCGCTCGGGACCGAGGAAGCCACCCTATGGTTGGACATGGCCGCGTTGGGTATGGAGCCATACGAGCGGTTCTGGGTACGAGACGAGATCACGGGCCAGGAATTCCACTGGGGACAGGCGAATTTCGTTCGCCTGGACCCGGCGCAGGCAGTCGCGCACATCGTCAGCATGCCTCTCATACCGAGTGAAGCCCGAAGCAGGCTGCTGCGCAGGCGATGAACGCATCCGGAGGGGAAAGGGACATGAGCCAAGCCGACCAACTCGCCGAAACGCACCTCGCGCCCGACCCGGACGATCTGTCGCGCCTGGTGTCCGGCACGCACTACAATCCGCACGGCATTCTGGGGGCCCACGAGTACGCCGACCACACCGTCATCCGGGCGTTCCGGCCGCATGCCGCCGAGGTCGTCGCGCTCGTCGGAGATGACCGGTTCCCGTTGCGGCACATCGGATCAGGCCTGTTCGCCGTGGCGCTGCCCTTCACGAACCTGATCGACTACCGGCTGAAGATCAGTTACGAGGGTGCCGAACCGTACATCGTCGCGGACGCCTACCGCTTCCTGCCCACGTTGGGCGAGATGGATCTGCACCTGTTCAGCGAAGGACGCCACGAGCGACTATGGGACGTGCTCGGCGCCCATCCCCGCTCCTTCACGACCGCCGACGGTGTCGTGGACGGCGTCTCGTTCGCCGTGTGGGCACCCAACGCCAAAGGCATCAGCCTGGTCGGGGAGTTCAACGGCTGGACGGACGCCGAGGCCCCCATGCGCGAGCTGGGCTCCTCGGGGGTGTGGGAATTGTTCTGGCCCGGGTTCCCCGTCGGGGGCCTCTACAAGTTCCGCGTCCACGGCGCCGACGGCGTGGTGACCGACCGTGCCGACCCGATGGCGTTCGCCACCGAGGTGCCCCCGCACACCGCGTCGCGGGTGACGGTGAGCCAGTACCGCTGGAGCGACGACGAGTGGATGCAGCGACGCGCCCGGCTCAACCCGGTGTTCGAACCGATGAGCGCCTACGAGGTGCACCTGGGCTCGTGGCGTCCGGGGCTCAGCTACCGCCAGCTCGCCCAGGAGCTGACGGAATACGTGGTGGAGCAGGGGTTCACCCACGTCGAACTGCTGCCAGTGGCCGAGCACCCGTTCTCCGGCTCGTGGGGATACCAGGTCACGTCGTACTATGCGCCCACGTCGCGGTTCGGCACCCCCGACGAGTTCCGGGGACTTGTCGACGCCCTGCACCAGGCCGGCATCGGTGTCATCGTGGATTGGGTACCGGCGCACTTCCCCAAGGACGCCTGGGCGCTGGGACGGTTCGACGGCACCGCGCTCTACGAGCATTCCGATCCGCGACGCGGTGAGCAACTCGACTGGGGCACTTACGTGTTCGACTTCGGCCGCCGCGAGGTACGCAACTTTCTGGTGGCCAACGCGCTGTACTGGATCGAGGAGTTCCACGTCGACGGTCTGCGTGTGGATGCGGTCGCCTCGATGCTGTACCTGGACTACTCGCGCCCGGCCGGCGGTTGGACGCCCAACATCTACGGCGGCCGCGAGAACCTCGAGGCGGTGCAGTTCCTGCAGGAGATGAACGCCACGGTGCACAAGACGGCGCCGGGAATCGTCACCATCGCCGAGGAGTCGACGTCGTGGCCGGGCGTGACGCGCCCGACGAACCTCGGTGGCCTGGGCTTTTCGATGAAGTGGAACATGGGCTGGATGCACGACACGCTGGACTATGTCAGCCGCGACCCGATCTATCGCAGCTACCACCATCACGAGATGACATTCTCGATGCTCTACGCGTTCAGCGAGAACTTCGTCCTGCCGATCAGCCACGACGAGGTGGTGCACGGCAAAGGCACGCTGTGGGGGCGGCTGCCGGGCAACGACCACGTCAAGGCGGCCGGCCTGCGCAGCCTGCTCGCCTATCAGTGGGCGCACCCGGGCAAGCAGCTGTTGTTCATGGGGCAGGAATTCGGCCAGCGAAACGAGTGGTCCGAGGAGCACGGCCTGGATTGGTGGCAACTCGAGGAGCAGGGCTTCTCCAACGGCATCCTGCGTCTGGTGCGCGACATCAACGCCATCTACCGCAGTCGTCCGGCGCTGTGGAGCCAGGACACCGTGCCTGACGGCTACTCCTGGATCGACGCCAACGACTCCGCCAACAACGTGCTGAGTTTCCTGCGCTACGGCAGCGACGGCTCAGTCATGGCCTGCGTCTTCAATTTCGCGGGCTGCGAGCACAGCGGCTATCGGCTCGGCCTGCCGACTGCCGGCCGGTGGCGCGAGGTGCTCAACACCGACGCCACGCACTACAACGGCTCCGGCGCCGGCAGCAAGGGCGGGGTCGACGCCACCGAAGACCCGTGGCATGGCCGGCCCGCGTCTGCGCTGCTGGTGCTGCCGCCCACGTCGGCGTTGTGGCTGGAGCCGGAGTAGCGCAAGTGGTCAGTACAGCGCGTTGGCGAGGTTGCGCCGGCCGGCGATGACCTCCGGATCGGCCGGGTCGAAGAGTTCGAACAGCTCAACCAGGCGGGACCGCACGCGGGTGCGATCGTCCCCGGATGTCTTGCGCACCAACGCGATCAGACGTCCGAAGGCGGCACTGACCTCCTGGTTGAGGATCTGCACGTCGGCGGCTGCGAACGCGGCATCGATGTCATCCGGCGCCGCGTCAGCCACCGCGACTGCGTCGGCGGAGTGAGCCGTTGCGCGCGTGAGGAAGTCGATCTGCCTGATCGCGCCCTTCGCCTCGATGCTGCCGGGGTTGGCGTCCAGGATCACTTGGTACGACGTCCTGGCGGCATCGAAGTCGCCGGCCTCGAGATGCTGGCGGGCCCGCTGCAGCTCCGGATCTGCCTCCGCGGACTCGTCCGACTCCGCCGGGCCCCTGAGCTTGCCGTGCGTCGCCGAGAGCAGCGAATCGACCCACCGGCGCAGCTGGGCGGCCGGCTGCACGCCCTCAAAGCTGGACAACGGCTGCCCGGCCGCCAGCGCCACCACGGTCGGGACCGCTTCAACGCCGAACGCCCGGGCCACCCGGGGCGCCATTTCGACGTCCACCGTGGCCAGCGCCCATCTGCCGTTGTCCTCGGCGGCCAGCGCGGACAGCGTTTCGGCCAGCTGGACACACGCGTCGTTGCGCGGCAGCCACACCAGCACGACGACGGGCACTTCGCCGGACCGAACCAGCACCTCGTCTTCGAAATTGGCCTCGGTGACCTCGACGACACCAGGGGCCACCGCCCGGCCGCCGGAGCTACCTGCCGATGCATTCTGCTGGGCACGCTGCTTGAGGCCGGACAAGTCGACCGCACCGGCCGGCACAGGCCCATGGGAGGATCGGGGACGCGTCACGCCATCAAGTCTGTCATGCACATCGCGGGCCGATCCACCCAGCGGCGCGGACACACGCGCAAAGCGGTGCCATCCCCTCCGAAAGGCGCCTGGGCGGCCACCATGGCGAACATCACGAACATGCGCCCACCTGGACCACTAGCCGGCCCGCAAGATCAACGCATCGCCCTGCCCGCCCGCCCCGCACAGGGCAGCGACGCCGTAGCCGGAGCCGCGACGCGACAACTCCAAGGCGGTGTGCAGCGCGATGCGGGCTCCCGACATGCCGATCGGATGCCCGATGGCTATCGCCCCGCCGTTGA
>CAYVQQ010000019.1:0-20879 GCA_964453085.1 uncultured Mycobacterium sp.
GGCACGAGGAGACCGGCCATCCACCCAGCCGGGCGACGATAGCCGCCCGTGGCCATAGGGTGGGCCGATGGCCGTCACCGACATCTTCGCGCGCCGGGCGACTCTGGCCCGCTCACTGCGGCTTCTGACGGCGTTCCGCCACGAGCAGCGCGACCCGCCGCGGTTCTACCGGCCGCTGGCCGCCGACACGGCGGCGATGGTCGGCGACTTGTGGCGGGCAGCCCACGGCGAGGCCCCCGCCGGCTACACGCTGCTCGACGTCGGCGGCGGGCCCGGCTACTTCGCGACGGCCTTCAGCCAGGCCGGCATCCGATATATCGGCGTCGAGCCGGACCTGGACGAGATGCACGCGGGCGGCCCCGCGGAGGCCTGCGCGGAGCCGAGCGCGGGTACGTTCGTGCGGGCATCGGGCATGGCACTGCCGTTCGCCGATGACTCGGTTGACGTCTGCCTGTCATCCAACGTCGCCGAGCACGTACCGCGGCCCTGGCAACTCGGCGGCGAGATGCTGCGGGTGACCAAGCCGGGCGGACTGGTGGTGCTGTCCTACACCGTGTGGCTGGGCCCGTTCGGTGGCCACGAGATGGGGCTGACGCACTACCTGGGCGGCCCGCGCGCCGCTGCGCGGTATGCCCGCAAACACGGACATCCGGCCAAGAACGACTATGGATCGTCATTGTTCGCGGTATCGGCCGCCGACGGCCTGCGCTGGGCCGCGAGCACCGGCGCGCTCGTCGCGGTGTTCCCTCGCTACCACCCCCGCTGGGCGTGGGGACTGACGTCGGTGCCATTGCTGCGGGAGTTCCTGGTCAGCAATCTGGTCCTTGTCCTGTCGCCGCAGCGCTGAGACACGTTCTCGTTTTGCTTTCGCAAGCGCAAGGCGGGGCTTGTGCTACGCCGACTCGGCCGCATCGGTCGGAGTTTCAGCGGCGGTCGCGGCCGGGTGCTGTACCCGCGGAGTTGGGTTCTGGCGGAGTTGTGGTCACGCTGCAGGCGACGAGGTCAGCAACCTCGGATCACCTACCAAACCCGTGCCGACCGCCCCACCGTTGCATCCGGAGTGCGGGGGTGCGCCGCGCTTCTCAGGCGGGTTGCTCGGCCTCGGCCAACCGTTGCTTGAGCGCCTCGAACTCGGCCTTGACGCCGGTGGGCAGCCTGTCCCCGATGAACTCGAACCATTCCTCTATCAGCGGCAGTTCCTCACGCCATTCGGCGGGTTCGACCGCCAACGCCCGGGCCACGTCCTGCGGACTGGCCTCGAGACCCTCCAGGTCCAGATCCTCGACAAGGGGCACGAGCCCGATCGGACTGTCCTGGGCGCCGGCCGTACGCTCGATGCGGTCGACGATCCACTTGAGCACACGGCTGTTCTCCCCGAATCCGGGCCACAGGAACTTTCCACCCTCACCGCGGCGAAACCAGTTCACGAAGAACACCTTTGGCAGCTTGGACTCATCGGAGTTCTTCCCGATGTCGATCCAGTGCTGCATGTAGTCGCCGACGTGGTAGCCCATGAACGGCAGCATCGCCATTGGGTCACGCCGCACGTCGCCCACCTTGCCCTCCGCGGCGGCAGTCCGCTCGGAGCCCATGGTGGCCCCCATGAACACGCCGTGCTGCCAATCGCGGGCCTGCGTCACCAGCGGCACTGTGGTCTTGCGCCGGGCGCCGAACAGGATCGCCGAGATCGGCACGCCCTGCGGATCGTCCCACTCCGGCGCCAGGATCGGGCACTGCGACATCGGGGTGCAGTAGCGCGAATTCGGGTGCGCCGCCGTGGTTTCGGTCTCCCGGAAGTACCAGTCGTTGCCCCTCCAGTCGATCAGGTGCTCGGGTTCGCCCTCCAGATCCTCCCACCACACGTCGCCGTCGTCGTCGAGCGCGACATTGGTGAAAACCGTGTTGCCCCCGGCGATGGTCCGCATGGCGTTGGGGTTGGACTTCCAGTTCGTCCCCGGCGCCACGCCGAAGAACCCGGCCTCGGGGTTGACCGCGTACAGCCTGCCGTCCTTGCCGAACCGCATCCAGGCGATGTCGTCACCGAGCGTCTCGGCACGCCAGCCCGGGATGGTCGGCTGCAGCATGGCCAGGTTGGTCTTGCCGCACGCCGACGGGAACGCCGCCGCGATGTAGTACGCCTTGTTCTGCGGGGAGATCAGCTTGAGGATCAGCATGTGCTCGGCCAGCCAGCCTTCGTCGCGGGCCATCACCGACGCGATCCGCAGCGCGTAGCACTTCTTGCCCAGCAGCGCGTTGCCGCCGTAGCCCGATCCGAAACTCCAGATCTCGCGGGTCTCCGGGAAGTGGGTGATGTACTTGGTGTCGTTGCACGGCCACGGCACATCAGCTTTTCGGGTGCCGTCCACGCCCACCAGCGGCGCTCCCACGGAGTGCAGCGCCTTGACGAAGAAGCCGTCGTCACCCATCTTTTCCAGGGCCGCCTTGCCCATCCGGGTCATCAACTTCATCGAGACGACGACGTACTCGGAGTCGGTGATCTCCACACCCAGCTTGGGGTCCTCGGCGCCCAGTGGGCCCATGCAGAACGGCACCACCCACATCGTGCGGCCGCGCATGCAGCCGCGGTACAGGTCCGTCATGATGGCCCGCATCTCGGCCGGGTCCATCCAATTGTTGGTCGGCCCCGCGTCCTCCTCGCGCTCCGAGCAGATGAACGTCCGGGACTCCACGCGCGCCACGTCTGCCGGGTCGGAGAACGCCACGAACGAGTTGGGGAAGTTCTTTTCGTTCACCCGCTTGAAGGTGCCCGCCTCGACGAGTTGCTCAGCCAGCCGTTGCCACTCCTCGTCGGAACCGTCGGCGAACATCACCCGGTCAGGCTCGGTGAGCTCGGCGACCTCGTGAACCCACGACAACAGACCCTGATGCTTTGTCGGCGCGCTGTCCAAACCGGGAATGGCCGCTGAGGTCATCGGACTCTCCTGAATTCTCCTGCGTACTTACGGCGTCCGCACTCAATATCCACAACCCACGCACTGACAAGGGAGCGTTAACTACAGGTTACCGCGAACAACGGGTCATGCGAGGCCGAGTCGGCTATAAGCCTGCTCACAACAACAATTCGTTAAGAGTGCCGCAAAGGCGGCGATTCCCGGTAGCTGCGCTGCTTGACAGCGGTCAGCCTGGGTCGGCGTCCGTGGCGCGGCGCTCGGTCCGGGGCATACTCGGTTCACCCAGTTCCTCGTGCACGAGGTCGAGCGCAGCGGTGAGCGCCGGCATCTCGGCGTCCCGCGCTGCGGCGGCCCGCGCAGCAGCGACGGCGTGCTCGCGCAACTCGGCGTCGATGGCGTTGACCCGCTGGCCGACCTGAGCGTTCGCGGCCTCCTCCCGGGCGACCAGCGCGGAACTCAGCGCCGCCTCTGCGGCCAGCACCCGCGTGGCGACCAGCTCCTCCACCACCGAGCGCAGCGACGCCGTCAAGTCGCCGACCCAGCGATCCAGCATGGCGCGGTCGTGCAGCAGGCCGCGCAGGTTCACCACCACGAAAGTGACGGCCAGTCCGATCGCTACGCAGACCGCCGCGCCCGCAATCTCCACTGCCGGATTCAGCCGCGGGGCCAGACCGGACACGAGCCGGCTCAGTGCCAGCGCCACGCCCAACCCGAACCCGGCGCCCAGCAGCGTCATCAGCCAGGCCTCCTGCCGACGCGATCCCAGGGGCGAAGCGGGGGCGTCGACCGACGGCAGTGCCGCTGCGGCGGCATCCGAATCCGTTTCCGGTACCGGCACGCCCACCGCCTGCGCCACGTCCGCCAGGTGGGTGGCGGTGCCCTCGCTGACCTCGGCGACCACCTCGTCTGCCCGGGCACGCGCCCCGGCCTCGAAACCCGGCAGGTCCCGCCGCGACAGGTTCGCGGCGTCCTCCTGCAGCTCGCCTCGCACCGACGCGCACCGGTTCCGCGCGAAGTGGGACAGCTGCACTCGCGCCTGCTGGATCTGGCCGCGCAGCGAGATGATCTGTTCGGATCGCGCCTGCCGCCGCTGCCGCAACGCGGTGCGGCGCTCGTCGCGCAGGGCGTCGACCCGGGCCCGCCGACCGGGCCCGTCGGCGTCACGGTCGAACCGTTGCGCGGCATGCCGCAGCCGAGCCTCCCACGCGCGTAGCCGGTTGCGGCGCGCGACATCGGGATCGGCGAGCTGGGCGGCGACGCATTCGACCAGGTCGTCCACCCTGGGCTCACCGAGATCGGGCAGGGCGGCCGCCCCCACCCATGGCACCCGGCCGTAGCGTGGCGCGTGCGCGGCCAGCGTCTCGCGGTCGGCCTCGAGTACGTCGCGCCAGCCGTGATGCACATCGATCTTGGACACGACACCCACCACCACGTCGGTGCTGGCGACCGCGGCATCCAGCAGCGCGCAGTCGGACGCGGTCAAGGGTGCCGCCGCCGAGACGACGAACACCACCGCGGCCGGCGCGTCACCGGGAGCCAGGTCCGTCGACTCGACGAACTTGTGCTGCGACAACCGCTCGCGCAGCGCCGCGGCGACTGAGCTCACGCCGGCCAACCAGGGTCCGGCGACCAGCACCACGTCACGACGGGTGACGGTGGGCGGACCCAGCCGGGGCGCCATCGCCGCAACGCGGGCGTCGACCCGGGCGGCCGGATCGCCGCCGCTCACCACACGCGCCCCGGATCTTCGGGCAACGATCCGCAGACCTGCGCCCACAACCTCAGCGACCCCCTGGCGATGTCCGCGCCGCAGGAGCGGTGCAGGTCACTGACCGGGCCCGCCCGGCCGAGGCTGTAGTCCTGGCAGCGCACGGCGCGCGACAGGTGTGCGGCCGCATCGCGGCCGTCCGCCGGGACGGGGCCGGTCTCGATCCCGGCCGCCTCCGCCACGTCGAGCGCGGCTGCCATCCGCGCCAGCACGGTGTCGTCACTGGTGAGGAAGCCGTCGATCCGCTCGTCGCCGACGGCGAGGGCCTCCAGTTCCACGACAGCGTCGAGCACGCGCCGGTAGCGCGCCCCGGCGCTGACGGCGGACAGCGCGCCGAGGACCGCGTCGACGCAACTCATCCGCCGCAACAGGACCCGGACCTGGGCCGGTGTCCTCCCCTGGCGCACCGCAGCCACGGCGAGCGCGGTGCCGAGTGGGCCCAGAGCGTCGAGCAGGCCCAGCCGCACGTCGGCGGGCACCGGGGACTGCGCCGTGAGGAACCCGTCACAGGAGAGGTCGAAGAGGTCGACGCGGCCGGGATGGTCGGCCAGCACCCGCAGCGCCTCCCAGAGGCCGGCATCCAGCCCCCCGAGCGCGGCGACGGCGAGCGGCCCGATCATCGGCTCGACGGGGACACCCACCAGCGCGGAAAGGTCGGCGGCCCGCCTGCGGGCCGCCTCGATCGGCCCGTCACCGGTGCGGCCCGACAGCGAGCCGACCAGGTCGGCCTTGCTGAGCACGGCCAGAACCGGCTGTCGTGCCCCGGCGATGGCGTCTGCATCCTCGGGTTTGACCACCTCGGTGACGACGTGGACGATCACCTCGGCGTCGGGCTGCATCCCGCCCACCGGGGCGGCCTCGCGGAAGACCGCCGGCGCGATGCCGGCCTGCTCTGCCGCCGCCCGCAGCCCGCGCGCGACCGCTCCGCGACCCGCCCCGCGGCGGCCACGGACCGCCACGCGCAGCGGTTCCGCGGCGCGTTCGGTGATCGCCGTCACGCGGGGGTCGGCGTACCCGGCGGCGAACCGCGTCAGCTCGTCGACGAAGACCCGCGTGCCCTGCCCCTTCATGTGGTGCTCCCATCCGGCCGGCCCGGCGCCGACGCCGACCGCTGTAACGTCGCTTCCGGGACCGGGCTGCGTTCGCCGGGCGACCGGTGTGCGGACCCGCTCCCGGCCCACCGCGGCGACCCGCCGCCGTCGCGGAGCGGTCCCACCGAATGGTGGCACCTGGAGGAGACAGATGCGAGCCACCGTTTACCTGTTACCAGTCGGAGGCAACCATTGGGTATCAATCCGGACCAGAGGCGGCTACATCGACCCGTTGTGGGCCACTATGAAGACCAGCATGAACACCGGCATGAACAAATGCATGCGCCGGATATGACATCCGCGGCGGGCCCGCCCGCGGATGTCCGCGATCGGCGCCGCCTGCCGGCCACGAGTTTCCGCTCGCGGCGTTCCGCACTGTCCGGGGCCCAGCGCGACACCTGGCAGCGCCGCTGGCCCCAGCTCGGGCTGTCACTGGATGACCCGGAACCGGGCGGCTGCGAGCCACCGGACATCCGCGCCTGGTTCGGCCGCGCGGCACCGGTGGTGCTCGAGATCGGCTGCGGCAGCGGCTCGTCGACGCTGGCGATGGCCAAGCAGGAGCCGGGTATCGATGTGATCGCGGTCGAGGTCTACCGGCGGGGCCTGGCCCAGCTGCTGTGCGCCGTCGACCGCGAACAGGTCGCCAACATCCGGATGATCCGCGGCAACGGGATCGACGTGCTGCAAAACCTGATCGCCTCAGGCTCGTTGACCGGGGTTCGCGTATTCTTCCCCGATCCGTGGCCCAAAGCCCGGCACCACAAACGCCGCCTCCTCCAGCCCGCCACGATTGGCATGATCGCCGAGCGGCTACTCCCCGGTGGTGTCCTGCACGCAGCGACGGACCATCCCGGTTATGCCGAGCACATCGCCGAGGCCGGTGACGGCGAACCGCGGCTGCGCCGGGCCGAGCCCGGTGCGCCGTTGCCGATCTCGGTCGCCCGCCCCACCACCAAGTACGAGACGAAGGCTCACGCGGCCGGCAGCGTCGTAACCGAGTTGATCTGGGTGAGACGGGGTTGATCTGGGTGAGACGGGAATGAGGCGGCGGACGTGAGCCTCGCGGAAGGCGCCGCAGCGGCGCCCGAACCCCTGGAATCCCCGGGGGACCTCACCGGCGCCGGCCTGTCGGGCTTCCACCCGTCGGGCGGGCGGGTCCTGCTGGTGTGGGACGCCCCCAACCTCGACATGGGCCTGGGCGCGATTCTGGGTCGCCGGCCCACCGCCCTGGAACGTCCCCGCTTCGACGCGCTGGGCCGCTGGCTGCTGGCGCGGACGGCCGAGATCAGCGCCGCCCGTCCGGGCGTCGTGGTCGAACCGGAGGCCACTGTCTTCACCAACATCGCCCCGGGCAGCGCCGAGGTGGTGCGGCCCTGGGTGGACGCCCTGCGCAACGTGGGGTTCGCGGTCTTCGCCAAGCCGAAGATCGACGAGGAAAGCGATGTCGATCGGGACATGCTCGCCCACATAGAGCAGCGGCGCGCCGAAGGCCTCGCAGGCCTGGTCGTGGCGTCTGCCGACGGTCAAGCGTTCCGTGCGCCGCTGGAGGAGATCGCCCGTGCCGGGGTGCCGGTCCAGGTGCTCGGATTTCGCGAACATGCGAGTTGGGCGCTAGCGTCGGATACCTTGGACTTCGTCGACCTGGAGGACGTCGCCGGCGCCTTCAGGGAACCGCTGCCGCGGATCGGCCTGGATTCGCTGCCCGAGCAGGGGGCGTGGCTGCAGCCGTTCCGGCCGCTGTCGACGCTGTTGACCGCCCGTGTGTGACACTGGATAACCTGCGCGCGGGTCGGTACCGATCCAGTAAGGAGCTCACGTGTTCGCCTGGTGGGGTCGAACGGTGTACCGCTACCGGTACACCGTAATCGGGGTCACGGTCGCTCTGTGCCTGATCGGCGGCGTTTTCGGGATAAGCCTGGGTAAGCACGTCACGCAGAGCGGTTTCTACGATGAGGGCAGCCAGTCGGTCAAGGCATCGATCGTCGGCGACGAGGTATACGGCCGGGACCGCAGCGGCCACATCGTGGCGATCTTCAAGGCGCCCGACGGCAAGACCGTCAACGACCCGGCATGGTCGAAGAAGATCACCGACGAGCTGGACACGTTCCAGAAGGACCACTCCAGGGAGGTGCTGGGCTGGGCCGGCTACCTCCGCGCGCCCGACACCACCAACCCGGTCGTCAAGGGCATGGCCACCGACGACAAGAAGTACACCTTCGTCTCCATCCCGCTGAAAGGCAATGACGACGACACCATCCTCAACAACTACAAGGACATCGCTCCGGCGCTGCAGAAACTCGACGGCGGCAAGGTCCAACTCGCCGGGCTCGAACCGGTGGCCAACGCGCTGACCGGCACGATCGCCACCGATCAGCGCCGGATGGAAGTGCTTGCGCTGCCGCTGGTGGCGGTGGTGCTGTTCCTGGTCTTCGGTGGTGTGGTCGCCGCCTGCCTGCCGGTGATGGTCGGCGGACTGAGCATCGCCGGCGGCCTGGGCATCCTCCGGCTGCTCGCGGTTTTCGGGCCGGTGCACTTCTTCGCCCAGCCGGTGGTCTCGCTGATCGGCCTGGGCATCGCGGTGGACTATGGCCTTTTCGTGGTGAGCCGGTTCCGGGAGGAGATAGCCGAAGGCTACGACACCGAGGCGGCGGTGCGGCGGACCGTCATGACGGCCGGGCGCACCATCGCGTTCTCCGCGGTGCTGATCATCGCCTCGGGCGCGAGTCTGCTCCTGCTGCCACAGGGTTTCGTGCATTCGCTCACCTACGCGCTGATCGCCGCGGTGGGCTTGGCCGCGCTGCTGTCGGTTTCGCTGCTGCCCGCGTGCCTGGCCGTCCTGGGCAAGCATGTCGACGCCCTGGGGGTGCGGACGCTGTTCCGCGTGCCCTTCCTGCGCGACTGGAGGGTCTCCCGCGCCTACCTGAACTGGCTGGCCGACCGCCTGCAGAAGACCAAGACCCGCGAAGAGGTCGAGGCGGGGTTCTGGGGCAAGCTGGTCAACTGGGTGATGCGGCGGCCGTTGGTGTTCGCCATACCGATCGTCGTCGGCATGATCTTGCTGGTCATCCCGCTGGGCAACCTGAAGCTGGGCGGGATGAGCGAGAAGTACCTGCCGCCCGACAACTCGGTGCGCCTTGCGCAGGAGCACTTCGACAAGCTTTTCCCCGGCTACCGCACCAACCCGCTGACCCTGGTGGTCCAGGCGACCAACCACCAGCCCGTCACCGATGCCCAGCTCGCCGACGTGCGCAACAGGGCCATGTCGATCGGCGGCTTCATCGAACCGGACAATGACCCCGCGAAAATGTGGCAGGAACGCAGCTACGCGCCGGGTGCGTCGAAAGACCCCTCGGTCCGGGTGCTGCAGAACGGGCTGATCAACCCGGAGGACGCCCAGAAGAAGCTGAGCGAACTGCGATCGATCACGCCGCCCAAGGGACTCGAGATCTGGGTCGGTGGCACCCCGGCCCTCGAACAGGACTCGATCCACAGCCTGTTCGCCAAGATGCCGGTGATGCTGGTCGTCCTGCTGACCGCGACCATGCTGTTGATGTTCCTGGCGTTCGGGTCGTTCGTGCTGCCGGTCAAGGCGGCGGTGATGAGCGCCCTGACACTCGGGTCCACCATGGGCATCCTGACGTGGATCTTCGTCGACGGGCACTTCTCCAAGTGGCTCAACTTCACCGCCACCCCGCTGACCGCGCCGGTGATCGCCTTGGTCGTGGCGGTGGGTTACGGCCTGGCCACCGACTACGAGGTGTTCTTGGTGTCCCGGATGGTCGAGGCGCGAGAACGCGGCATGTCCACCGCGGAAGCCATCCGGATCGGCACCGCCACCACGGGCCGGATCATCACGGCGGCCGCTCTGGTGCTGGCCGTGGTCGCCGGGTCGTTCGTGTTCTCCGACCTCGTGATGATGAAGTATCTGGCCTTCGGGCTGATGGCGGCGTTGCTGCTGGACGCGACCGTGGTGCGCATGTTCCTCGTGCCGTCGGTGATGAAGTTGCTCGGCGACGACTGCTGGTGGGCGCCGCGCTGGGCCCGGCGCCTACAGAACCGCATCGGCCTGGGCGAGATAGACCTGCCCGACGAGCGCAAACGGCCCACGATCAACGGCTGGCCCGCGCGGCCCCCGGTGTCGGCGGGTGCGTTGGTTGCGGCTCCCCCGCGTGCACCGCACGACCCGACCCACCCCGGTGCGCCCGAACCGGTGCGGTCCCGCCCGCCCGGCCGCGCCCGCCCGGCCGGCGACACCAAGCCCGCCCGGCCGGCGGTAGACAAGAGCGCGGGTAGGGCGCCCGACAACCAGCAACCACCCGCCCACGAGCGGTCGGCGGGCTCCGGCGGCCCGGGTCAGCCCGGCCCGGCACGGCCGCCGTCGCCTCCGGCCCCACCGCCATCGCCTCCGCCGCCCTCCAGCGGTCAGACGCGGGCCATGCCGGTCCCGACGGGCGACCCGTCCGGCAAGGTCGATCCCGCCGATCCCGCAGAACCGACGATGGCCCTGCCGGTCATGCGGCCGGAGGCCAACGACTCCGCGGCGGCCACCGAGAGGCTCAACGCCCGTGGGCAAGGCTCCGGCCAGGAAGCCGACAGCGATGTCTCTCGTCAACGCCGTCGCGTCGGCGGCGCGCTCAGCGCCCAGGACCTGCTGCGCCGTGAGGGCCGCTTGTAGCCGCGGCGTTCAATCGCCGGCTCCCTCGATGCTGTCGGGTTCGGCCTGGGCAATCGCCCCCACGTCGTCGCCTCCGGCCTGTCTGGTGGCCTCGGCCTCGGGTTCGGCGGCGAGCAGCACCTGCAGCGCGTTGTTGAGGAACGCGGCAGTCGGCACGGCCAGCAGGGCGCCGATGATCCCGGCGAGCACACCGCCGGCGGAGATCGCCAGCACCACCCCGAGCGGGTGGATCGAGACCGCCCGCCCCATCACCAGCGGCTGCAGCAGATGCGCTTCGATCTGGTTCACCACCACCAGCAACCCCAGCGTGATCAGCGCGTAGACGAACCCCTTGGCCAGCAGTGCGACGATCACGGCCAGGAAGCCGGCGATCACCGCACCGACCAGCGGGATGAAGGCGCCCAGGAACACCAGCGAGGCCAGGGGCAGAGCCAGCGGTATCCCCATGATCGCCAGGCCGGTGCCGACCCCGGCGGCATCGGTCAGTGCCACCAGGAACGTGGCCCGCACATACCCGATCAGCGAGGAGTACCCGGCCCGGCCGGCCTCCAGCACGCGGTCGCGGGAGCGCGCGGGAATGATCCTGGCGACGTAGTGCCAGATGTTGCGTCCGCCGTACAGGAAGAAGATCAGCGTGAACAGGACCAGCACCGCCGCCGTGACCAACTCGGTGATGGTGGCCGCCGTGGACAGCGCGCCACTGGTGAGTTTCGCCTGATTGTCACGCAGGGCCTGGATCGCGGCGTTGCCCGCGCGGTCGATCTGGTCGCCGCGCAGGTGCGGGGGCCCCTGGATCAGCCACCTGCGGGCGGAGTCGATGCTCTGGGCGACCTGGTCGGTGAGGCCGGGCAGGCCATCGATGAACTGGGTGATGACGAACGCCAGGATGCCGCCCAGAATCGTGAAGCCGCCGAGCAGGACCAACGCCACCGCCCCGCCGCGTGGCAGGCCCCGCCCGTCCATCCAGTCGACCGCCGGCACCAGCAGGGCGCTCAGCATCAGCGCCAGCAACACCGGGACGACGATGATCTCTAGTTTCTTGAGGAGCCAGGCGAGGGCGACCAGCGCAGCGAAGATAATCAGCAAACGCCACGCCCAGGCCGCGGTCTTACGGACCAGGGGTTCGACCGCGGCCGCATCGGAGGATTCGTCGACGCTTCCCGACATTGCGTCAGCCTATCGGTCGGGCCGGCGCCCCTCGGGGCCAGCACGATCCGGTTACGACGGCGACACGGTCGGCTCCGTGTCGGGACTGCTGCGCCACCTGCACAGTTACGCTGAAGCACGTGTCTCACGACGCGCCCGCCCGCAAGCTCCACCTGCCCCGCGAGGAGTCCTCGCGGGGCAGGTATTGGTGGCTACGATGGGTCATCCTCGGCATCGTCGGGATCGTGCTCGCGGTCGAGGTCTCGCTCGGCTGGGACCACCTGACCAAGGGCTGGATCAGCGTCTACGAGGCCAACCGGTGGTGGCTGCTGGCGTCGGTGGTGGCGGCGGCGGCGTCGATGCACAGCTTCGCGCAGATCCAGCGGACGCTGTTGAAATCCGCCGGGGTCCACGTCAAGCAGTTGCGGTCGGAGGCCGCTTTTTACGCCGCGAACTCGCTGAGCACCACGTTGCCTGGCGGCCCGGTGCTGTCTGCGACGTTCCTGTTGCGCCAGCAACGGATCTGGGGCGCCTCGACGGTGGTCGCGTCCTGGCAGCTGGTGATGTCCGGGGTGCTGCAGGCGGTGGGATTGGCACTGCTGGGCCTGGGCGGGGCGTTCTTCCTGGGCGCGAAGAACAACCCGTTCTCGTTGCTGTTCACCCTTGGCGGATTCGTCGCGCTGCTGCTGCTGGCCCAGGCGGTCGCGTCGCGCCCGGAACTGATCGACGGAATCGGATGTCGGGTTCTGTCGTGGGTCAACTCCGTGCGCGGCCGGCCCGCCGACGCCGGGCTGGACAAGTGGCGCAAGACGCTGATGCAGCTGGAGTCGGTGAGCCTGGGCCGGCGCGATTTGGCTGTGGCGTTCAGCTGGTCCCTGTTCAACTGGATCGCCGACGTCGCCTGCCTGGGCTTCGCCGCGTACGCGGCCGGCGACCACGCGTCGGTCGCCGGGCTGACGGTCGCCTACGCGGCCGCCCGAGCGGTCGGGACGATACCGCTGATGCCCGGCGGGCTGCTGGTCGTCGAGGCGGTGCTGGTGCCGGGTCTGGTTTCGAGCGGCATGTCGCTGCCGAGCGCCATCTCGGCGATGCTCATCTACCGGCTGATCAGCTGGTTGCTGATCGCCGCAGTCGGCTGGGTGGTGTTCTTCTTCGTGTTCCGCACCGAGAACGCCGATGACTCTGCCGACCCCTTCGACGAGGACGCCGCCGCGGCCGGCGGTTAACCGACGGTGTTGCCCCTCGGCGGGCCGGACAGCGGGTTGGTGCCCGCCGTTCCGCCGGCCGGCAGCACGCTGGCCGGCTGGCCCGGCAGCCCGCCCTGGATCTGCTGCATCAGGCCCAGAGCCTGCGGGATGCTGATCGGCAGTTTGCACTGCACCGTCAACCCCGTCAGCGGCTCGGAAACCTTCTGCATGTCGGCGGCGGCCTTCGGGTTGGCCTCGAAATAGGCCTTCAGCGTGCCGACGGACTGCGGCCCGGACCGCTCCTGCAGCAACGTGGTCATCGTCTGATCGGTCTCGGGATGTGCATCCAGGTAGTCGCCCATGGACTTGACGACCGACCCGACCGTCCGGGCGACCTCGCTGGCCGCGCACGGGTCCTTGGCACCACCCGCGGGCGGCCCGGCCGCCACTGCGACGGCGGCGACGCCGCCCGGCACCAGGGCCGCGATCAACCCCATCGACAGGCCGCGGAGTCCGCGGCGCGCGGTCGCGCGACCTGCGATCATCGAAACATCCTCCCTGCCGGTCCTCCGAGCCGGTCAAGGCGGGACCGGTGTCCCCCGGCGCCCACACCGCCGAATCGGCTGCGGTCAACGGCCGACTTTTCGAAAGCGGCGCCCAGCCCCGCACGGCCATCGGCCATCCTGCCAGCCCGACGGTGCGGCTGCCACCGCAGGTGACCTACAGCCCGAAGGTCACTGATCCACAACGACTGGGCCGCGTGTTGGCAACATCGGTATCACCGCAGCTCAGGAACCGAATAAGCCGGGCACCTCCGCAGCCGCCTGCGGTATCCTCGCGCCTGCACGCGTTGCGTCAGAAGACCGGGGGAGCCCGACATCCAGCAGTACATGATGCGCGTCAGCCGCACCCTGCGCAGATATCGCTGGTTCGTGTTCGCGGGCTGGCTGCTGGCGCTGCTGCCGGCGGCGTACCTGGCGCTGACGCAGTCGGGCAATCTCACCGGCGGTGGTTTCGAGGTGGCCGGCTCGCAGTCGCTGCTGGTCCACGACCAACTGCGGGACCAGTACCGCGACCTGGGGGCGCCGTCGCTGGCGCTGGTGGCGGCGCCCCGCCCGGACGCCGGCTTCCAGGACATGAACGACGCGGTGGCGCAGCTCAGGGGCATCATCGCCCGGTTCCCCGGTGTCACCGAGGCGCCCAATCCGCGGCAGCGGCCACCGCAGCCCGACCGGCCCTACGTGTTGTCGCTGCGGTTGGACGCCCGCAACTCCGGCACCAGCGACGTCGCCAAGCAGCTACGCGCCGAGGTCGGCGTCAACGGCGATCAACCGGGTCACACCGCGAACGGCCGGGTGCGGCTGTATGTCATCGGCCAGGGCGCGCTGAGCGCCGCGGCGGCGGCCAACACCAAGCACGACATCGCGGCCGCCGAACGCTGGAACCTGCCGATCATCCTGATCGTCCTGCTGGCGGTGTTCGGCTCCCTGGCCGCCGCGGCGATCCCACTCGCCCTCGGCGTCTGCACCGTCGTGGTCACCATGGGCCTGGTCTACCTGCTGTCCACCTACACCACCATGTCAGTGTTCGCGGCGCCGACCGTGTCGATGTTCGGCATCGCGCTTGCCGTCGACTATTCGCTGTTCATCCTGATGCGTTTCCGGGAAGAGCTGCGCACCGGCCGTCGGCCGTGCGAGGCGGTCGACGCCGCGATGGCGACGTCCGGGCTGGCCGTGGTGTTGTCCGGGCTGACCGTCATCGCCTCGATGACCGCCATCTACCTGATCAACACCCCGGCGCTGCGGTCGATGGCCACCGGCGCGATCCTGGCCGTCGCCATGGCGATGCTGACCTCGACCACGCTGACACCTGCGGTGCTGGCGACGTTCGGCCGTGCGGCGGCCAGGAGGTCGGCGCTGCTGCGCTGGTCGCGCCAGCCGGACTGCACCCAGTCCCGATTCTGGACCCGCTGGATCGGCGGGGTGATGCGCCGGCCGTGGGTCTCGGCGCTGGCCGCCTCGTCGATCCTGCTCGTCATGGCGCTGCCGGCCGCATCGATGGTCCTGGGCAACAGCCTGCTGCGGCAGTTCGACTCCTCGCACGAGATCCGCGCCGGGGTCGCCGCCGCGGCGCAGGCGCTGGGCCCCGGCACGCTCGGGCCGGTCCAGGTGCTCGTCACGTTCCCGGACGGGGGTGCGTCCTCACCCGAACACAGTCAGTTGCTCGCCGCGGTCCGGCAGCGGATGACCCAGGCACCCGACGTCGCCTCGGTCTCGCCGCCACAGTTCGCCGACGACAACGGCAGCGCCCTGCTGTCCGCGGTGCTCTCGGTCGACCCCGACGAGCTGAGCGCCCGCCAGACCGTCGGCTGGCTGCGCGCGCAGCTGACCAAGGTGCCCGACGCGGGAACCGCAACCGTCGCCGTCGGCGGACCGACCGCGCTGATCAAGGACTTCGACGACCGGGTGGCGCAGACCGAGCCGCTGGTGCTGCTCTGCGTCGCCCTCATCGCGTTCGTGATGTTGCTGCTGTCCATCCACTCGGTGTTCCTGGCGCTCAAAGGCGTGATGATGACGCTGCTGTCCGTGGCGGCCGCCTACGGCAGCCTGGTCCTGGTGTTCCAGTGGGGCTGGCTGGCCGACCTTGGCTTCCGCCGGCTCAACTCGATCGACAGCACCGTGCCCCCGCTGGTGCTCGCGATGACCTTCGGGCTGTCGATGGACTACGAGATTTTCCTGCTCACCCGCATCCGGGAGCGCTTCCTGCAAACGGGAAACACCCGCGATGCCGTCGCCTGTGGCGTGAGCACCAGCGCCCGCACCATCACCAGCGCCGCCCTGATCATGATCGCGGTGTTCATCGGGTTCGCCTTCGCCGGCATGCCCCTGGTCGCCGAGATCGGCGTCGCGTGCGCGGTCGCGATCGCGGTCGACGCGACGGTGGTGCGGCTGGTCCTGGTACCGGCGCTGATGGCGATGTTCGCGCAGTGGAACTGGTGGATCCCGTCCTGGTTGTCGCGCGTCCTGCCGTCGGTCGACTTCGACCGGCCCCTTCCCGAGGTCGACCTCGGCGACGTCGTGCTCGTCCCCGACGACCTCTCGGCGCTGGTCGCCCCCGGTGCCGACCTACGGGTGGTGCTCAAGTCAGCCGCCAAGTTCAAGGACCTGGCCCCGGACGCGATCTGCGTGGCCGACCCGCTGGCCTTCACCGGCTGCGCCCGCGACGGCGCCGCGGCAAACACGCGGCGGGACCGAGGGCCGGGCCCCGACGCGGACCGCCCGCTGCCCGCTGCGGGCCCCGCCTGCAACGGCGACGGCAACCGCAGTAGTAATCGCAACGGCAACGGGAATTCCACGGCAAAGCGGCTGGCGAGGGGCCGCGGCTCCCGTCACGGCATCGTCCGCGCGAACTCCGGCGGCGACCGTCCGGTGCACCCGGTCACGCTGTGGCGGGGCCGGCTGTCGATCGCCCTCGACGCACTGCAGACCAAGCAGGCCGGCGACGCGGCGAAATTCGAGCGGCTCAGCCCGGTGGAGACCACCAACGTGCAGCTGCCCACCGGGGACCGGCTGCTGGTCCCGACCGGGGCCGAGGCGCTGCGCCTCAAGGGTTACCTGATCATGTGCCGTAACACCAGCCGCGACTACGCCGAATTCGCGGATATGGTCGGCACGGTGGACCCCGAGACCGCCGCTGTGGTGCTCGGCAAAATCGACACGTACTACTGTTGCCAGTCATCGAGGCGGGATTGGATCGCCACCCAATTGGTCCGTCGGCTCGCAGATCCGCATCCTTGCGACTTCACCGAGGGGCGGTGGTCCGGCCCGGACGCCGAGGCGGACTGGGACGAAGTCAGGCAGCGGTGCCTGTCGGTGGCCGTAGCGATGCTGGAGGAGGCGAGGTGACGTTGGCATCTGACCGGCGCCCGGCGTCACGGTCACCGCGGTCCGGGAACGAATCCCTGCCCGCACCCGATCAGCCGGTCGAGTTCTGGTCGACGGCCGCCATCCGCTCAGCGCTGCAGGGCGGGGACATCGCGACGTGGAAGAGCATCGCCGCCGCCCTGAAACGCGACCCCTACGGGCGGACCGCCCGCCAGGTCGAAGAAGTCCTCGAGGGAACCCGGCCGTCGGGCATCTCCCGGGCCCTGAGCGAGGTGCTGGAACGGTCCCGCGCGCACCTGGAGACCAACGAACGCGCCGAGGTGGCCCGCCATGTGCGGGTGCTGATCGATCGCTCCGGGCTGGCTGAACACGAGTTCGCGTCGCGGATCGGCGTGAACCCGCGCGACCTGGCCGGCTATCTCGACGGCAGCACCAGCCCGTCTGCGTCGTTGATGATCCGGATGCGCCGGTTGTCGGACAGGTTCGTCAAGGTCCGCTCCGCGCGCGCCGCGGAATCCAACTGATCTCTCAGCGGGAGTTGACCGGTACCACGTCGGACACCAGCCATGAGCTGCCGCGCTTGACCAGACCCACCCGCAGCGCCGGCTCCGCGCGGTTCGGCGGCTGACCGGGCGCGCTCTGCGTCACCCGCAGGATCACCGCCACACTGGCGACCGCGGGACCGATGGCCTCGACGCCGGCCGCCAGCGCGGTGGCCTGCGCCGTGACGTTCTGCCGGGCGAGTTCGGCGCTGGATCTGGTGTACTGCTCCTTGAACGCGCCCGCCCGTTCCGGCACCGTCATCGCCGCGGCCCGGTCGATGGAGGCCGCCGGCTCGCCCGGGGTGAACGACGCCATCGCCTCGGCCATCCTCGTGGCGATCTGCACCACCTCGCGGGAGTCCCGGTCGAAGGCGTGGTCGGCCCTGGTCCAGTGCACGTACCCGGTCACCACCGCCGCCACCAGGGCGGTCGTGCACAGCACGACCACGGCCAGTCGCAAAGCCGGCGCCTCGTCGTCGGTGCCGGCGCTGACCGCGTCCCGGCGCAGCAGCCAGAAGTTGACGCCGATCCCCTCGGTGATCAGCAGCACCAGCACCGAGCACACCGAGACCCACCACAGCGGCCAGGCGAGCACCACCCCGATCGCCACCAGTGCGGCGATCGCCGCCAGTGGGGCCAGGATGTCGAAGGCCAGCAGCCGCCAGACATTTCTCATCGGCTCAAACCCAGTTTCACCGGACCGACTCCAGTCTGGAGATCAGCAGCTTGCCGTCCACGTCGGAGACGTCGAGCCGCAGGTTCCAGCGCACCGTCTGCGGCTTGGCGCCGGCGTTCTCGCTGACCGACGTCGCGACCAGCAGCACCGAATCCGTACGGCCGGCGAACGGCTGCGGGTCCGGGCCGCGGTGGAGCGTGTCGATCGCCACCGCCTCGATCCGGCCGCTGCTGCGCGACTGCAACTTCTCCACCACCTGCCGATAGGGCTGCACCGCGGCGTCGAAGTCGGCGTTGAGATCCGCGACCGTGCCCTCGCGCAGCCGCTGCAGGCTGGCGTCGACGTTGCCGCTGTTCATGTTGATCAGCACGCCCGCCCAGTCGGCGGCGGCCTGCATGACGCGGGTCAGACGGGCGCGCTCGGCGACCGCGTCGCGATGGCCGGACCAGATGACGACCCCGAGCGCGACGGCGGCCACCGAGAGGACGCCGAAGATGCCCGAGGCGACGCCGTAGGGAGAGAACATCCGGTCCACGGCGGCGGTTTCTCCGCTCGCCGGCGCCTCGGTTCGCTCGCCGTCGGACATGGCCAGATCGTCGCACCCCGAGCAGATGGAATGATGGCAGGGTGACAGTCGAGGCCATCCGCTCGGGTATCGACCTGAGCCATGTCGATCGCGGCACCCGCCCCCAGGACGACCTGTTCGGCCATGTCAATGGCCGCTGGCTGGCAGAATTCGTGATCCCGGCCGACCGGGCGACCGACGGCGCGTTCCGTCACCTGTTCGACCGCGCCGAGGAGCAGGTGCGCGACCTGATCGTCGAGGTCAGCGCCGGCGCTGCGACCGCGGGTACCGACGAGCAGCGCATCGGCGACCTCTACGCGAGCTTTCTCGACGAGGACACCGTCGAACGCCGGGGCCTGCGTCCGCTGCTCGACGAGCTGTCGGCCATCGACGGGGCCGCCGATCCGGCCGCGCTGGCCGCGACGCTGGGCGCCCTGCAGCGCACCGGGGTCGGTAGCGGCGTCGCGCTGTATGTGGACACCGATTCCAAGAACTCGGCCCGCTACCTGGTGCACTTCACCCAGTCGGGTATCGGGCTGCCCGACGAGTCGTACTTCCGCGACGAGCAGCATGCGGCGGTGCTTGCCGCCTATCCGCGGCACATCGCGCGGATGTTCGCGCTGGTGTTCGGCGGGGACCCCGACAGTCACACGGAGACCGCGGCCCGCATCGTGGCGCTGGAGAGCAAAATGGCGGCCGCGCACTGGGACGTGGTCAAGCGACGCGACGCCGACCTCACCTACAACCTGCGCACGTTCGCCGAGCTGCAAGCCGAGGCGGCGGGCTTCGACTGGGCCTGCTGGGTCACCGCACTGGGCGGCACCCCTGCGGGGTTCGCTGAAGTCGTTGTACGCCAACCTGATTATCTCACCGCCTTCGCCGCGCTGTGGCGGGGCGAGGACTTCGAGGACTGGAAGCGCTGGGCCCGCTGGCGGGTGATCCGGGCCCGCGCCGGCTGGTTGACCCGCGACGTCGTCGCCGCCGACTTCGACTTCTACGGACGGTTGCTGACCGGCGCCGAGCAGATCCGGGACCGCTGGAAGCGCGGCGTGTCACTGGTGGAGAACCTGATGGGCGATGCCGTCGGAAAGCTGTATGTGCAAAGGTATTTCCCGCCCGAGGCCAAGTCCCGCATCGACGCGCTGGTGGAGAACCTGCAGGCGGCCTACCGCCTGTCCATCAGCGATCTGGAGTGGATGACGCCGCGGACCCGGGAGCGCGCGCTGGCCAAGCTGGACAAGTTCACTGCCAAGGTCGGCTACCCGGCGAAGTGGCGTGACTACTCGACGCTGGTGATCGACCGCGACGACCTGTACGGCAACTACCGGCGCGGCTACGCCGTCAACCACGACCGCGAGCTGGCGAAGCTCGGCGGGCCGGTCGACCACGACGAGTGGTTCATGACGCCGCAGACCGTCAACGCCTACTACAACCCGGGGATGAACGAGATCGTCTTCCCGGCGGCGATTCTGCAACCGCCGTTCTTCGACGCAGGGGCCGACGACGCGGCCAACTACGGCGGGATCGGCGCAGTGATCGGCCACGAGATCGGCCACGGTTTCGACGACCAAGGCGCCAAATACGACGGCGACGGCAATCTGGTCGACTGGTGGACCGACGACGACCGTACCGAATTCACTGCTCGCACAAAGGCTTTAATCGAGCAGTACGAGCGGTACACACCGCGGGCGCTGAGCGGCGAGCACCATGTGAACGGCGCCTTCACCGTCGGGGAGAACATCGGCGACCTGGGTGGGCTGTCCATCGCGCTGTTGGCCTACGAGCTGTCGCTGGGCGGTCGGCCCGCTCCCGTCATCGACGGGCTCACCGGGGTGCAGCGGGTGTTCTACGGCTGGGCCCAGGTGTGGCGGACCAAAGCCCGTGACGCCGAAGCGATCCGGCGCCTGGCCGTCGACCCGCACTCCCCCCCGGAGTTCCGCTGCAACGGGGTGGTGCGCAACATCGACTCGTTCTACGAGGCGTTCGGCGTCGCCGAGGGCGACGCGTTGTTCCTGGAGCCCGCCCGCCGGGTCCGGATCTGGAACTGAACCCGCGCGAGAGGGAGAAAGCTCAGTTCTGCCAGTCGTTGGAACCGTCGTTCTTGGCATAGGTGCCGACGGAGTTCTTCACGATGATCGGATCTCCCGGGCCGAAGTTGTCGAAGAACCACTTCGCGTTGGCGGGGCTGAGGTTGATGCAGCCGTGGCTGACATCGCGTTTGCCCTGGTCACTCACCGACCACGGCGCGCTGTGCACGTAGTCGCCGACGTTGTCGAAACGGACCGCGTCCTCCACCGTCACCTTGTAGCCGTAGGTCGAGTTGACGGGCACCCCGTACGTCGAGGAGTCCATCACCACCGACGCCTTCTTGTCCTGGACCCAGTAGGTGCCGTTGGGTGTCTGATGGCCCCCCGCCGCCATGCCCATCGACAT
>CAYVQQ010000020.1:0-20798 GCA_964453085.1 uncultured Mycobacterium sp.
TAGTCGGCCTGCGCCGGCGCGGCCAGCGCGATCGCTGCAGCCGCGACGGCGATGCCCGTGACCAGCCCGGTACGCTTCATTAGCGGGACTATACACCTCGATCACGGATCGATCTCGGGTCAGGTGAACGGGGGCCGCCGGTCTGCCAGCCGGGACAACCGGCCGGCCCCGCGCCAGGACCGCGCCACCCAGTCGGCGTCCTCATCGGTGACCAGGTTGGCCATCACCCGCACCGCGATCGCCATCAGTGCCGGGGAGCGCATCGCGATCGGTCCCGTCGCGGGCAGGAACCGCGGGAAGGTCAGCAGCAGACCCAGCCGGCGTGCGACCGAGAAGCCGCGGGCGTAGTGCTGTTGCAGCAGCGCCGGCCACGCCTTCGACAGGTCGCCGCGGTCCAGCAGTTCGGCGGCCAGCCGACCGGTTTCCAGGCCGTAGTCGATACCCTCGCCGTTCAACGGGTTGATGCAGGCCGCGGCGTCGCCCACCAGCATCCAGTTCGGTCCGGCCACCCCGGACACCGCGCCGCCCATCGGCAGCAGCGCCGACGCCACCGCCCGGGGCTCGCCGGTGAAGCCCCACTCGTCGCGGCGCAGGTCGGCGTAGTAGGAGATCAGCCGGCGCAGCGCCGGCTCCGCTCGCCGCTTGGACGTCGACAGCGTGCCGACGCCGATGTTCACCTCGCCGTTGCCCAGCGGGAAGATCCAGCCGTAACCGGGCAGCACCGCCCCGTCGGGGGAGCGCAGTTCCAGATGGGAGGTCAGCCACGGGTCGTCGGCGCGCGGGGTGGTCAGATAGCCGCGCGCGGCGACGCCGTAGACCGTCTCCTGATGCCAGCGCCGACCCAGCATGCGGCCCAGCGGCGACCGCGCCCCGTCGGCGACGATCAGCTGCCCGCAGCCCACCTCGGTGCCGTCGGTCAGGGTCAACGAGACCACCCGGCGTGACGAGTCATGACGGGCGGCGACCACTTTGGAGCCGAGCAGCATCCGGGCCCCGGAGTCTTCGGCGCACCGGCGGATCCGGTCGTCGAGCTCGAGCCGGCTCACCGCGCTGCCGGCCGACGGGAACGACGGGCCCGGCCAGTTCACCCGCAGCTCACCGCCGAACCCGCTCATCCGCAGCCCGCGGTGACGGATGCGGGTGGCGAGCCAGCCGCCCAGTCCCAGACGTTCGAGTTCCGCGACCGCGCGCGGGGTCAGGCCGTCCCCACAGGCCTTGTCGCGGGGAAATGCAACCGCGTCCACGACGAGGACGTCCCGATCTGCCCGGGCGGCCCAGGCGGCGGCCGCCGAGCCGGCGGGACCGGCGCCCACGACCACCACCTGGGCCTTGAGGGTTCTGGTCGCGCTCGTCTGCATGTGCACCAGTATGTTTGGTCGGGTGAGGACTCCGGCGACGGTGGTGGCGGGCGTTGACTTCGGCGATGCCGCGCTGGCAGAGGCCGTCCGGGGCGGCGTCGAGCGGATCGAGCGGCGCATCGGAGCCGAGCTGCGCGATGCGGACGCGGTGATGACCGACTCGCTGACGCACCTGTTCGCCGCCGGCGGCAAGCGGTTCCGGCCGCTGTTCACGGTGCTGTCGGCGCAGCTGGGACCGCACCCCGACGGCGAGGAGGTGACGGTCGCCGGGGCGGTGGTCGAGCTGGTGCACCTGGCCACGCTGTACCACGACGACGTGATGGACGAGGCCGAGGTGCGCCGCGGCGCACCCACCGCCAATGTGCGCTGGGGCAACAGCGTCGCCATCCTGGCCGGCGACTACCTGTTCGCCACGGCGTCGCGGCTGGTGTCACACCTGGGACCGGAAGCGGTGCGGCTCATCGCCGAGACGTTCGCCCAGCTGGTGACCGGGCAGATGCGCGAGACCCGCGGCGCGGCCGAGAACGACGACCCGATCGAGCATTGTCTGCGGGTCATCTACGAGAAGACCGCCTGCCTGATCGCCGCGGCCGGTCGGTTCGGCGGCATGTTCTCCGGTGCCGACGACGACCAGGTCCGGCGGCTGAGCCGGCTGGGCGGCATCGTGGGCACCGCGTTCCAGATCTCCGACGACATCATCGACATCGACAGCGACTCCCACGAGTCCGGCAAGCTGCCGGGCACCGACGTGCGAGAGGGGGTCAACACCCTGCCGATGGTCTATGCGCTGCGCGAACCGGGACCCGAGGCGGCGCGGCTGCGCGAACTGCTCGCCGGGCCCGTCGAGGACGGGGAGGCGGTGGCCGAGGCGCTGACGCTGTTGCGGGCCTCGCCCGGCATGGCCAAGGCCAAGCAGTTGCTGGCGCGGTACGCCGCGCAGGCGTACGACGAGATCGCCCTGTTGCCCGACGTCGCCGGCCGGTGCGCGCTGCGGACACTGGTCGACTACACGATCAGCCGACACGGTTAGCGGCGGACCCGGCGCGGCGGAACTCGGACTGTCCTTTCCGGCGTTCAATGAGAAGCGGTCGGCCCTGACCGAGCTTTTCCGAGTGTTCTGAGCTTTTCCGAGTGTTCTGAGGAGGACACCGATGACCTGGCACCCGCATGCCAACAGGCTGAAGACCTTCGCTCTGCTGGTCGGCATGTCCGCGCTGATCGTCTTCGTCGGCTCCTTGTTCGGCCGGACGGCGCTGCTCTTTGCGATGCTGTTCGCCGTCGGCATGAACGTGTATGTCTACTTCAACAGCGACAAACTGGCCCTGCGGGCCATGCATGCCCAGCCGGTCTCGGAGGTGCAGGCACCGGTGATGTACCGCATCGTCCGCGAGCTCGCGACGGCCGCGCACCAGCCGATGCCGAGGCTGTACGTCAGCGACACCAACGCGCCCAACGCGTTCGCCACCGGCCGCAATCCGCGCAACGCCGCCGTGTGCTGCACGACCGGCATCCTGGAAATCCTCACCGAGCGCGAGCTGCGCGCCGTGCTGGGACACGAACTCTCCCACGTCTACAACCGTGACATCCTGATCTCCTGCGTCGCCGGCGCGATGGCGTCGGTGATCACCGCGCTGGCCAACATGGCCATGTTCGCCGGCATGTTCGGCGGCAACCGTGACGGCGGGAATCCCTTTGCGCTGCTGCTGGTTTCGTTCCTGGGGCCGATCGCCGCGACGGTGGTGAAGCTGGCGGTGTCGCGTTCCCGCGAGTACCAGGCCGATGAATCGGGTGCCGTGCTGACCGGTGACCCGCTGGCCCTGGCATCGGCGCTGCGCAAGATCTCCGCCGGCGTGCAGGCTGCACCGCTGCCGCCGGAGCCGCAGCTGGCCAGCCAGGCGCACCTGATGATCGCCAACCCGTTCCGCGCGGGCGAGCGGATCGGCTCGCTGTTCTCCACGCACCCGCCGATCGAGGACCGTATCCGCCGGCTGGAGGCGATGGCGCGCGGATAGGGCACTCGCACGCGGTCGGTGCGGCGGGGACGTGCCGATCTCGTCGCGTGTCGGTCAGAACCCCGTGCCGTGCACCTCGTGACCGGGGACCTCGACCATCAGGCCGCGGTAGGCCTGCTCGACGGTGGAGCCGCGGTTGATCACCGCGTCCACCTCCCTGGCGATCGGCATGTTCAGGCCGAGGTCGTTGGCGAACTCCATGATCACGCTGGCGGCCTTGACGCCCTCGGCGACCTGGTTCATCGACGCGATGATCTCGTCGATCGGCTTGCCGGCGCCCAGCTGTTCGCCGACGTAGCGGTTGCGGCTGCGCTGGCTGGTGCAGGTGACGATGAGGTCGCCCAGGCCGGCCAGCCCGGGGAAGGTGTCGGGATCGCCGCCCATCGCGACGCCGAGCTTGGTCATCTCGCGCAGCGCCCGCGCGATCACCAGCGCGCGGGTGTTCTCGCCGATGCCCAGCGAGTAGCCCATCCCGACGGCGATGGCGTAGACGTTCTTCAGCGCGCCGGCCATCTCCACGCCGACGACATCGTCGTTGGTGTACACGCGGAACCGCCGGGTGCGGAACAGCGCCGCCAGCCGGGTCGCCAGGTGCTGGTCCGGCATGGCCAGGACCGCGGCGGCGGCGTAACCCTCGCCCACCTCCCGGGCGATGTTCGGGCCGGCCAGGATTCCCGCCGGGTGACCGGGCAGCAGTTCCTCGACGATCTGCGACATCCGCAGGTTGGTGCCCTGCTCGAGTCCCTTCACCAACGACACGACCGGCACCCACGGGCGCAGTTCCCGGGCGAGTTCGGTGAGCACACCGCGGAAGCCGTGCGAGGGCACGGCCATGACGACGACGTCGGCGCAGTGCGCGGCCTCGGCGAAGTCGGTGGTGGCCCGCAGGCTGTCGCTGAGCACGACGTCGTTGCCGAGATAGCGGCTGTTGCGGTGGTTGTCGTTGATGTCCTTGGCCGTCACCTCGGAGCGCACCCATTGCAGTGTCGGTCCCCGGCGCGCGCAGATCGACGCCACCGTGGTTCCCCAGGACCCGCCGCCGAGGACGACGACTTCGGGTTCGCGCATCGCACCTGCCATGTTGACCAGCGTATTGCCGACACCGGAGATTGTAGTAACAGTTCACCGACCTGGCGGCAGCGAAGCCGAAACCCATCGACCCCCGGGCCGGGGACTTCGGTCCCTAGCACCACCGACCGCGCTGCAGGATCGTCGGAGGTCTGCAGTACGGCCCGCAACGAGGGGAAACGAGGGGAAGAGGGACGATGCCCATGCTTCGGTGGGGCCGGACGCTCGCGGCACTGTCCGCGGCCGCGATCGCGGTGATGACGGCACCGGCGGGCATCGCCTCCGCCGACGGCGGGCGCCCCCAGCCCAATCCGCGGGAGAGGGCGGCGGCGACCATCCGGCCGGCCGTCATGTACCTCTCGGGCCAGGCGTCCGGCCGGGTGCGGTTGCCCAACGGCCAGCTTCTGTCGCAGTTCGGCGAGGGCTCCACCATTCCGTTCACCGCGACCTGGTTCTGCACCGCCTTCGTCGTCAATCCCGACGGGTGGGTGGCCACGTCGGGGCACTGTGTGGATCCTGACAGCGCCAAGGACCTCATCTTCAAGCGGGCCGCCACCGAGTACGTCCTCCGGTTCCCGGATTCGCCGATCGGGCAGAACCCGGCCGCGATCTTCCAATGGCTCCGGCAGAACGCCGAAGTCGTCGGCGACACCCCGGACCGGGGCCCGCAGCCCGCGCTGACTCTGGTGTACGGCAGCAGAACCCGCACCGCGGGGAAGCTGCTCGCCAACGTCGTGGACTTCCGGCCCCTCAGTAGGGGCGACGTCGCGGTCCTCAAGGTCGAGCGGCACAACATGCCGTCGTCGGAGTTGGCTTCCGACGCCGACGTCAGCATCGGCACCCCGATCCTTGCGGTGGGTTACCCGGAGAGCACCAAACGGATCACCGATCCGTCGCTGGACCCGACGAACAAGAGCGGAACGGTCAGCAAGAAGTCGTCCATGGGCAGCGTCCCGCAGTACGAGATCGATGCCGCCGTCACCGAGGGGATGAGCGGGGGTCCCACCGTCGAACTCAACGGCAAGGTGATCGGCGTCAACAGCTTCTCGCCCGTCGGCGAGACGCAGCCGTTCAACTTCGTCGCGCCGGCCGGCAACCTCGCCGCGTTGCTGGCCGGCAAGGGTGTCACGGCGACGCTGGGACCGGCCGACGTCAGCTACCGCAACGGGCTCGCTCAGTTCTACGCCGGTCACTACACCGACGCGATCGACGATTTCGACCAGACCCTGGCGATGTCGCCCGACTACGCGGGGCTGCTGGAGCTCAAGACGAGTGCGGCGACGCTGCGCCAGCGCTACGGCGACGCCTCGGTGCTCAGTGGCACCACCTTGATGTGGTACGTCATCGGCACGGTCGTGCTGGTGCTGGCCGTCGGCGCGGGGCTGACCGTCCTGGTGGTGCGGAGCCGGTGGCACCTGTACACGCCGGCGAAAGCCGCCGACATCCGGCCCGTTCGACCCGGCGACGGTGACGCGGTCAATCTGGTCCGCGCCCACCGGGGCATCAAAGCCGGCGCGGCCCGGCTCATCGGCGCGGCACCCCCGCCCAGGCCCGCGGAACCGCACTTCTGCTGGAGTTGCGGGGCCGAACACCATCCCGCCGAGAAGTTCTGCCCGAGCTGCGGCAAGGAGATCCTGCCCGGGGAGTCCGCCGCGGGGCCCGACAAGGCCGGCTGACGGTCACCCGGCCGGCGGCGGTCCCGCCGGCGCCGCCCAGTCGGCCACCCGGCCGAAGACCATCGCCTCGCCGATCCGGTCGAACCGGTGGTCGAGGGCGTCGGCGAGGTAGTTCTGCCGCACGTTCCATGGCCGGCTCGTGCCGGACTTGGGCAGCGCGTGCGGCGAGCGCAGCACGTAGCCGGCGTTGATGTCCCAGGCCGGCTTCGCGGCCATCGGTTCGTCGCCGAGATGTGGGTAGGCGTGGGTGTAGCCGTGGGAAGCCATGTGCGCCAACAGTTTCGCGGTCGCGCGCGCGGTGATGTCGGCGCGCAGCGTCCAGGAGGCGTTCGTGTAGCCCACGCACCAGAACAGGTTGGGCACGTCCTCGAGCATGTGCGCCTTGTAGATGAAGCGGTCCCGGGGATCGATCTCGACGCCGTCCAGACTGATCGTGGTCCCGCCGAGCGCCTGCAGCTGCAGGCCGGTGGCGGTGACGACGATGTCGGCGTCGAGGTGAGCGCCGGAGGTGAGCGCGATGCCGGCGGCGTCGAAATGGTCGATGTGGTCGGTGACCACCTCGGCGCGGCCGGCGCCGATCGCGTTGTAGAGATCGGCGTCGGGGATCAGGCACATCCGCTGGTCCCACGGCTCATAGCGCGGCTTGAAGTGGGTGTCGACGTCGTAGCCGGCGGGCAGGCTCCTGATCGCCCTGCGGCGCAGCAGCCACCTGACGAATCGCGGCGCTTTGCGGGACAGGGCGAAGAAGCCCGCCTCCGTCAGCGCGCCGTACATGCGCAGCACCGGGTGGGCGGCCTTGTGCGGCAGCATAGTCCGGGTGACGGCGGCCACCTTGCCGTACCGGGAGGCCGAGACGAGGTAGGTGGGGGAGCGCTGCAGCATGGTGACCTTCGCGGCGCGGTCCGACAGCGACGGCAGCAGGGTGACGGCGGTGGCCCCGCTGCCGATCACCACCACCTTCTTGCCGGTGTAGTCGAGGTCGTCCGGCCAGTGCTGGGGGTGCACCACGGTTCCGCTGAACTGGTCGATGCCCGCGAAGTCGGGGGTGTAGCCCTCGTCGTAGTTGTAGTATCCGCTGCCGAAGAACACGAACCTGGCGCGGTAGGTCGTGCGGGCGCCGTCCTGCTCGGCGGTGACCGTCCAGGTGTCGGTGGCCGAGTCCCAATCGGCCGAGCGGACACGGCTGTTGAACCGGATGTGGCGTTCGATGCCGTACGTGCGCGCGGTGGCGGTCAGGTACTCGCGGATGTGCGCGCCGTCGGCGACGGCTTCGCGGCGGGTCCACGGCGCGAACGGGAACGACAGCGTGAAGACGCTGCTGTCGGAGCGCACGCCCGGGTAGCGGAACAGGTCCCAGGTGCCGCCGATCTGCGCGCGCCGCTCCAGGATCGCGTAGCTCGCGCCCGGGTTGCGTTCGGTGATGCGGTACGCCGCGTCGATGCCCGAGATTCCGGCGCCGACGATGACGACGTCGAAGTAGCCGTCGTCGGAGCCGTTGGTGCGGGGAGCGCCGCCGGCGGCTTCCCGGGGAGTCACGGCCATCGTGCACCTCCCTCGAAGTGTGGAAATTCGTCCCGACAACAGCCCACGGCCCGCTACCGGTAGTTGACGAACTGCAGCGCCACGTCCAGGTCGGCGTTCTTGAGCATCGCGATGACGGCCTGCAGGTCGTCCCGCTTCTTGCTGGTGACGCGGATCTCGTCGCCCTGGATCTGGGTCTTGACGGTCTTCGGGCCCTCGTCGCGGATGAGCTTGGTGATCTTCTTGGCGTTCTCGCTGCTGATGCCCTGCTTGAGGGTGCCGTTGACCTTGAAGGTCTTGCCGGACGCCTGCGGATCGCCGGCATCGAAGGCCTTCATCGAGATGTCGCGGCGGACCAGCTTTTCCTTGAAGACGTCGACGGCGGCCTTGACACGCTCCTCGGTCGACGACGTCAGCTCGATCGCCTCGTCGCCCTTCCAGGCGATCGAGGTGTCGGTGCCCCGGAAGTCGAAACGGGTGGCCAGCTCCTTGGCGGCCTGGTTGAGCGCGTTGTCGACCTCCTGGCGGTCGACCTTGCTGACGATGTCGAACGATGAGTCCGCCATTGGATCGGTTCCTTCCTGTGGTGGTGTGCCCGTTTGTGCTTTGTCTACCCGTTCGTTGTAACCTGTCTGGCGGCAGGTTGCCCGAGCGGCCAATGGGAGCGGACTGTAAATCCGTCGCGAAAGCTACACAGGTTCGAATCCTGTACCTGCCACCGCAGGTTTGTGCAGGCCGAGGCATGTTTGGGTTGCGCCGAACGGGGGGTGCATCCTTGCCGCGGCGCCTGTGCGACAAGTCGGGCAAATCTCAAGATGCCTTGAGCGGTCCAGGTGCCATGGCGGCGGTCCGGCCCTCGGCGCCCTGTACGCGCGAGTGACGGCGCGGCGATTGAGCGCACCTCGAGCCCGGGTGCCGGCATGAGACCGGGCACCCCAATCCGTCGTCAGCCCTGACGGCGCCGATACCGGCGGCATGCGCGGTCCCGTCCGGCCGCACAGTGGCGACGAAGAACGGGACTGCCGGGCCATGGTCGGCCGCCGACGTGTCCCGGGCGCGGCCGCACGGGATCGCGGGTGACCGTAGACGTCGAGGTTCGTGGGTCTTCATGCGCGTTCGAATCGACGCCTATCGGCGATCAAGTGTTGGCAGGGATGACGCTGAAGGCCCATCGCAGGCCGTACTTGTCGATGACTTGGCCGTAGTGGCCACCCCAGGGAGCGTTGTCGAACGGCATCGCGACCCGCCCTCCGGTGGAGGTGAATTTCTCGATGAGCGCCGTAGCCTCCTCGATCGAGTCGATGTCGAGCAAGAACGAGTAGGTGGCACTCTCCAGCGACTCGTCGCGCTCGCCACACATCGCGTCGCCGCCGGTGATCTGCACGGCACCACTGTCCAGGTGTGCGTGGGCGACGGCTCCGGCCGGTGGCGTGAAGGGCAGATCCATCGGGAAATCGCCGTACTTCACCACGCGGAGCGATCCGCCGAAAATGTCGCGGTAGTACGCCATCACCTCAGCGCCGTTTCCGGGAAACGCGAGGTGGGGAAGCAATCGGACGGCCATCGGGAATCTCCTTGGGTATGTTGAGCTCGGCCTGCTGCCGACCCTGACGTTACCGACGTGCCCGCATCGATCTTTGTCCGAAATTGCTGATGTGGCCCGGCCGGTTCAGTACCGGAAGCGCCGGGAGCAACGGCAGGTCGAGATCGGTCGCGCGCCGGTAGTGCAGCTCGACCGTTGTCGCCGCAGTCAGCGGGGCAGGGCACCTGGCGACCAGCGGGCGCTGAGGCACCAGCTGTTCCTCGGGGCCGGCGTGGGCGGAGACCGCGAACGACAGCAACCACCGGTTACCCGGGCAAAGGGGCAGCTCCACCTCCGCAGCCGAGGTGGACACCACGCCGGCGGCGGGCAGCCCGATCGCGGCCGGCCTGGGAAACCACCCGATCCACAGCACCACCGCCGGCCCCGGTCGAAGCGAGTCCGGCAGCCGTGGCAGCACCCGCACCGCCGGTTGCCGGGGATCGCCGAGCTTGAACGGCTGCACGGTGCTCTCGGCGACGGTATCGGCCAACACCCGGAATCCTCCCGGGGAAGTGCCCACCGTGGAGCGGAAACGCCGAGCGAAGCTGGACAGCGAGTCGTAGCCCACGGCGGCCGCAACGTCGATGACCGGGGCTGTGTCGGCGAGCAGCAACCGCTTGGCCGCATCGATGCGCAAAGCGGTGAGGTACGCACCCGGCGGGACCCGCATAGTCGCTGCGAACAAGCGGTTGAAGTGATACGGGCTGTATCCCGCATGGTCTGCGGCGTCGACCGCAGAAAGACCCTCTGTCGCCATGGCGCGCATGATGCGCACGGCCGAGCGCAGTACCGCGGGTTGCATCCGACCCACCTCGCGCTCCATGGCCCAACGCTATCGGTCCGGGCCGCAAGAAGCCCGCCGCGGGAGGTTCCGCGGGCATAGCCTTCGGCCGCTGCGGTGGCCACCCCCGTCGACGAGGGCCTGGGCACCACGCTTGGACTCTCAACGTGGCTTAGGCCATCAGCGCGGCCCGGGCGCAGGCGTGGGTACGCGATGCGTACCCGCGACCGAACAGCGCCACATGCGCCAGCAGCGGAAAGAGTTGGTGCAGGCCGATGCGTTCGCGCCAGCCGGGTCTCAGTGCTCGGACCCGCTGATAGCCGTCGAGGATGGCCTCGAAATGGGGGCAGCCGAACAGCGCGAGCATGGCCAGATCGGCTTCGCGATGACCGCCGTGCGCAGCGGGGTCGATCAACACCACTCGGTCGGGCGTCCACATCACGTTGCCGCTCCACAAATCGCCGTGCAACCGGGCCGGTGGGTCGTCGTCGTCGAAATCTCCCGCGCGACAACGTGCCGCGACCTCGTCGATCGCGGCGCGGGTCGAGGCATCCAAGTCCCCACCAGCCCGCTCTGCCATCGGAGTCAGCCGCTCGTCGGCGTAGAACTCACCCCACCGTTGATGCGTTCGCAACGACATCGGCAATGGCTGCGACAGGGGCCCGAAGAATCCGGGTCCGTCCCATCCGTCGGGCCCGGCTCCGAACCCCGCTGCGCCCGCGTCATGGGTGACGGCCAGCCGGCTGCCGAACTCGAACGCCGCATCGCGGCTGGCAGCCCCCGACTCGAGGCGCCGCAGGGTGAGCTGGGCGGCATCGAATGACACCACCTCAGCGCACGCCACGCCGCCGTCGACGTCGGAGAGCCAGCGCAGCCCGGCGGCCTCGTAGGCGAAAAAGTCGGTTGGTGCGCTCGAGTTACGTTTGACGAAGTCGGTCACGCAGCAAGGTCCGCGGTGCTCGGCCGCGCGCGCCTCAGCCCGGCGGTGGTCGGATTTGCCCGTCGCTGACCGCGCGGTCGTCCAGTTCCAGCGGCGTCGGCTGGGTCGTCGCAAACCCGGAACGCTGGGCGGTCGGTCCGCGCCCGGCGGCAGGGTTCACGCAAGCGGCGGCGGTCGGCAGACAAACAGAAGAGGCCGGCCGGTAGGCCGATGTTCGCGATGTTGTCGGGAATCGTCGCAGCCACCTGCCTAGCCTCCGGTTGTCTACCTGGCCCATTACTAGCCGAGGCATGGCTGAATCGCAACACGTCATCGCCGCAACCGCGGTCACCATCCCGGTGCGGTACCCGCTGGCGTCGGAAGTGACGTTATGCCCTTCTCCGTGCTGGAGTAGACCCCGTATAGGGTGGGGGGGTATAGTCCCGGGCAGGGGTTTCGGGGATGGCCCGCGGCGGTGTTCATCGACGACAGAAGGGAAGTGGTCGGGATGGCTTGGCAGGGATTGGTCGGGAAGGCAGTGCCCGCGCTGGTGACCGGTGTGGCGGGGGCCGCGGCGTACGAGGCCTTGGCGAAGGCGCCGTGGCGGAAGATGACGGTCAGCGCCGCCGCCGTGGGCCTGCGCGGGGCGCGCGCGACCGAACGAGTGACCAGGGAGGCTGCCGAGAGGGCGCGTCTGGCGGCGGCCGATGTGCTTGCCGAGGCGGCCGAGCGAGTCGGGGAACGAGTTCCCGTGCCGGCGGACTCGCCGGCCGCCTCGGTCCGGGAGGGTGGCAATGCTTGCCACTGACACGGCGCTGCCGGCTGGGGCCGACGCCACGCTGCAGGTCGTCTCCCAAGGGGGCGGGCGGATGCGGGTGCGTGTCAGCGGGTTGGGGATCGATTCGGCCCTGGCGGTGGCGATCGAGGAGACGGTCGCCGCGGTGGCCGGGGTACGCGCGGTGCAGGCCTACCCCCGGACGGGATCGGTGGTGATCTGGTATCTGCCCGACGACTGCGACGTCCCCGCGGTGCTGTCGGCGATCGTGGCGGCCCGGGACGTCCCCGCGGCTTCGCTGCCCGCCCGTGCCCCGTACTCGGTGAGTGTGGGCGAAACCGGGGTGCTGGCGCGGATCGCCGGCGGACTCCTGCGAGCGCTGGGCTTGTCGTCGGGCGCCGACACCGCGAAATCCGACGGCGCAGGCAGCTGCCATCAGCCGGCGACCTCATCATGTCACGGCGCGCCGGTCGCCGATGCCAGAGGCGAGCAGCGCAAATGGCTGAGGCGGGTGTGGCTGGCGGCGCCCCTGGGTCTGGTGTCGATGGCGGTGCCGATGCTGTTCGGCGGCGCGTGGGCGGGGTGGTTGGCGTTTGCCGCGACGGTGCCGGTGCAGTTCGTGGCCGGTTGGCCGTTCCTGGTGGGCGCCGTCCGGCAGGCGCGGGCGGGGTCCGCGGGAATGGACGCCCTGATCAGCCTGGGCACGCTGACCGCGTTCACCTACTCCACCTACCAGCTGTTCGTCGGCGGGCCGTTGTTCTTCGACACCGCGGCACTGATCATCGCGTTCGTGGTGCTGGGCCGCTATTTCGAGGCCCGGGCCACCGGCAAGACCCGCGAGGCGATCAGCACGTTGCTGGAGATGGGCGCCAAGGAGGCGTGCTTGCTCGTCGACGGTCAAGAGGTGCTCGTGGCGGTGGAGCGGGTGCAGGTCGGCGACCTGATGCTGGTGCGGCCCGGCGAGAAGATCCCCGTCGACGGCGAGATCGTCGACGGGCGCGCCGCGGTCGACGAGTCGATGCTGACCGGCGAGTCGATGCCGGTCGAGAAGACGGTGGGCGACCGGGTGGCCGGGGCCACCGTCAACACCGACGGGCTGCTGACCGTGCGCGCCACCGCCGTCGGCGCCGACACCGCGCTGGCCCAGATCGTGCGCCTGGTCGAGCAGGCCCAGGGCGGCAAGGCCCCGGTGCAGCGACTGGCCGACCGGGTTTCGGCGGTGTTCGTCCCCGCGGTGCTCGGTGTGGCCGCGCTGACGTTCGCCGGGTGGACGCTGCTGGCGGCCAACCCGATCGCGGGCATGACCGCGGCGGTCTCGGTGCTGATCATCGCCTGCCCGTGTGCACTGGGCCTGGCCACCCCCACGGCGATCATCGCCGGCACCGGCCGCGGCGCGGAAATGGGAATCCTCGTCAAGGGCGGCGAGGTGCTGGAAGCCACGAAGAAGATCGACACCGTGGTGTTCGACAAGACCGGCACCCTGACCCGCGGCCAGATGCGGCTCACCGATGTCATCGCCGGCGCGCGGCACAAGGGCGATCTGGTGCTCCAGCTCGCGGCCGCGGTCGAGTCGGGCTCCGAGCATCCCATTGGCGTGGCCATCGTCGCGGGCGCTCGTGAACGCGGCCTCGACGTCCCGGCCGCGACGTCGTTCACCAACCTGGCCGGTCACGGTGTGCGCGCCGAGGTCGACGGGCGGCCCGTGCTGGTCGGCCGGCGCAGGCTGGTCCAGGAAAACGGCCTGAACCTGCCTGACCAGCTGGCCGCCGCGGCCGCCGAACTCGAAGAGCAGGGCCGCACCGCGGTGTTCGTCGGCCGCGACGACCGGGTCATCGGCGTGCTGGCGGTGGCCGACACGATCAAGGACGACGCCGTCGAGGTGGTGCGCCGGCTGCACGAGATGGGGCTGCAGGTCGCGGTGATCACCGGCGACAACGCCCGCACCGCGGCCGCGATCGCCGAGCAGGTCGGCATCGACCGGGTGCTGGCCGAGGTGTTGCCCGAGGACAAGGTCGACGAGATCCGCCGCCTCCAGGACGAAGGCAGGCTGGTTGCCATGGTCGGCGACGGCATCAACGACGCGCCGGCGCTGGTCCAGGCCGACCTGGGCATCGCGATCGGCACCGGCACCGACGTGGCCATCGAGGCCTCCGACATCACCTTGATGTCCTACCGGCTCGACGGTGTGGTGCGCTCTTTGCAGCTGTCGCGTCAAACCCTGCGCACCATCCACCAAAACCTGGGCTGGGCGTTCGGCTACAACACCGCAGCGATCCCGCTGGCCGCATTCGGCGTGTTCAACCCCGTCGTGGCGGGTGCGGCGATGGGCCTGTCCTCGGTCAGCGTGGTCACCAACTCGCTGCGGCTGCGCCACTTCGGCCGTGACACGGCGATGAAGGCCCTGCCCGAGAGGCGCGCAACCACATGATCCACGGCGTACTGCTTCGGTGGGTCGTCACGGGGTTGTTCGCGCTGGGTGCCGTCGAATGCGCCCTCCCGATCCTCACCCGACGCCGGCCGTGGCCGACGCTCGTCAGCCACGGTTTGCACGTGCTGATGGCAGTCGCGATGGCGACGATGGCCTGGCCGTGGAGCATGCGCTTCCCGGCGCCGGCCCTCGCGGTGTTCTTCCTGCTGGCGGCGGCGTGGTTCGCGGCGACGGTCGTCGCCGCGCACACGCCCGCCCAGCGACGGTTGCCCGGATACCACGCTCTGATGATGCTGGCGACGGCCTGGATGTATGCCTCCATGGACGGTATTGCGGCCCCCGCCCGATCCGGCGCCGCGATGCCGGACATGGACATGGCCGCGACGGCCACACCACCGCACGCCGCCTGGGTCACCGCCCTGAACTGGCTCGGCGCGCTGATCTTCGGGTCGGCGACGGTTTTCTGGACACTGCGTTACTGCACCGACATCGGCAGCGCCCGTCTGAAATCCCTCGGAAACCTCGCCTCCCTGGGAAACCTCGCCATGGCCGCCGGGATGGCCGTCCTGTTCTTCGCCGCGCTGTTCCGTATCTGACACGGGGCCGCCGCAGGGAGGACGCAGGGAGGAATCGTCCGGAACCGAATCGATGCCGTACGGTCGATTGAACCGCACGTCGGGCGCGCCGGCGTCGGTACGGTCGGCCCGGGGCCGGCACCGCTGGCGCCGTGAGTTCAGTCCGGTTGGTTTTGCGCGCTTGCCGCCGCACGAGAGGGTGAGTCGAGAGTTGACCGATACCGCCACGCCGCCGGCCGACAAGCAGGACCGCCGGTCGCCGGCCCCGCTTCGCCGTCGTCTGCGGTGGATGCGGTGGGCGTTGCTGTCGGTGTGGGGTCCGGGCCTGGTGGTGATGTTCGCCGACACCGACGCGGGCTCGCTGATCACGGCGGCCCAGTCCGGTGATCGCTGGGGTTACCGAATGGTGTTGCCGCAGTTGATGTTGACGCCGATCCTCTACGTGGTCCAGGAAATGACGGTGCGGCTGGGCATCGTCACCGGGCGGGGACACGGCGCGCTCATCAGGGAACGGTTCGGCCGGGGCTGGGCGTGGGTCTCGGCTTTCACGTTGTTCGCTTCGGCGATCGGGGCGCTGCTGACGGAGTTCGCCGGGGTCGCCGGGGTCGGCGAGCTGTTCGGCGTCTCCAAGTGGGTGAGCATCCCGATCGCCACGGTGGCGCTGCTGGCGCTCGCGCTCACCGGCAGCTACCGGCGCGTCGAACGCATCGGGCTCATCCTCGGGGCGGCCGAGTTGGCGTTCCTCGCCGCCATGGTGATGTCCCGCCCGCAGCCGGGCGCGGTGTTGCACGGCCTGTCGTCGATGCCGGTGGGCGATCCCTCGTATGTCCTGCTGGTCGCGGCCAACGTCGGCGCGGTGATCATGCCGTGGATGATCTTCTACCAGCAGGGGGCGGTGGTCGATAAGCACCTGTCGGTGGCCACGCTGCGCCAGGCGCGCTACGACACCGCCGCCGGGGCGGTGCTGACCCAGCTGATCATGATCGCGGTGGTGGTCACCGTCGCGGCGACGCTCGGGGCGCACAACGGCGAGGTGACGCTGCAGACCGTCGGCCAGATCTCCCACGCGCTGACGCCCTACCTGGGGCGTACCGGCGGGACGGTCCTATTCGGGCTGGGAATGCTGGGCGCGGCCCTGGTCGCCGCGATCGTCGCGTCGCTGGCCGGTGCGTGGGGGCTCGCGGAGGTGTTCGGCTGGTGCCACACGCTCAACGAGCGGCCCGACCGCGCCACCGCCAAGTTCTACATCACCTACGCGCTCGCCCACATCGTCGGCGCGATCCTCGTGCTGGGCAGCATCGACCTGGTCAACCTGGCCGTGGACGTCGAGGTGATGAACGCCCTGCTGCTGCCCATCGTGCTGGGTCTGCTGCTCGCGTTGGAAGCCCGGGCCCTGCCCGAGCAGTGGCGGATGCGCGGGTTTCACAAGCACGTCACTCGCGCCCTGTGCCTGATGGTGATCGCCTTCGGGCTCTACATGGTGCCCCAGGCATTCGGCTGGATCTGAGCTCTAGAACCAGGGGCCCGGATAGTGGCCGTCCTGGTCCTGCACCAGCACGATCTCCTGGCAGTCGTCGTTCGCCGATGCGGCGCCGCGGCATACCAGCGTCCAGTCCGAGATTCGCCCGAAGGGCCGCACCGACCAGTTCGAGGCGACAGGATCGCTTCCCGGCAGTGCGAGCACGGCGAACGTGCCGTCGCCTTTGGTGATGTAGAGGTGGTCTTCGAAGAACGACAGCTTGACGATCGACATCTTCGTCGCGTCGTCGTGACTCTTCAGCACATCCCACCGCCGGGCACCCAGATTCCACACACCGAAGCCAAACCCCGCATCCTTCGAGTCGCGGGCATCGACGAACAGTTTCCCGGCCGACAACGTCGCGGCCAGCCCGCCGCCGGGAATCCGATCCGAGTCGCCGACCTCGATGAGATGTCCGGAGTTGAGGTCGAAGAACGCCGTCGACGCCGACCGCGGCCGGTTGGGATCCCGGCGCGTCAGTTTCACCAGCTTGTCGGGGCCGTCGGACAACTCTGCGTCGACCGAGCGCACGTCATTGTCCTGATAGATGGGCTCCCCGGTCGGCCGGCGCAGCTCGGCGCCCGACGTCGTGGCGCCCTCGGTGTTGCGGTGGAAAGCCAGCACGTCCTGCCACACCTGGGCCTGCTCCGAATCGTCCCACAGCGTCGACAGGTCGCTGTTGGACAGCACCAGCGTGCGCGGCGGTGACGTGGGTGTGTGCCCGTCGGTGAAGGCGTTCACCCACACCACACCCGTCGCCGTCGAGGAGAACCGCCAACGGTCGGTCGCGCCCAAGGTCAGCTCGGGCGCCGGTGGTTGCAGCTCCTTGGTGACCACCGGGCGGTCCGACTTGAGGTCGAACGCGTAGGCGGTCGACCTGGTGACTGCCGGTTGTGGCGCCGGCGCCGGTGTCGCCGTGGTGAGAACGTACACGACTTTCAGGTCGTCGGCCGTGCCGGACAGCGCGCACCAGGCGCCGGTCAACTTCTCGCCCGCGGCGACCACGGGGGCACCCGGGGTCACGTATCGCCCGGTTCTGGTGTCGAAGATCTTGGGGCGGATGTCCTCCAACGCCGATTTCCCGTTCGACCCCTTCTCGGGACAACCGAAATAGGCCGTGCCGCCGTAGCTCTTCCAGTCCTTCTCCAGCGGCCCGGTCGCCGGGGCCGGAGGCGCCGCGCCGCCGCTCGCGCCGGCCACGGTCGACGGCGCGGTCGACGTGGGCGTCGTGGCCGCCGGCGGCGCGACGGTCTCCGAGCATGAGCCCAATACGAGGCAGGCGGCCGAGCCCAGGATGGCAATCCCGCGCCCGGGCGCGCCCGGCCCTGCAGCTTCCCGCACCAGCAAATCCCCCGTCAGGATCCTGTAATCGCCAAGGGTAGAGCCGGCGGGCCGGTGCCGCGAATCGTGCGGGCGCCTTCGTCGCAGGACAACCTCACCGCGGGCACGGTGCCGTGCCGTCGACGGAGCTGACCCAGGGCGGAATCGCGGCGCGCAACCGGCCCACCCACCGTCGTCACTGGTCGGCGCGCAGCCGCACCATCCGGGTGGTCGAAGTCTCGTCCAGCTCAACGACCTCCGAGCGCGAACGCAGGAAGTCGCTGAACGACCGGAAACCCAGCGACTTCTCGCTGAACGAGGGGTCCATCCGCTTCATCTGCGCCTTCACCGCGGAGTTGTGCAGCCAGTCGACGTCGTCCTTCTCCAGCCCGATTTGCAGCGCCCGCGTCAGCAGCGCCGTGGCGGCGGCCTGTGGGTCGGGCGGTTCCGGTTCCTCCGCCGGCGCCGCCTCGGTGCGTCCGCTCCGGCGTTTCGGCGGGGCCTTGTCCGTGCCCGGCCCGGCCGCCGCCGCTTCCAGGGTCGGAACCCCCGGAAGCGCGTCGTAGATGACGAAGTCGTCGCAGGCGGCGGCCAGCGCTCGGCTCGACGCGCCGGCCACCCCGATGCCCACCACGTAGCGCCCCAGCCGCTTACAGCGCTGCGCCAGCGGGATGTAGTCGGAGTCGCCGGCCACGATCACCACGTGGGTCAGGTCGGGCAGCCGGAACATGTCCTCGACGGCGTCGACGGCCAGCCGGATGTCGGCACCGTTCTTGCCGTAGGCCGCGGCGGGGAACAATTGCACCAGGTCGACTGCGCGCGCGACCAGCTGTTCGCGGTAGCCGGCGTTGACCTCGGCCGACCAGTCGGCGTAGGCGCGGGTCAGTACCAGCGTCCCGAACGAGGACGCGAAGTCGAGGATCGCCGCGACGTCGACCGTGGCGCGGGCCAGCCGCTCGGGGTCCAGCCCCTTGGATTTGTCCCGCTGAAACGAGTTGCGCCCGTGCACCTGGTCGTAGCGTGAGATCACGATGTTGTCGAAGTCGAGGTAGACTGCCACCCGGGCGGCAACCGGTTCGGTCATGATGTAGATCATCGCCAAGCCGACGGTTCGGGGGTACACCGGAGCTATGAGCCAGTTGAAGTTCCTCGAGTTGCACGGCGATCGCGTCGCCTATCGCGACGAGGGCGACGGTGAGATCCTGTTGCTGATCCACGGCATGGCCGGCAGCTCGGAGACGTGGCGTTCGGTGATTCCGCAGCTCTCCATGAGATTCCGGGTGATCGCGCCGGACCTGCTGGGCCACGGCGAGTCGGCCAAACCCCGAGGTGACTATTCGCTCGGTGCGTTCGCGGTCTGGCTTCGCGACTTCCTCGACGAGATCGGCGTGAGTCAGGCCACCCTGGTCGGGCACTCGCTGGGCGGTGGTGTGGCGATGCAGTTCGTCTACCAGCACCCCGACTACGCCAAGCGGTTGATCCTGATCAGCAGCGGCGGCCTCGGCCCCGACGTCGGGCTGGTGCTGCGGTTACTCTCGGCGCCCGGGGCGGAGCTGGTGCTGCCGGTGATCGCGCCGGCGCCCGTGCTCGCGGCCGGCAACAAGCTCAGGTCGTGGCTGCGAAGCGCCGGCGTCCGGTCGCCGCGCGGTGACGAGTTGTGGAGCGCCTACTCGTCGCTGTCGGATCGGGAGACACGGCAGTCGTTCCTGCGGACGCTGCGGTCGGTGGTCGACTACCGCGGGCAGGCGGTCAGCGCGCTCAACCGGCTGCGGCTGCGCGAGGAGTTGCCCGTGATGGCGATCTGGGGCGAGCGCGACGGGATCATCCCCGTCGCTCACGCGTACGCCGCGCGCGAGGCGCGCACCGACAGCCGGCTCGAGGTGCTGCCCGGCGTCGGCCACTTCCCCCAAGTGGAGGCGCCGGGCAAGGTGGTCGAGGTGATCGAGGATTTCCTCGGAGCCGGAGACCATCGCGACACGAACAGTCCGCAGCTGCGGGTCTGAGCCGCAAAGACCTTCGCTGAGAGGCAGTTTCGACCTTCGGCGCCGGCCGTAGAACTGCGGCAGGCCCATGGGTGCGGGGGTCGCGTGGGGACGTCTCCGCATCGCGCTGTCATCCGGTCGGGGCTTGCTCGAGGGGTTCGGCCCGTGCGAAAACTGAGCTGCACGAGCAATCTTGGGCATGCCGGCCTTGTCGGGCTTGTCGGCGGACCGGCGGACCTAATTCGCTGAGGACAACTTTGGCGATTCTCTCGATCGATGATCGTCGGTGAGGAGTTTGAGGTAATGGCGGACACATCGGCTGAGCGACCGCAAGGGACGATGAGCACAGCGCGGCTCGAAACTTTCTCCGACGCGGTGATAGCGGTGGCCATCACCCTACTCATCCTCGATCTGCATGTCCCCACCCCGGCCGCGCCGGGCTCGTTGGCGCATCACCTGGGTGCGCAGTGGCCCCATTTCGCCGCGTACGTCGTGTCGTTCCTGACGATTGGTGTCGTCTGGATCAACCACCACGCGATGCTGCGTCGTCTGGCAAGTGCCGATCAGTTCGTCCTGCTGTTCAACGTCGTGCTGCTGATGACCATTGTCCTGCTGCCGTTTTCGACGTCACTCATGTCGGCCTACCTCACCGCGCACGCGGGACAGCACCTCGCCGCGGTGATCTACGGCGGATCATTCCTACTGTTCAGACTGGTCTTTCTGGTCCAGCAGCGCCATCTGCTGATCCATCGGTCCTACTTGATGCACGTGCCACCGACTCCGGCGTTGCGGCGCGCCATCCTGCGCCATACCGCGATCGGCGTGATCCCCTACCTGCTTGCCACCCTGGGCGGTCTGCTCAGCCAGTACCTCACCCTGGGGATCGTCGCGGCGGTGGCGCTGTTTTATTCGCTGCCGGCCCCGGATCGTCGTACTCCGTGACGCGCCGCAGAATCAGGGGATGCTCATGGGAGCTTGCCGTGGGTCGACAGCTTGAGCAGGCGTTCGGCGTTGAGGTGGGCGACCTTTTCCTTGTCGGCCGGGCTGATCGGCATCTGATCCAGGAATTGCCGAGCAGCCTTCATGTTGCCGTACGGATAGTCGGTGGTGAACACGACGCGATCGATGCCGATCACGTTCACCATGCCCAGAAAGGCATGAAAGGACAAACTCCAGCCGGGATCCATCACGCCGGAGTCTTGGCCCGCGTACTCCCCGGGCAGGATACCGCCATAGAAATTGCCCCGAAGGTATTCCTTGATGGTGCGTTTGAGGCCACCGC
>CAYVQQ010000021.1:0-8662 GCA_964453085.1 uncultured Mycobacterium sp.
GCGGGTCCTGGCCGCGGATGCCGTAGCGAGGCCGAAATGACCATCGGTCGTCGGGCGTCGGGCCGGCCGTCGGACGCGGTGATCCACATCGATCACGTCGGCGAAAGCGCCCCCGGAACCGAGGTGCCCGCGCAGCTCAGCCGCACGGCGGCGGGAGTCGTCGAGGCGGCAGAGCGCGGTGTCACGGCATCGTCCGGGTGACCCGTGGCACTGCAAGCGGTCATCTTCGACGTTGACGGCACGCTGGCCGACACAGAACGGGACGGGCACCGCCCGGCGTTCAACGACGCATTCGCCGAACACGGGCTGGACATCACCTGGACGCCCGAGGCGTACGGCCGCCTGCTGGCGATCGTAGGTGGGCGCCGCCGCATCGCTCACGATCTGCGCGCCCGCGGCTTCGGTGCACGAGCCGACAGACTCGCCTACCAGGTGCACCAAACGAAGACGTCCCTGTTCATCGGCCGCGTGCTCAACGGAGAAATCGCCGCGCGCCCGGGTTTGCCCGAACTGATCGCCGACCTTGGCGCTTCCGGCATTCGCGTCGCCGTCGCGACGACGGGTCGCCGCCGCTGGGTCGAGCCACTGTTGCGCCACGTGATCGGACCGGGAATCGCCGAGGTGGTTGTGACCGGTGACGACGTCGACCGGCTCAAACCGGACCCGGAAGCCTACTCGAGGGCGCTGGACGCCCTCGAGCTGACACCCGACCGCGCTCTTGCAGTTGAAGATTCAGAGCTGGGGCTGCGTGCGGCGCAAGGCGCCGGGTTGGCCACGCTGGTGGTGACCAACGGCTACACGGCGAATCAGGACTTCACCGGCGCCGCGGCGGTGCGGCCGGCATTCGACACGCCCACCCAGCTCTCAGCCGGTGACTGCCGTGCCGTGCACCGGCGATGGCTTTCCGCGCGTTGCCGGTTCGAAAATGATCGGTGAGTCGCCGCCGCTCGGGTGATGCGCGCGTCGGCTCGGGCCGCCCCCGATGACCGCGGATGGCGGGTCACTTTCCGCGGCGTTGCTCGGCGAAGCGGCCGGCGCTGCCGAGACACCAAGCGGCCGCGAGGTCGATCACCGGCGCCACGGTGGTCGCCCACCAGACGTGGTGGTTCGGTTGGGTCGCGCGCTTGCGCCACACGTCGGCGACGCGATGCAACCAGGTCAGCAGCACCGCGACGCGCTCGTCGACGCCACCGGTGTCGAAAGCAGGATCGCCGGCGTCCGAGTCGGTTCGGTCGCGTGCGGCGTGCAGCGCCTGGCGTTCCCATTCCAGCAGCCCGCCGCCCTGCAACCGCTCGGTGACGACGGTGCCCAGATCGGCGCCCTGTAGCTGGCAGCTCGCCGTGAGGATCAGCAGGTACTCGTCGATCAGCGCCGGCCGGCCGGCCGCTCCCCCGCCCCAGTCGACGATGCCCGTCACCCGGTCCTGCGCGCCGTCCACCAGGACGTTGCCGGGGGTGTAGGCGCCGTGGGTCCAGCCCACCGGCATACGCCACGCCCGGACGTCGCGGAGCAGCGTCTCGGAGAGCCGGTCCACCTTCTCCCCGCGACCGGGATCCAGCCGGCTGCACATGTCGGCCAGGTCGGCCAGGGGTCCGGCGAGCCATCGCCACAGCATGATCGTGTTGTCGGCGCCGACGAACGTGATCGTCCGCCGATGCAGCGGTGCGATCGCACGCAGGGCCGCGGCGGTCAGTTCCTCGACGCGGTCCGGTTGGCCGTCCAGCGTTTCGGCCAGAGCGATGCCCGGCCGACACGACTCCACCGACAGGGTCGCGTCGGTGCGCTCGTCGAAGGCCAGGACGCGCGGCAGCAGTTCACGCCATGCGTTGTCCAGGCGGTGGTGGAGGGCGAGTTCGGACAGCACGCGGCGCTGGCTGCGCAACTCGGCGGTTCCGAGCACGCCTCGGGCCACCTTCAGCACCGCCGATGGCGATCCCTCCTGGCCGGGACCGAGAAGGAAGACCGTCGTGCCGTCGATGAGCTCCGTCGGCGGGGTGCTCAGTTCGATGTCGATGAGACCGATGGGGAGGTAGTCGGCGCCCTGGGACGGGGTGGTCGACCGCAAGCCCTTGGAACTCATTGGCGGCCCACCCGCGTCAGGGCACACCCCGCGCCGACACCACGGGCCGCGGCCATCGCGGACCCCCTTTCGACGGCCACACCGTCGCGCACCATGCCCGCGCGGCGGGGAGCCGGAGGGATGCGCCGGGTCGGCGGCGCGGTCACCGCCGCCCTCCGTGGCGGGACACCCCAGCGGGATTCGGTCGAGGCCCAAAGGGCGAGGCTGGTCATGCTCCGGTCCCAATCTGTAAGACGCTGCACGATTCACCGACCGCGCGCATCCTCATTGCATGGCGGTGACGTCCGCAGGTGCGATCCAATGGATCCGATGAACGGGTAGGTCAGCGTGATCGCTGATCTGCCTAAGGCTCCATCACGCCCCCAATATCCGACCCGGGACCGGGCTGCGACAGCAGACGCCCGGTGGCATGTCCATACCACTATTTGACTTATCTGGGTATTTTACATACCAATCGTCGCATTAGGAATATCTGGGAGGGCTGCCAGTCTGGGCCGGCCCCCACCGTGGCCGTCGCCGGCGGGCACACTTAGGCCCATTGGGGCGTCGCCCACCAGCGTGTCGAAATGGGCCCGGGCGGGTCGGATGAACGCCCAGCACCTCGGCGGATCCTTATGGCGCCGGACGCCGCCCTCAACACCGGCAACACATCGCCGCGGCGACGGAGCAGCCAGCCGTGTGACGCCGCGCTCGAGTTCAGGTTTGGTGAGCTTCCCGGCTGGGCAGGCCCGCCACCAGCGGTGTGTCAACGCCTACCGCGCCCAGCTTGGCGGCTCCACCCGGCGAGCCGATCGGCCGCAACCGCCCGGGCAGGGTCTCGGAGAAGAATGCCGCGTTGTCGGCCTGGTAGGGCTGCAGCTCAGCGGGCAGGTCATCCTCGTAGAAGATCGCCTGGACCGGACACACCGGTTCGCAGGCTCCGCAATCGACACATTCATCGGGATGAATGTAGAGCGACCGGGCGCCCTCGTAGATGCAGTCCACGGGGCACTCCTCCACGCAGGCCCGGTCCATCACGTCGACACATGGCTTGCCAATCACGTACGTCACGGTTCTATAGTTTACACAATCGCTATTGTATAAACTAGTGGATTCGCCGGCCCGCAACGCATTTCACGCCGTGAAGTCCCGGCACGGACGTCACGGCGCGTCGGCTGCCGCCCGGGCCGGGCAGGTCAATGACCGCGGCCGGACCGTCCCCCGAGATACCGCGCCAGCACCGCCGCCTGACTGCGATCGACATCGCGGGTCGCCGTCAGCAGCACCACGTCGCCCTCGTGGGCGATTTCCTCAAGGTGCGCGACGGCCGTGCGGCGTTCGGGCGACTTCAGCTCTTCCAGATAGCGACGCCTGAATTCCTCGAACTTTTCGGGCTCGTGCGCGTACCACTTGCGCAGCTCCGCCGATGGCGCGACATCACGCAGCCACTCGGTGAGGGCGAGCGCCTCTTTCCGCACGCCCCGCGGCCAAATGCGGTCAACCAACACCCGTGCCCCGTCGGAGGGGGACACGTCGTCGTAGACCCTGCGGTAGGAGATTTGACCAGCCATGACTACCCCTTCGGTCTCATACGAAAGTGTAGTCCGGCGGTCGTTCGCCGGAAGCCTGGTCATCCGCCTTCGCCTCAGACCTTGGGGCGAAGCGAGCGCTGGTGGCGTACCATCGTGCGCCGGCGCAGCGCGGCGAAAAAAGACCCCTCGCCTTGCGATGTGGAGCTAAGGGGATTCGAACCCCTGACCTACTCGATGCGAACGAGTCGCGCTACCAACTGCGCCATAGCCCCTGACCGATAGCAGGTTACCAGCCGCGGCACCAACCACCGAACGGCGAGTCCTACTGCCCGACGGCGCGCGGCAATTCCCTGGACCAGCCGTAATTCCGCGCGGGCACCGAGTAGTCCAGGTCTTCGAAGATCGGGTCCTCGTCATCGATCTCGAGCACGACGGCGCCCGGGCGCCGCAGCCGCGACGGCACCACGTCGTAGTCGCGGTCGTGGGTGTTCTCCACGCCGAGTCGCGCACGCATCGTCCGCTGCATCCGGCGGCGACGCACCTTTTCCTCGATGCGGGTCTGCCGACGCAGATACGCCAGGTAAAGCACCGTCACCACGGTGGCGCTACCACAGATCCACCAGGCGCCGGGCGTCAGTCCGAACGCCGCCGTGGCCGAACCGACGAGGACCACCCCCATCGCCATCAGCACCCGTTTGCGAAACATGTATTTGCGGGCGCTGACCGCCGCGGCGTTCCTGGAGTCAAACCGGCGCCGCCGCGAGCCCGGAGCGACCGACGGGTACGGGGCTTCGTATTCCTCGTATTCCTCGTCGTCGCCTTCGTCCCGGGCGTCGGCCTCCGGTTCGAGTCCGGAGGAGTCCTCGGCGTAGTCGCAACCGTCGTCCTCGTCGGAATCGTCATCCTCGCCGCCGGACGTTTCGGCTTCGGCGCCGACATCGGTCCCGCGGGGTGCGCCGTCCCCGTCCACCGCCACGGCTGCCGGCTCCGCGGCGTCGGCGCTTGCTCCCGCGGGCAAGGCGCCCGAGTCCTCGACGACGTCGACGTCGAGATAGTCCGGTTCGGCGGATTCGGCGGACCCGGCGGTGGCGGCGACCTTCACGATGGCCCGCCCTGAGCGCTGCAACTCTTCGGTGTCGGCTTCCGAGTTCTCGCGGTGATCCTCGTCAGCGACCATGAGCTCGTCCTCGACCGGCTGCTGTTCCGGCTTCCAGTCGGGATCGCTGCGGTGGCCCGCGGCGGGACCGCCACGCTTGAGCAATCGGGATCCGGCGTCGCCGTTGACCACTCGCGTCGCCAGGGCCACGTCACTGGTGCGGCGCACCGCGTCGCGCTTGCTGATCAGCATCGGAACCAGGACGAACAGCCACAGCACCACGAGCGAGATCCACAACAATGACTGCGGGATGCTTGGCATGATGACCTGCTCTCTTCGATTCCCATCCCCGCGAGGCCGTTCGGTGGCCTGCGCGGCCGGGTCAAGCGACCGAGACAATTACACACCTGTAATTTCGCTCTCACAAGCACCAAACGTCACTCGTGTCGCGCCAGTCACACCATGCATGGGCGGATTGGTCGCGGATTGTTCGCGAAGCGCCGCGGCGATCGGGCGGGAGGCGGCGCGAAACGGCATTCGGTCACACCCAGCTGGCGCGGCCGGCGCGGACCAACGCCGAGGCCACCGAGCCGTACACCTCTTCGGCGGTGATCGCCATCAACAGATGATCACGCCACGCCTTGTCGACCTCGAGATACCGCAGCAGCAGGCCTTCCTCCCGGAACCCCGCCTTCGCCAGCACGGCGCGGCTGGCGACGTTCTCGGGGCGCACCGTGGCCTCCACCCGATGCAGCATCACCGGACCGAAGCAGTGATCGAGGCCCAGCGCCAGCGCCGCCGTGGCGACACCCCCGCCGGTCACCGACCGGCACACCCAATAGCCGATCCACGCCGACCGCAGAGCTCCGTGCACGACGTTGCCGATGGTCAGCTGGCCGCAGAACCGCCCGTCCAGTTCGATGACGTACGGCAGCATCCGGCCCTTGCGGGCCTCCGAACGCAGACCGGAACACAACGCCGGCCAGGCGGCGACGGAATGCCGGAACGCCCAATCTCCCTCCGCGGAGGGCTCCCACGGTTCCAGGTGGGCACGATCGGCCAGCCGCGCCCGGCTCCACTGCGCGCCGTCCCGCAGACGCACCGGACGTAACCGGACGACACCCGCCCGGACCCGCAGCGGGCCGACGTCGACGGGCCAGCCCGGGTGACCGGGGTTGTAGCGCAACAGGTTCAGGCGCATCGCAACCCTCAGCCGCGCTGCGCCAGAAAGGCGACGTCGACGAGCTCGCCGGTGCGGATCTGCTCGGCGCCGGTGGGAACGACGACCAGGCAGTTCGCCTCGGCGAGCGTGGCCAGCAGGTGCGACGATGCCCCGGGAATCCCGCCGAGCGCCTGCACCAGATACTCCCCGGTGTCATGGTCGCGCATCAGCTGACCGCGCAGATAACCCTTGCGGCCGGCCACCGAGGTGATCGGCGACAGGGCGCGGGCTCGTACGATCCGGCGCATCGGCTGGCGCTTCCCCAGAGCCAGCCGCAGCAGCGGCCTGACCATCACCTCGAAGACCACCAGGGCGCTGACCGGGTTGGCGGGCAGCAGAAACGTCGGGACCCCTTCACGGCCCAGCCGCCCGAACCCCTGGACCGACCCCGGGTGCATGGCGACCCGGACCACCTCCATCTCGCCGAGTTCGGACAGCACCGACCGCACCGACTCGGCGGCCGCGCCACCGACCGCACCGGCGATCACGACGGCTTCGGAACGGTTGATCTGGCCCTCGATGACGTCGCGCAGCTCTTTGGGATCACCGCGGACGATGCCGACCCGGTTGACTTCCGCACCGGCGTCGCGGCCCGCGGCCGCCAGCGCATAGGAGTTGACATCGTAGACCTGCCCGTTTCCCGGGCTGCGCGAGATGTCGACCAGTTCGGCGCCCACGGCCATCACCGACAACCGCGGCCGCGGATGCACCAGCACTCGTTCGCGGCCGACCGCCGCCAGCAGGCCGACCTGCGCGGCGCCGATGATCGTCCCGGCGCGCACGGCAACGTCACCGGGCTGGACGTCATCGCCGGCCCGGCGGACGTAGGCGCCCGGCGGCGCCCCGCGCAAGATCCGCACCTTCGTCGTCCCGCCATCGGTCCACCGCAACGGCAGCACGGCGTCGGCCAGCGCCGGCAGCGGCGCACCGGTCTGTACCCGGACAGCCTGGCGGGGCTGCAGCCGGCTGGGCGTGCGCGTACCGGCCTCGATGGTCCCCATCACCGGCAGGACCAACCCGTCGCGCCGGTCGGTGTCCTCGGTGGTGTCGTCGGCGGTTCGGTCGTAGCCCTCGGCGCCGATCTCGCCGACGCCGCGCACGTCCACGCTGCGCACCGCGTAGCCGTCGATCGCCGCCTGATCGAAACCGGGCAGCGACCGCTCGGTCACCACCTCCTCGGCACACATCAATCCCTGTGCCTCGGCGATCGCGACACGTATCGGCCGCGGAGCCGCCGCGGCGGCCGCGATCCGGGCCTGCTGCTCCTCCACAGAACGCACAAACGCGCCTTTCTCGCCCTCCCGCCCTGACGGGCGCGGCCTGCGGCGACACCGAGCCCGGTGTCCACCGGGACCGCGCGATGCTCGCGCGGCTAGCGCTCGGTCAGGCCTAACCGCGCCACCAGCCATCGCCGCAGATCCGGGCCATAGTCATCGCGATCCAAAGCAAAGTCAACCGCAGCTTTGAGGTAGCCGCCGGGATTTCCCAAGTCGTGTCGAGAGCCGCGGTGCACCACGACGTGGACCGGGTGGCCCTCCGCGATCAGCAGCGCCACCGCGTCGGTCAGTTGCACCTCGCCACCGGCCCCGCGGTCGATGCGGCGCAGCGCGTCGAAGATCGCACGGTCGAGCAGGTAGCGGCCCGCAGCGGCATACATCGACGGGGCGTCCTCGGCCTTCGGCTTCTCGACCATGCCCTTGACCCTGAGCACATCGGGGTTGTCCGAGCCGGCGGCCGGGACCACGTCGAAGACCCCGTAGGCGCTGATCTCCTCCCGGGCCACCTCGATTGCGCACAACACGGTGCCGCCGTGGTCGGCGCGCACCTTCGCCATCGTCTCCAGGACGCCGATCGGTCGCACGAGGTCGTCGGGCAGCAGGACCATCACCGCGTCCTCGTCGGCGGACAGCGTGGGCTCCACACAGCCGATGGCGTGTCCCAAGCCGAGCGGCTCGGCCTGCACGACGGACTCGACCTTGATCAGTTGCGCGGCACGACGAACCTTGTCCAGCATCGCCTTCTTCCCGCGCCGCTCGAGCGTGCCCTCCAACACCAGGTCCTGCACGAAGTGTGCGACGACACCGTCCTTGCCCTCGGAGGTGATGATCACCAGCCGCTCGGCACCCGCCGCAGCCGCCTCTTCGGCGACCAGCTCGATGCCCGGCGTATCGACGACGGGCAGCAGCTCCTTGGGTACCGTCTTCGTCGCAGGCAGGAAACGCGTGCCCAGTCCGGCGGCTGGGACAATCGCCGTGTGGGGCACCGGGATTTCAGCTCGTGGCATCTTGTTCACAACGATAACCCGCGCGGCCGGAGTGGGAGTGGTGGTGCGGACCACCCGGCCGCCAAGGTTGATCCATGGAGCATGGTTGATCCATGGAGGTCGTGGACAAGACGGTGCTGCGCACGCGGTTGCTGGCCGCGCGGCGTCGTGTTCCGGGCGAGGTTCGCGCCGCCGAGGCCCGGATGCTGTGCGCTGCACTGGAGCCTCTGGCGGGTGCCGGCACCGTCTGCGCGTATGTGCCAGTGGGAACCGAGCCCGGATCCGTCGCGATGATCGACATGCTCGTGCGCCGCTCCGGGCGGGTGCTGCTGCCGGTGGCCCGCGCCGCCGACGACGGCACCCCGATGCCGTTGCGCTGGGGCGAGTACCGGCCCGGCGCGCTGACCGCCGGGCCCTGGGGACTGCTCGAGCCCATTGAACCGTGGCTGCCCGCCTCGGCCCTGGCCGAGGCGGGCCGGGTGATCGTGCC
>CAYVQQ010000021.1:8672-20350 GCA_964453085.1 uncultured Mycobacterium sp.
CCCGCGGGCCGGGGGGGCCTGCTCGCCCCATTGTCCGGGTGGCGCCCCCCCGCGCCCCGGGGGGCGGCGGGCCTGGTGATCGTGCCGGCGCTGGCGGTCGACCGCCGGGGCATGCGGCTGGGCCGGGGCGCAGGGTTCTACGACCGCTCACTCCCCGGGCGCGACCCCCATGCGCGTCTGATCGCCGTGGTGCGCGACGTCGAACTGGTCGACGAGCTGCCCGCCGAGCCACACGACGTCGCGATGACGGACGCGCTCACCCCGCGGCGCGGGATCGTGGGTCTGGTGGCCGGCGTCGGGGAATAAAGCACACCACGTGGCGGCTCTAGCACTTGAGACGCTAGAGTGCTAAGAGTCTCCATCTGACCTGTACGCCCCCGACCCGGAGGTTCACGTGCCGACCTACAGCTACGAGTGCACGGAGTGCGGCGACCGCTTCGACATCACGCAGGCCTTCAGCGACGACGCACTGACCACGTGCGAGAAGTGCTCCGGTCGGCTTCGCAAGCGGTTCAACTCGGTAGGGATCGTGTTCAAGGGCAGCGGCTTCTACCGCACGGACAGCCGCGAGTCGGGCAAGTCGAAGGCCAACGGGTCCGCCGGTTCATCGAGCACCGGCTCGCAGGAGAGTTCCGGGCCGGGCGAGAAGTCCGGGTCCGTCGAGAAATCCGGGTCCACCGAGAAGTCGACCAGCAACAGTTCCGGCTCCGTCCCCTCCGCGGCGGCGTCGTCCAGCTAGCCCTGCAGTTACCCACGCGGGGCGGGTTATCCACAATGGCACCGGCGGCCGGCGCCCTCGGTGGCGCCGGCCGCTTACCGTTGCGGAGTGCCAGGACCTTCGCTCAACCCTCCGGTGTGGCGGCGCCTCGCGGCGTCGCGCCCCGATTGGACCCGGACCGTACCGGCGCGGCGAGTGGCCGCGGGCGGGCTCGTGGTGCTCGCCGCGATCGCGATGCTGCGGCCCGACCAGGGTGCCGATCGCGCTCCGGTCGTTGTCGCCGCGCGTGACCTCACCCCTGGCACCGCGCTGGCCGCCGACGATGTCCGGCTCGAAACCCGTTCGCATGCGACGATTCCAGACGGCTCGACCGCCGACCCGACTGCGGTCGTCGGTGCGACGCTGGCGGGCCCGGCCAGGCGTGGCGAAGTGCTCACTGACGTCCGGTTGCTCGGCAGCCGGTTGGCCGAGGCCGCCATCGGGGCGAAGGCCGGAGCCGGCGCCCGCATCGTGCCGTTGCGCCTGGCCGACGGTGCCCTGCTTGACGTGGTCCGCGTGGGTGATGTCGTCGACGTGCTCGCCGCCCCGGCTGCCGATTCCCCGGCGACCGGGCAGCCCGTCGGCAAGGTGGTGGCCACCGACGCCGTCGTGGTACTCGTTTCATCCAGGCGAAATGCCCAGGCCACCGAGGGTGACCGCGTAATGTTGGTGGCGCTGCCGGCTCGCGTGGCGAATTCGGTGGCGGCGTCGACGCTGGGTCAGGCAGTTACGCTGACCCTGCACTGAGCGCCCGCCCACCACTTGACGCACGACCCGCGGCAAACTCTGTCCAGTCCAGAAGGGGCATCGTCAGTGGTCAAAGGATTCAAGGAGTTTCTCTCCCGGGGCAACATCGTCGACCTCGCCGTCGCGGTGGTTATCGGTACCGCGTTCACCGCGCTGGTCACCAAGTTCACCGACAGTATCATCACGCCGTTGATCAACCGGATCGGCGTCAAGCGGCAGTCGGACGTCGGTATCCTGCGGATCAGCATCGGGGGCGGTCAGACCATCGATCTGAACATCCTGCTGTCGGCGGCGATCAACTTCTTCCTCGTCGCGCTCGTCGTGTATTTCTTCATCGTCTTGCCCTACAACTCGCTGCGCAAACGCGGCGAGGTCGAGCAGGCGGACGACACGCAGGTCGTACTGCTCACCGAAATCCGCGACCTGCTGGCCCAGGCCAACGGCGACTCGGCCGGCCGGCACGTCGGTACCGTCGGCGCGGCGTCCGCCTCCGACCACCGACCGCGCGCGGACGCCGAGTCGCAGTGAGGTGCGGCTGAGCCGCGCGTCAGATCTCCAGGCTCGACAACTGCCCGATGATCTGGGCGGCGAGGGGATTCAGCGTCGCCATCCCGTCACGCACCGCATAGCGGGAACCGGCGAGGTTGACCACCAGGGTGCTCCCGGACACCCCCGCCAAGCCGCGGGACAACCCGGCGTCGATGATGCCCGCCGACAGGCCCGAAGCCCGAATTGCCTCGGCGATGCCGAGAATCTCGCGGTCGAGGATCTCCCGGGTGGCCTCCGGGGTCACGTCGCGCGGCGTGACGCCGGTGCCACCGACCGAGACCACCAGATCCACCCCGCCGATCACCGCGGTGTTCAGTGCGTTGCGGATCTCGACCTCGTCGGCTGCGACGGCCACGACGCCGTCCACGACGAACCCGGCCTCGGTCAGCAACTCGGTGACCAATGGTCCACTGTGGTCCTCGTCTCCGTGCGCGGTGCGGTCATCGACCACCACCACCAGAGCTCGGCCAACCACCAACTCGGCACGCGTCTCCATAGGAGCAACCGTATATCCGAGTTCCGACAACCCTGCCGAGGGCTCCTCGACCCTCATCACTGATCCGCCTTGCCGAGCGTGACCTGGACGGTTCGGCTGCCGCCGCCTGCGGGATCCTCGAAGGTCAGCGAGATCTTGTCACCCGGCGCCCGGGAGCGCACGGCGGCGACAAGAGCATCGGCGCTGTTGATCGGCCGATCGTCGACCTTGGTGACGATGACGCCATTGGGCACGCCGGCGTTCGCGGCGGCACCGCCCCGCACGACTTCCACGACCTTGGCCCCGGGGGAACCCTTGTCGTTGGTCACCTGCACCCCCAGCGACGCGTGCGACGCCTTGCCACTGCTGATCAGCTCGTCGGCGATGCGCTTGGCCTGGTCGACCGGAATCGCGAAGCCGAGCCCGATCGATCCGCTCTGGGCGTCCGGCGAATCGGCGCCGAGGGTGGCGATCGCCGAGTTGACCCCGACCAGCTGACCGCTCATGTTGACCAGGGCGCCACCGGAGTTACCCGGGTTGATCGCCGCGTCGGTCTGGATCGCGTCCAGCACGGTGTTCTGGTTGCCGGCCTCGCCGGTCGTGGAGACGGGCCGGTTGAGCGCGCTGACGATGCCGGTCGTCACCGTGCCGGACAGGCCCAGCGGCGATCCGATCGCGACCACCGGCTGACCCACCCGCAGATCCGAGGACGAGCCCATCGAGATGGGAGTCAACCCCGAGACGCCCTGCGCGCGGATCACGGCGATGTCGCTCGTCGGGTCGGCGCCGACCACCGAGAAGGGCGCGGTGCGGCCGTCGGAGAACGTCACCGTAGTCCTGGGCGCCGCGCCAGCGGCCGCGGCGGGCGGCTTGCCCGGGCCGGAACCCGCGGCGGCCACGACGTGGTTGTTGGTCAGGATGAGCCCGTCGGGGGACAGGATGATGCCGGAGCCCTCCTCCGACTGGCGCCCCAGGTCGGTCTCGAGCATGACGACGCTGGGCACCACCTTGGCGGCGACCTGTTCGACGCTGCCCGGCGGCATGTTCCCGGCCGGGACGCTCGGGGCGGCCCCGATGACGTGGCCGCCGTGGGCGCCGGTCGAGTGCGCGCCCAGCTCGACGACCGTGGCTGCGGCGCCGCCGATCCCAGCCGACACCACCGCGATGGCCAGCGCGCCGGCGACCAGCAAGCCCCCCCGGGAGCGTTTCTGGCGCACCGGAGGGGGACCCATCGGCGGCAGCATGCCGGGCATCGGCCCCGCGCCGATACCGCCCGGGACCGGGCCCGCCCCGGTACCGCCGGGGACGGCGCCCGCCCCACTGCCACCGAACGGATCCTCGGGCCGGCGGTAGGGCGCCGCCGACGACGGCCGGGACTGCGGATAGCGCCAGTCGTACTGCTGACCGTACGGCTGCTGTCCCTGGGCGTAGGCGGGGCCTCCGGGCGGGTTCGGCACGGCACAGTAGCCCGGCTGCTGCTGCGGCGGTGGCGAATACCTCGGGTGATTCGTCATGTCGCTAAGTTCGCTCTTCCTCTGCATGTCGGCTGGTGTGGGCACGACTCGACCTGAAATTCAACAGTAACTGCACAACTACGTTGCCCGCGCGGACTGAGAGTCCACTGAGACAACGTTCGTCGATTCCCCAGAGTTCGCCGTGTTTTCCGGCGCGGCCGCGCCCGAGCCGACGTGGGTATCGGGATGGTCGGCGCCCGAACCGGCTACGGGCGGCGTGGTCGGCCCGACCGGCATCGGCCGACCCGGAAGCACCACGTAGATCGCCGTACCCGGCGGCTGCCCGCCCGGCACGGTGTCTTCGACGCGAAGCATCCCGCCGTGCTTGAGCACGACCTGCTTCACGATCGCCAGGCCCAGCCCCGAACCCGGCATGGCCCGTGCTGTCGTCGATCGGTAGAACCGCTCGAACACCAGGCGGCGCTCCTGCGACGGAATCCCCGGGCCGTAATCCCAGACCGCGAGTTCAGCGTGTGAGGCGTCGAGTTGCCGCAGCCGAACACCGACATGGCCGCCCGGCGGGCTCCACTTGGCCGCGTTGTCCATGAGGTTCAGCGCGGCGCGTGACAAGCCGGCCGAATCACCGTAGACCTGCCACGGGATGACCTGGACGTCGAACTGAATGTCGTTGCGACGGCGCTTGACCCGCTCGAGGCTGCGATCCACCACCTCGGACATGTCCACCGGCTCGTGCACCACCTGCCCGGCGTCGTCGCGGGTGAGGTCCACCAAATCGCCCACCAGCGTGGACAATTCCTCGATCTGGGCGAGCACGTCGGCCCGCAGGTCGACCATCTCCTGCTCGGGCAGCCGCGGCGCGCCGGGTTCCATCGACGCCATCAGCAACTCGACGTTGGTGCGCAGCGATGTCAGTGGCGTACGCAACTCGTGTCCCGCGTCGGTCACCAGCCGGGCCTGCCGCTCCCGCGACTCGGCCAGTGCCCGCAGCATCAGGTTGAACGCCTCGGTGAGCCGGGCCAGTTCGTCACTGCCGAACACCGGGATGGGGCGCAGGTCGTCGGTGCGTGCCACCCGTTCGGTCGCCTCGGTCAACCGGGCCACCGGGCGCAGCCCGGCCCGGGTGACCATGCCGCCGGCCACTGCGGCGACCGCGACCCCGACGCCACCGACGATCAGCAACACCCAGCGCAGCTTGGTCATCACCGCTTCGGTCGGCTTGAGGCTCTTGGAGATCAGCAGCGAGCTGCCGTTGTGCAGGTGGATGGCCAGGATCCGCTGATCGGACGCGGTGCGCCGCGACATGAAGAGGTCTCCGCTGATGACGGCCTTCTCCGGTGATCCGACCGGCAGCGTCTGACCCGGCTGTTGGGCGGTGTAGATCGCATGGCCCGGGTCGACCAGCATGGCGTTGACATCCGAATAGGCTGTGCCCTCGATCGCCTTGCCGGGATCGGCGGCCAGCGACCCGCTGGCGATGAGCAGCTGCGCCCGGCTCTGCAACTGGTTGTCGATGTCACTGTAAAGCGCCGCCGAGACGACCGCGTACACGGCGAACGCCATCAGCACGACGACCATCGCGACCATCGACATCGCCAGCAGCATCACCCTCCAGCGCAGGGACAACGAACTGGTGGCCCGCAGCGGGGCGCGCCGGGGCCGGCGGAACCGCATCATCGTGGGGACCGGATCTTGACGTCCTCCCCGCAGTGAACCGCGGGGATTCCTCGTGCCGACCGGTTGTGTCGGTGGCGCTTCATGCGGCTGTCACCGTGGGCAGGTCGATCGTGCAGGTCCGCACCGAGCGGTTTCGTAGAGGCACTACCCGCCGACGCCTTCGGCCCTCCAGCACACCTTCTCCACAGTCGCGTGGCGCGGTCCTCGGTGCTGACACACGGCGATGACCCGGCGCGATACCGCCTGTCCAACTGTCGCTGTTGCCGGCGTGGCCGCACAACCGGACATCGACCAGCGGCTCCGGGCTCGCCCCGAGGTCCAGCGACACCCGGCCCGCACCGTCCGGACGCCGCCGGGTCGGCCGCCCGGCACAGATCAGCCGCCTCCGGTGGGTATCACGCCCGTCGGCCAAGCACTCGGTCACGGAGGCGTCTCCCGCAGCACGTAACCCACCCCGCGCACCGTGTGGATCAGCCTTGGTTCGCCGCCGGCCTCGGTCTTGCGGCGCAGATACCCGACGTAGACCTCCAGCGCGTTGCCCGAGGTGGGAAAGTCAAAGCCCCACACCTCCTCGAGGATGCGGCTGCGGGTGAGCACGCGGCGCGGGTTGGCGATCAGCATCTCCAGCAGCGCGAACTCGGTACGGGTCAGGCTGATCTGCCGCTGCCCGCGGGTCACCTCGCGGGTCACCGGATCCAGGGTCAGGTCGGAAAACTGCAGGGGGGCCGACCCGGCGGCGTCCTCGGGTTTGGTGCGGCGCAGCAGAGCGCGCATCCGCGCCAGCAACTCTTCGAGCGCGAATGGCTTCGGCAGGTAGTCGTCGGCGCCGGCGTCCAGGCCGGCGACGCGCTCGGAGACCGAATCGCGGGCGGTGAGCACCAGAATCGGCAGGTCGTCGCCGGTGCTGCGGAGTCGTCGACACACCTCCAGGCCGTCCAGCCGCGGCATCATGACGTCCAGGACCAGGGCATCGGGCCGCTCGGTGGCGATCTTGTCGAGGGCTTCGACCCCGTCATGGGCCAGCTCGACCGAATAGCCGTTGAAGGAAAGTGACCTGCGCAGCGACTCACGCACCGCGCGGTCGTCGTCGACGACCAGTATCCGCACGGCCACTAGTGTCGTCCCGGCGCCTGAGAGCAGCCTGAAAGGCGCGCCGGGTGACCGGCGAGGTTAACGCTTGTCGAGATCGATCAGGCCCAGACGGGCCGCCTTGAGCAGCCGGCGCGGCAACTTGTGCCGTTGACCCGCCACCGTCACGCCGACGAGCTCGGTCCGGGTGGCCTTCCACTGCGCGCGGCGGCTTCGGGTGTTGGCGCGCGACATCCTGCGCTTGGGTGTGGCCATGGTCGGGCCTTACTCCTCATTCGGACTTCTGGTGGGCGTGTCGCAGCGTGGCCGGGCTGAGCCGAACCAGCGACGCTTGTCCTTCAGGATAGTCGCTGGCCTCCCGGGCACCAAAATGGGCACCGGCTGCACCCGATCGGCTGGCCGAACGCTCATTGCGGGGCGGCGACCGCCGCGGTGATTGCGGGCCATCGTCGTCTCGCCGTTGCCGGGGGCCACCGACAGGCACGCCCCGGCCGGCGGTTTCGGCCTCGTCGGCGGCTGCGACAACGTGATTCGTCGCATGAATCCGCGTTGGCCAGAGTGCGATTCGCGCTGCACCCACACCGCAGCGAGGGCTGCCCGTTTGTCAGCCGACCCGCTGTCGTCGACCGCACGAACCATGGGAATGACATCCCAAAAACCGGCACCGGGTTGTGCTCGGCGTGTGGTGGTTCGCGGGTCTGGATGTATTGGTTTTCAAGGGGTTTCGGCAGCAGGTGGAATACGGTGATCGCCACGCCGGGACCGGCGGCCGGCGCGGCGCGCTCGGCTTTCCAGGGCCGTTCCTGGATCGTGTCAAACTGTTGGGGTTGGAGGGCGAGCGGTCCGCAATGACCCGGCGGTCAAGCGGCGCCCAGATACCCGTTGGCGTCGAGCACGAACTTGGTGGCCGCACCGCTGTCAAACTCGGCGTAGCCACGCGGAGCGGCGTCGAGACTGATGGGCGTGGCATTCACTGCCGCGGCGATTTGTATCCGGTCGTGCAGGATCGCCTGCATGAGCTGGCGGTTGTAGCGCATCACCGGACACTGGCCGGTGGTGAACGATACCGACTTTGCCCAACCGGTGCCGAAACTCAGCGACAGCGAGCCCACCTTGGCCGCTTCATCGGCGGCTCCCGGATCTCCGGTGACATACAGCCCGGGAATGCCGATCGAACCTCCCGCCGCGACGATGTCCATCAACGAATTCAGCACGGTGGCCGGCGCCTCGGCCGCGTCGGCTCCGTGTCCTTGTCCCCGCGCCTCAAAGCCGACCGCGTCAATGGCGGCATCCACCTCGGGCACGCCCAACAGCTGGTCGAGCTGATCTTCGATCGCACCCGACCCCACATTGATGGTTTCAGCACCGAAGCTGCGCGCCTGGGCCAGTCGCTGCTCGTTGAGATCGCCAACGATCACCACGGCGGCACCGAGCAGTTGCGCGCTCGCGGCGGCGGCCAACCCGACCGGCCCCGCCCCGGCGACGTAGACCGTTGAGCCGACCTGAACGCCTGCCGTCACGGCACCGTGGAAGCCGGTCGGGAAGATGTCCGACAGCATGGCGAGGTCAAGGATTTTGGCCAGCGCCTGGTCGCGGTCTGGGAACGTCAACACGTTCCAGTCGGCGTACGGCACGAGCATGTACTCTGCTTGGCCGCCCACCCAGCCGCCCATGTCGACGTAGCCGTACGCGCTGCCGGGGCGGTCCGGATTCACGTTCAGACAGATCCCCGTCTTGCCCGCCTTACAGTTGCGGCAGCGCCCACACGAAATGTTGAACGGTACCGAGACAAGATCGCCGACTTTGACGAATTCGACGTCCCTACCGATCTCGACCACCTCGCCGGTGATCTCGTGCCCGAGAATCAGCCCGATGGGAGCGGTCGTGCGGCCGCGGACCATGTGCTGGTCGGAGCCACAGATGTTCGTCGCCACCGTACGCACGATGGCCGCATGCGGCAGCTTGCGTCCCACGTTGGCGGGGTGGACCCCCGGACCATCCTTGAGCTCGAACGTCGGATAGTCGATGTCGGCCACTTCCACCTTGCCCGGACCCTTGTAGACGACCGCACGATTCGTCGGCATTCCCTCTCCCTGTTCGGTAAGGTGACACCCCTCACAATGGCGGTATGCCACTGTACAGTGGCCGAGCCCACACATCCACCCCACGCCAGGGACCCGGCAACGTGGTGTTTCACCGGGTCAGCCGGTCGCCGGCAGCTGCCCGAACGCGACCGGACAAGCCGGCGAGAACCCCGCCGGGCGCCCAATCTCTCCCGGTGCGAGGGCACGGCGCGGCAGCAGCCAAGGTTCTTCAGCGGCGGCGCCGGGATCGCAGATAGTCGCCTACCACGGCCGCTCCCAGTCCATCCAGGTCGGGCACCACGACCCGCCCCTCGACCCGCCGGGCGACCTGGTCGATGAACCGCGCCAGACCCGGATCGCTGCCCAACCGGAAGATCGTCACCTGCGCACCGAGGCGGGCGATGTCGTCGAACCCGCGCACGGTCGCCGCGATGGTCCGCGGGTGCGGCGGGTAGTCGAAGAACACCGCAGAACCCGTATTCCCGCCGAAATCCTCCAGGTGGGCGGTCGGCTCGCCGTCGGTCACCACCAGCACCACAGGCTGCGCGTTGGGGTACCGCCGCAGGTGCCGCCCCGCCAACGCCAGCGCGTGATGCAGGTTGGTGCCCTGCTCATAGGCTCCTTCGAGCCCCGTGAGCTCGGCGGCCGTCACCGTCCGGGCGTAGCGGCCGAAGGCGACGATCTGCAACGCATCCGTGCGGAATCGGGTGCTCACCAGGTGATTGAGCGCCAGGGCCGTCTGCTTCATCGGCAGCCACCGGTTCTCCATCACCATCGAGAACGAAGTGTCGACCAGCAGCGCCACCGCGGCCTGGGCTCGGGCCTCGGTCTCGGAGACCTCCACGTCGTCGACGGTGATGCGGATCGGCGTCGACGGGCCGTCCAGCGTCGCCGTCCCCGCCTGGCGCAGCACGGCGTTGGTCAACGTGCGGGAGATGTTCCACGGCTCTGTGTCACCGAACTGCCAGGGCCGGGTCGCGCCGGTCAGCTCACCGGCCGCGCCGGCGCGGCGCAACTCACGCTCACCACGTCGACCCGACAGTCGTTGCGCCACATCGCGTAACGCCGTCTCACCGAGCCTGCGCATGGCCTTGGGCGAGAGCCGCCACTGACCGTCGGAACCGCGGTCCAGGAAGCCTTGGTTGACCAGTGCGCGTTCCAGTTCGGCAAGTGCGCCGGCGTCGACGGCGGCCTGGTCGCCGAGCTGGCGAGCCAGCGCGTCGAGATCGACGTCGTCCATGGTGGCACCCGGGTAGCTCTGCGACAACTGCTCGGCCAGTTGCTCGAGTTCGCCGATGTCGGCCAGCGCCTGGGTGCCCTCGCCCATGCCCAACGGGTTGTCCCCCGAGAACTGCTCGGACCCGTTCCAGTCCTCACCGGGCCGCGCGGCCTGCAGATGGGCATCGAGCCGGTCCAACGCCTGCATCAGCGCCGCGGACCCGAATGCCTGCTGCGCCAAGGCATCCAGTTCGGCTCGCTGGTCCGGGCTGAGGCTGTTGCGGAAGCGCTGCGCGGCGGCGGCGCGCTTGGCCAGCGAGTCGAGCAACTCGTCGACGTTGCGTGGGTTCTCCGGGAAGAACTCACCGTGCTTGGCCATGAAATCCTGGAAGTCTCGGGGCGTGTCTTCGCCGCGGGCGTGCTTGTCCAGCAGCCCATTGAGGTCGTCGAGCATCTCCGTGACCCGCCGGCGGTCCTCGTCGGTGGCGCCCTGAAGCGCCTGCTTAAGTCCGGCGAAACGCTGCTCGAGCAGCTCGCGGCCAAGCAGATCTTTGATCTGCTCGTAATTTTCGCGAGCCTAGCCGCTGCGCCAGTTGTAGCCGGACAGCTCCTGGACGGCTTTGGCCGGTGACGTCGGCAACGCGTCGAGTTGCAGTTCGCTGAAGCGGGCGTCGTCGTCGAGCGCACCGGCCAGCACCTTGCGCTCGGCCAGCACCGCCTCGTCGAGCAGCCTTTTGATCTGCTGCAGCGTTCCCCCCAAGTTGTTGCGGCGCAACAACTCCCGCCTGCGCCGGTTCGCCTCGGCCGCCAGCCGATCCGCCCCTGGCAGGTTCTTGGTGCCGCGGCGCAGCAGTTCGGACAGCGCGCGGCGCGGCGACGCGCCGGCCATGACGTTCTCCCCGATCTGCTCGAGCGCCTCGCGCAGGTCCACCGGCGGCGCCAGCGGATCGGCCCCCCCGGTGTACGCCGAGTAGCGCGACGAGCGGCCTTTACCCATAGACGGTTTGGCCTTCCCCGGACGCCTTGTCGATGCGCTTGGCCAGATACAGCGCCTCCAGCGCGAGCTCCAGCGCCGCGGCGCGCTCGCCCTCGGATTTGGCGCCGAGTTTGCCGGCGATCTTGTCCACGACAGGCAGCCCCGGCACGGCGGCCAGCACGTCCTTGGCCGACACCCGATCGCCCGTCGTCACTGCCGAACCCGCCTCGACGGCGGCCACCAGCGAGCCGACGTCGACGCCGCCCAGCACCCGAGCCGCGGTGTCGGCGGTTGCGCGCCGTAACAGGTGCTCGAGGACGGCCTGTTCGCGGCCCTCCTCACCGGATTCGAATTCCAGCTTGCCGCGCAGGACGTCGATCACCGTGCCCAGGTCGACGACGCGCGCCACCGGATCGGACTCCCCCAGCACCGCACCGCGATGACGGGCGGCGGCCGCCACCGTCTCGACCGCCGCGATCGCGAACCGCGCCGACACCCCCGACCGCTGGTCGACCGAGGTGGATTCGCGCAGGTAGCGGGCGAAGCGCGCGATCACCTGCACCAGGTGATCGGGCACCTGAGCGCTCAGGTGCGCTTCCTGGGCGATCACGCCCATCTCCGCGTCGAGTTCACG
>CAYVQQ010000022.1:0-4316 GCA_964453085.1 uncultured Mycobacterium sp.
CGGGAGAGTTCACCCCGCCCGGATAGCGGCACGCCATGCCGACGATCGCGATCGGCTCCCTCGACCGTTCCAGCAACGCGCGGTTGGTGCGCTTCAGTCGTTCAACCTGCCCCAGCGCCTTGCGCAGCGCCTCGGTCGCATGCTGCAGTCGATCAACCATTGCTATCCCTCGCCCTAACCCTCGCCCACAGGTGGTTGTGGCCCCCCGGACCCGGCTCTCGCCGAGTAACGGGAGCTGCCGTGCGACGCGCGTGGTCTATGCGACCGGCATCCTGCTGCGCTTCGACCCAAGTTCGCTGGTGAGTATGGCCAACTCCGCCAGGATTTCAAAACGTCCGATGCTCGCGGCTACTCGAGAAGAACGACATCGACACACGAAAGACAACTCGCGGGCGCGCCGGCGAAGCAGGTGCCTGATTTGTCCCGCTGACCCCGGGAAACGGGGACGTGATCGGCGTGCCGCCCATGGCGCGACTGTACCCGGCCGGCAACCCAAGGGGGTCACGCGGCCAGTCGCGCACCGGCGCGACAAGGACACGGTCAGCCCGGGTCAGGCTCCCGCCCTGCGCCAGCCATCGGCGGCGCGGGCGGCCCGGACCAGCACGGCGCACAGCTCGCGAAGCTGGTCCCGCCCGGCGCCCTCGTCGAGCGCGGTGGCGACATCCTCGGCCGCGCATCGCACCTGGTAAACCCGATCGGACAGATCCGCCGCATCATCGGCCGACAGCACCACCGCGTCCTCAGGCACGGCGCCGCCCCCGGCACGGCTCATCAGGGCCCGCTGTTCGTATGCGCGCTGCCGGCACGACTGCCGGCAGTACTGGCGCGGGCGGCCCATCCCGGCATCGGCGACGTCGCGGCCACACCAGCGGCACGGCTGGGGATGGGCGCGGCGGGTCACGCCTGCGACTTTAACCCGCTCAACGCTTGTCGGGCCGGCATGCGGGTATCATGAGAAGTTGCGTCGCGCGTACCGGCGTCGGGTTCTGGGGAACTGCCCGGGCGGTCGCGACGTTCGCCATGCGAAAGAGACGTCCGAAGAACTCGCCACCACAGAGCGTGAGCTCAGAGGTCCAAAAAGGAGTAGCACCAATGGCTGATCGAGTCTTGCGGGGTAGTCGCCTGGGCGCCGTCAGCTACGAGACCGACCGCAACCATGACCTGGCGCCGCGTCAAATTGCCCGCTACCGCACCGAGAACGGCGAGGTGTTCGAAGTCCCGTTCTCCGACGACGCTGACATCCCGGGGACGTGGCTGTGCCGCAACGGCATGGAGGGCACCCTCATCGAGGGCGACCTGCCCGAGCCGAAGAAGGTCAAGCCGCCGCGTACCCACTGGGACATGCTGCTGGAGCGCCGCTCCGTCGAAGAGCTCGAGGAACTGCTCAAGGAGCGTCTCGAGCTGATTCGGTCGCGCCGCCGCGGCTGACCCGGGTAGCGGGGGCCGTCAGGCGCGGTTGGGAGCGCGCGTCCCGCGGGCGCGTGCCTTCCGCCCCTGGAAGCCCCAACGGGTGACCTTGACCAACGCCTCGCGGATGTTGGATCCGCTCATCTTCGACACGCCGAGTTCGCGTTCGGTGAAGGTGATCGGCACCTCGGCAATGGTGAACCCGTGGCACGCGGTACGCCAGGTCAGATCGATCTGGAAGCAATAGCCCTTCGACTCCACCCGGTCGAGGTCGATGGCCTCCAGGACCTCGCGGCGGTAGGCGCGGTAGCCGGCCGTGATGTCGTGGACCCCGATGCCGAGCGCCACCCGCGAATAGGTGTTGGCCGTCTTCGACAACGCCAACCGCCGCCACGGCCAGTTCCGCACCGTCCCGCCGTCGACATAGCGCGACCCGATGGCCAGGTCGGCACCCGCATCAACGGCCTCCAACAACCGGTGCAACTGTTCGGGCGCGTGGCTACCGTCCGCGTCCATTTCCACCAGCACCGAGTAATCCCGGCTCAGAGCCCAGGCGAAACCCGCCAGATAGGCGGCGCCCAGACCGTCCTTGGCGGTGCGATGCAGCACGAACATGCGACCGGGATCGGCGGCCGCCAGGTCGTCGGCGAGCTGGCCGGTGCCGTCCGGGCTGCTGTCGTCGACGACGAGCAGATGCACCGCCGGGCATGCCTTCTTCAATCGCTTCTGGATCAGCGGCAGGTTCTCCCGCTCGTTGAAGGTCGGGATGATCACCAGCGTGCGCTGGCTTGGACGGTCGCCCGGGGCTTGCGGCGCCGGCTGGGCGGTGGTCATGTGGCTCCTCTGCGTCGCCCGAAAATGCGCGGTTGTCGCCCGCTCCGGTGGAGCGGAGTCTCAGGTCCCGCCGTCGGCGGGCGGGACCTGGTCGCCGCCGTCGTCGGGCGGGGGATCCTTCGAAGCATCCGAACCGCCCTCGTCAGGCGGCGCGTCGTCCGGTTCGACAGGTCTGGACCTGAGCCGAATCGGACGCGGGAACCACCCATTGTGCCGTATCCCGGCCAGGACGACCGCTCCGGCCACGGCGACCAGAATCCATTGCGCGGTCGGAGCCCAACGGGTTGCCGGCGTCAGCTTGGTCTTGAGGCGCACCTGCATGTCCAGGTAGGCGGGTTCGAAGAATTCGGTGCGCACCAACTCGCCGCCGTCCGGGGTGATCACCGCGCTGACCCCGGTGGTGCCGGCCACCACGACGTACCGGTCGTGTTCCACCGCCCGAACCTTGGCGAACGCCAGCTGCTGCTCACTCATCGTCTTGTTGAAGGTGGCGTTGTTGCTGGGCACGGCCAGCAGCTGGGCGCCGTGCAGGACCGCGTTGCGCGGCTCGCGGTCGAAGATCACCTCCCAGCAGGTCGCCACCCCGAGCGGCACCCCGCCGATGTGGACGACGTCGCCACGCCGGCCCGGCACCATGTGGCCGGCCAGGCCGGCATACCCGGAGAGGTGCCGGAACAACCACGGCATCGGCAGGTACTCGCCGAACGGTTGCACGATCTCCTTGTCGTGGCGGTCGGCCGGTCCCGTGACCGGGTTCCAGACGATCACGGTGTTGGTGTAGCCGGGGTCGTCCTGCGGGCGGCCCGGGATGCCGAGCACGGTGCCGACGAGGATCGGCGCGTGGATGGCCGTCGCGGCTTTCGCGATCTGCTGGGCGGCGTCGGCGTTGACCAGCGGGTCGATGTCCGACGAATCCTCCGGCCAGATCACGAACTGGGGTTGGGGAGCCACCCCGGCCCGCACGTCCTCGGCCAGTCGCAGCGTCTCCCGGACGTGGTTGTCCAGCACCGCACGTCGTTGCTCGTTGAATCCGAGACCCAACCGCGGCACGTTGCCCTGCACCGCCGCTACCGTGACCAACGGTTCCCCGCCCGCTCCCGTCCCAGCGCGCCGCACCTGAGGCCAAGCCGCGACCGCGGCGAAGAACACCACGCAAATGCACACTCCGGGCAACAAGACGGCGGGCGGCCGGTCGGCTGCGCCGCTGCTCTGGGCTCGCGGGCCGTCGCCGCGAACCCACCACGCGACGACTTCCCGTGTGATCGCCGTCGCGCTGAAGCCCACCAGCATGATCGCCGTCGAGAGCAGCGCCACACCACCGAACTGCGCCAAAGGCAGGAACGGCCCGTCGGATTGGCCGAACGCAACCGACCCCCACGGGAAGCCGCCGAACGGATAGTTGGCCTTCACCCACTCCTGGGCCGACCACACCACCGCGAACCACAGCGGCCAGCCGGGCAGCCCTCGCACCACGACCGCGAACAATCCGAACAGGCCCGGGAACAAGGCACACGTCGCCGCCAGGACCAGCCAGGGCGCGACACCCACCAGGATGCTGATCCACGGCAGCAGCGGCAGATAGAACGCCAGCCCGAACAGCGCTCCGTAACCGAAGCCACCCGCGAGTGACGTGGCCCGGTGGGTGAGCACCCACGCCAGCAGTGCGGCGGCCACGATGGCAGCCCACCACCAGTTCCGGGGCGGGAAACTGGCGCACAGCAGGAGACCGCCCCCGACGGCGAGGACCAGCCGGGTCCACCGGGGCCGGATCGCGGCCCGGGCGGCCGTCAGGCGGGTGAGCGCCGCGGCACGCAGCCCCGCCGCGGCGCGGTTTGTCATGGCGGCCACCCGTGCGGCCGCCGAAGGACCGGCGGTGACGGTCGGAGGCTCGTCCTCCGCCGTCGGCGGTTCCGCGGGCTCGGACGGCTCGTCCACCGGTTCGGACGCGGTGTCCTCGGAGGTCGGAGTCGCAGCGGGTTCCTCGTCGGCCGGGATCGCCTCGCTCGCGGCGCCCGGGCGTGCGGTTCGGGCGAACCGGTGCCTAGCCATGGATCACAGCGCCCCGATGCACCGTT
>CAYVQQ010000022.1:4326-20251 GCA_964453085.1 uncultured Mycobacterium sp.
TGGGTGTCCAGCGCCTCGGCGTCCCAGATGGCGTACGACGCCGGCGCACCGGGCACCAAGGTGCCCGCCTTCGGGTCGAGCACCCCGCTGGCCCGCCAGCCGCCGCGAGTCGCGGCGGCGAATGCGGCCCGGGGCGAGAGCGCGTTGACCGCGGTGCGATGGTTGACCGCCGCACGGACGCTTGCCCACGGGTCCAGGCCGGTGACCGGGGCGTCGGAACCGAGGGCGAGGGGCACGCCTTGGGATGTTAACAGCGCAAGCGGGTTGAGCCTGCTGCCTCGCTCGGCGCCCAGCCGCCGCGCGTACATGCCGCTGGGGCCGCCCCACAGCGCATCGAACTGAGGTTGGACGCTGGCGATGACGCCCCAGGCGCCCAGTTTGGCGGCCTGCTCGGCGGTGACCATCTCCAGGTGCTCAAGCCGGTGCCCGCAACGTGCGACGGCGATCACCCCGAGGTCGTCGACGACCGCCCCGAATGCCGCGACGACAGCGGCGACCGCCGCATCGCCGATGACGTGGAAGCCGGCCGTGACCCGCGCCCGTGTGCAGGCCCGCACGTGCGCCTCGACGGCGGCGGGCTCCAGGTAGCAGTTGCCGGCCCGGTCGGGGGCGTCGGCGTAGGGCTCCTGCAGCCAGGCGGTGCGCGACCCCAGCGCCCCGTCGACGAACAGATCGCCGGCCAGCCCACGGGCGCCGGTCTCCTGCACCAACACGCGGGCCTGCTCCGGGGTGGTGACCGCTTCGCCCCAGTAGCCGATCACCTCGACCCCGGGGACGTCCTGGTTCGGCGCGCACAGGCTCAGCCAGTCGTCGAGGCCGCCGATCTCGGGGCCGGCGCACTCGTGAACCGCGACGATCCCCGACGCGGCGACGGCCCGCAGCGCCGCGGCGCGCGCCTCGGCCAGCTGCGCGTCGGTGAGCAGGCCGCGGGCGACCGCCCGGACCAGGTGGTGGGCGTCGCCGGTCAGCGGCCGTTCGGCGTTGAAGCCGGCGGCCGCGGCCAGGCCAGGGACCAGCCGGCGCAGCGCGGTCGAGGCGAGGGCGGAGTGGACGTCGACGCGGGCGAGGTACGCGGGCCGATCGCCGAGCACGTCGTCGAGGTCGCTGGTGGCGGGGGCCGCGTTCTCCGGCCATGCCGATTCGTCCCAGCCGTGTCCCCACACCAGCACGCCGGGGTGGGCGGTCGCGTAGTCGCCGACCAGCTTCAGGCACTGCGCGCGCGAGGTGGCCGCCCGCAGGTCCAGCCCGCTGAGTGTCAGGCCGGTCGCGCTGAGATGGACATGGCTGTCGACGAACGCCGGCGCGACGAACCCGCCGTCGAGATCCTCGACGGCGGCGTCCGGGAACTGCTCGCGGCCAACCGCGTCGCTGCCCAGCCAGGCGACGACGTCGCCGCGCACCGCCATGGCGGTGGCCTCCGGATGGGTCGGGCTGTACACCCGGCCGTTGACCAGCAACTTGGTCACCAGCCAAACCTAAGAGTTGCCCCGTGGATCGCGGCCGGCGGGGCGATCAGCAGGGGCCGATCCAGTGCGGGCTTTGCGAGGAGCGGTCCGCGGACCTGTTGGCGGCCGGGACGCGCGGCAAGGAGGGTGGCTCGGCCTCGGTGACGTCGATGACCTCGCCGTCGATGAAGTCGTCCCGGTCGTCCATCCGGTGACGGCGTGTGCGGCCCGTGAAGGCTCCCGCAGCGACAGGGGTGATCAACGGGGCACGCCGCTGCAGACCCCGCATCGTCACCGCAGCCAGGCCGGGGCCGACGATGGCCCGAACCGCGGGCACCAGAAGCAAGACGCCCAACGCGGTCGTGACCAGACCCGGGACGAGGACCAGACCCGTGGCCAGCGTCAACAGCGCGCCGTCGCTCAGCGCGCGTTGCGGTTCTCTCGGTTCGGACCGCAGCTGGACCAGCTGGTGGATGAGCTGCGACCCCGCCATCGGCGCCGCCACAGCCCACCCGAGCACGAAGGTGGCCAGCAGCACCAACACCGTCCAACCCGCCCCGATCGTCGATACCAGCGTGATGACCACCGCGAGTTCGACGATGGCATATATCAGCAACAACCGCCGCAGCATGTGAGGCCAACGTCCGCCGGGCGGGCCGGAGTTCCCTGTCCGGCGATCGACGCGCTGCCGAGCCTGCTCGCGGGGACGTGGCCCTGGCCGACTGCACGGACCGGGTCGGCACCGCGGGCTTCCGTGCGGACGGCCACCCGTGGTGGCATCCAGTGGCTTCGGCGTCGCGGGCCTAGCCGGGCAGCGGGCTTTCGGTCGGCCTGAGTTCGAGGCCGACGTTGTTCTGCATTCCACCGCGCAGCTTGCTGAACAGGTTGAACACCCTGCCCACCAGACCGTAACGCCGGCCGATGGCGTCGTAGACGACGGGTGTCTGCGACTTGTCGAGGACGGCCGCGGTCCCTTCTACCGCCTGTCCTTTCGGATTGCCGCGCATGTCGCAGGCGGCCAGCGTCACCCGCGGGGTGTGGCGGATCCGCTTGACCTTCCAGGACGTCTCCCGCGTGATGACCAGCAGCCGGTCACCCTCGGCCGCCGCCCAGACGGGCGTCGGCTTGGGCCTGCCGTCCTTGGTGAACGTGGTCAGCAGTACATATCGTGACCCGGCGAGATCGGCGAAGGTGGGTGCCACGTTTGCCAACCTACCGCGACGGTGGGCTCGAAAGTCGACCGTGCAAACACGCCGGGCCCGCGACCGACCGCAGCGTGACGTGCGGCCCGCGCCCAAGCCGGACGCTAGCCCTCGAGATCGCCCTCGGTTTCCAACAGCGCCCGCCGCAGGCCATCGAGCGTCTCCGGCTGCGGGTCGGCCCACATGCCGCGCCCGGCGGCCTCGAGCAGTCGCTCGGCCATGCCGTGCAGCGCCCACGGGTTGGACTCCGCCATGAACTTGCGGTTCTCCCCGTCGAGCACGTAACGCTCGGTGAGCTGTTCGTACATCCAGTCGGCCATCACCCCCGCGGTGGCGTCGTAGCCGAACAGGTAGTCGACGGTCGCGGCCATCTCGAACGCGCCCTTGTAGCCGTGCCGGCGCATCGCCGCCATCCAGCGTGGGTTGACCACGCGCGCACGGAAGACGCGGGTGGTCTCCTCCGAGAGCGTGCGGGTGCGGATCACGTCGGGTCGGGTGTTGTCGCCGATGTAGGCGGCCGGCGCCTGCCCGGTCAGCGCCCGCACCGTGGCCACCATGCCGCCGTGGTACTGAAAGTAGTCGTCGGCGTCGGCGATGTCGTGCTCGCGGGTGTCGGTGTTCTTCGCGGCAACCGCGATGCGGCGGTACTGCCGGTTCATGTCGTCGACCGCCTCGCGCCCGTCCAGGTCGCGCCCGTAGGCGAACCCGCCCCAGGCGGTGTAGACCGCGGCCAAATCCGCCTCGCCGCGCCAGTTGCGGCTGTCGATCAGTTGCAGCAGCCCGGCACCGTAGGTGCCGGGCTTGGAGCCGAATATTCTTGTGGTGGAACGCCTCTGATCGCCGTGCTGAGCGAAGTCGGCCTGCGCATGTGCCCGCACGTAATTGTCCTCGGCGGGCTCGTCGAGATCGGCGACCAACCGCACCGCGTCGTCGAGCATCGTGACCACGTGCGGGAAGGCGTCCCGGAAGAATCCCGAGATGCGCACGGTCACGTCGATGCGCGGCCGGCCCAATTCGGCCAGGGCTATCGGTGCCACGCCCACGACGCGCCGTGACGCGTCGTCCCACACCGGCCGAACACCCAGCAGCGCAAGCACTTCGGCGATGTCGTCGCCTGTGGTGCGCATCGCCGAGGTGCCCCACACCGACAGCCCGACGGACTGCGGCCAGCGCCCGTGATCGTCGCGGTACCGGGTGAGCAGCGAATCGGCCAGCGCCACACCGGCTTCCCACGCCAGCCGGGACGGCACCGCCTTGGGATCCACCGAGTAGAAGTTGCGGCCGGTGGGCAGCACGTTGACCAGCCCGCGCAGCGGCGAGCCCGACGGACCGGCCGGAACGAAGCGGCCGTCCAACGCCCGCAGTACCTGCTCGATCTCGGCGGCGCTGCCGGCGAGCCGGGGCACGACTTCGGTGGCCGCGAACCGCAGCACCGCCGCGGCGTCAGGGTTGTCGGTGAGCCGGTCGACGGCATCGGCGTCCCAACCGGTGGCCTGCAGCGCCGCGACCAGTTCCCGGGCGGCGGCCTCGGCGCTGTCGACCGAGGATCGTGCGTCGGTGCCGTCCTCGGCCAGCCCGAGCGCTTGGCGCAAGCCGGGCAGCGTCCGCTCGCCGCCGAACAACTGCCGGGCCTGCAGAATCGCCAGCACCAGGTCGAGTTCGGCCGCTCCCTGCGGCTTCTGACCCAGGATGTGCAGGCCGTCACGAATCTGGACGTCCTTGATCTCGCACAGCCAGCCGTCGACCTGCAGCAGCATGTCGTCGAACGACTCCTCGTCCGGCCGTTCGGACAGTCCGAGATCGTGGTCCATTTTCGCGGCCCGGATCAGCGTCCAGATCTGCTGGCGGATGCCGGGCAGCTTCGCGGGGTCGAGCGCCGCCACGTTGGTGTGCTCGTCGAGCAACTGCTCCAGACGCGCGATGTCGCCATAGGTCTCGGCGCGCGCCATCGGCGGGATCAGGTGGTCGACGAGCACCGCGTGCGCCCGCCGTTTGGCCTGGGTGCCCTCCCCGGGGTCGTTGACCAGGAAAGGGTAGATCAACGGCAGGTTCCCCAACACGGCGTCGGGCCCGCAGGCGGCCGACATGCCCAGCGTCTTGCCGGGCAACCATTCCAGGTTGCCGTGTTTGCCCAGATGCACCACCGCGTGCGCCCCGAAACCCGTGTCCAGCCAGTGGTAGGCGGCGAGATAGTGGTGGCTGGGCGGCAAGTCCGGGTCGTGGTAGATGGCGACCGGGTTCTCGCCGAATCCCCGGGGCGGCTGCACCAGCAACACCAGGTTGCCGGATCGCAGTGCGGCGATAACGATCTCGCCGTCCGGATCGTTGGTGCGATCCACGAAGAGGTCGCCGGGCGGCGGTCCCCAGTGCTCCTGCACGGCTTCGGTCAACTCGGCCGGCAACGTGGCAAACCACGCACGATAGTCTTTGGCGGACAGCCTAATCGGGTTGCCGGACAACTGCCCGTCGGTGAGCCAGCCGGGGTCCTGGCCGCCGCGTTCGATCAGCGCGTGGATCAGCGCGTCGCCGTCACCGTTCTCCACGCCGGGCAAGTCGCCGATCCGGTAGCCACGTTCGCGCATCGCCGCCAGCAGCGCGACCGCGCTGGCTGGGGTGTCCAGACCGACTGCGTTGCCGACGCGGGCGTGTTTGGTGGGGTACGCCGAAAACACCAGCGCCACCCGCTTGTCGGCGGGCACGACGTGCCGCATCCGCGCATGCCGGACCGCCAGCCCCGCCACCCGCGCACAGCGTTCCGGGTCGGCCACATAGGAGATCAGACCGTCGTCGTCGAACTCTTTGAATGAGAACGGCACCGTGATGATGCGCCCGTCGAACTCGGGCACCGCCACCTGGGTGGCCACGTCGAGGGGGCTCAGGCCGGCGTCGTTGTCCAGCCACTGCCTGCGCGGGGTGGTGAGGCAGAGCCCCTGCAGGATCGGGATATCGAGGGCCGCCAGATGTTCGACGTTCCAGCTGTCGTCGTCCCCGCCGGCGGACACCGTGGCCGGTTTCAACCCCCCGGCCGCGAGAACGGTGACCACCATGGCGTCGGCCGCACCCAGCCGTTGCAGCAGTTCGGGTTCGGCGGTGCGCAGCGACGCGCAGTAGAGCGGCAGTGGCCGGCCGCCGGCGTCCTCGATCGCCCTGCACAGCGCCTCGACGTAGGCGGTGTTCCCGGCCAACTGCTGGGCGCGGTAATAGAGCACCGCGATAATCGGGCCTTCGGCGCTGTCGGCGGCACCGGCGCGTGCAAGCTCGCCCCAGGTGGGCGTGGCCACCGGCTCGATGAACCCGTAACCGGTCATCAGCACGGTGTCCGACAGAAAGGCGTACAGCTGACGCAGGTTGTCCACGCCGCCGTGGGCCAGATAGATGTGGGCCTGCACAACGATACCGGCGGCGACCGTCGACAGGCCGGTCAGCTCCGCATCGGGCGCCTGCTCGCCGCTGACCAGGACCGCCGGGACCCCGCTGGCGACCACCGTGTCGATGCCGTTCTGCCAGGCGCGGTAGCCGCCGAGGATCCGCACCACCACAATCGAGGCGGTCTCCACCAGATCGAGCAGCTCGTCTTCGGGCAGCCGCGACGGGTTGGCCCACCGGTAATTCTTGCCGCTGCGACGGGCGCCGATCAGGTCGGTGTCGGAAGTCGACAGCAGCACAATGGTCGGGTCGGCCATCCGTCATTCGTACCGCATCGGCCCACCGCATCGGCCCACCGCATCGGAGGATGCCGATTCGCGGGAAGGTTCAGGCCAGCAGGACGCCGCGCGCGACCAGGACGTCGTGTATCTCCTCGAAGACCGACTGCCGGTGCTCGTAGCCCCGCACGACGGCGACCCAGTCGTCGCCACACCTGACTGCGAACTGTGCGGCCGCGGTCAGCGCCGCGTAGTACGCCGCTCCTACGTCGTCGGACCACATCACCCAGGCGGCCTCGTCGGTCTGGCACAGCGCACCGATCGACGCGAAGAAGGTGTCGAGCGCGCCGTTCTCCCGCTCCGGATTCAGGAAGTACAGCAGGTAGGGCAGTTCGGCGTACACCCTGTGCAGGAAGCCGGTGATCGCCGGGTTCATGTACGGGTGACGCTCCTGCAACTTGTCGCTGTCCGCGAATTTCAGTGCGATCGATCCGCGCCAGATGCGGGCCACCGCCGGGTTCGCGCACACGTCGGCGAGGGTCTTGTGCACGGCGGCGGTGTCCTGCGCCCGCCACTCGTCGGCCGGGATCTCGATCTGTCGCAGCGTCATGGCGCGGACCGTCGCACCCTTTCGTGCTCACCACCGACCGCAAGGTGTGGCGTTCGGTGTGTCTGTATGCGCCCTGCCCCAGCGTTCGCCACGCGACGCATGTCCGAGACCGTCATTTTCCCACGGAACCGTGCCGGGCGCCGCACGGCCATGCGCCCCGTCGTACCGTGAGATCGTGCACCGCTCCCGCGACACCGACGCCTGTCCCGGTGCGCTGCGGGTGCATCGGGCAGCCGACGGGGCGCTGGTGCGGGTTCGCCTGCCGGGCGGCATGATCACCGCCGACCAGTTGGCTGCGCTGACGGCCGTCGCGAACGCGCTGGGGTCGGCAACCCTGGAGCTGACCGCGCGGGGCAACGTGCAGGTCCGCGGGATCAGCGACGCGACGGCGGCCGCCACGGCGATCGCCGAGGCCGGCCTGCTGCCGTCGACGACGCACGAACGGGTTCGCAACATCGTCGCCTCGCCGCTGTCCGGCCGCGCCGGAGGGCGCGCCGACGTGCGGGGCTGGGTCGCTGAACTGGACGCGGCGATCCGAGCCGAGCCGCGGTTGGCCGACCTGGGCGGCCGATTCTGGTTCAGCCTCGACGACGGCCGCGCGGACGTGTCCGGTCTGGGCGCCGATGTCGGGGTTCAGGTGCTCGACGACGGTCTGGCGCTGCTGCTGGCCGGACGGGACACCGGGGTGCGGCCGGCCGCCGACGGCATCATCGACACCCTCGTGGCCGTCGCCCTGCGGTTTCTGGAGGTGCGTGGAAACGCCTGGCGGGTCAACGAGTTGGCCGACGTCCGGGTGCTGGTGCCCGCCGCCGACCCGGACGGCCCGGTGTTCCCCGTCCGCACCGAGCCCCCGGTGGGCTGGATCGACCAGGACGACGGCCGCGTGACCCTGGGCGCGGCGGTCCCGCTGGGCGTCCTGCCCGCCTCCGTTGCGGAGTACTTGGTCGCGGTCCGGGCTCCGGTCGTCATCACGCCGTGGCGCTCGGTGCTGCTGTGCGACCTCGACGAGGCCGTCGCCGACGCCGCGTTACGGGTGCTGGCCCCCCTCGGCCTGATTTTCGACGAGCACTCCCCCTGGCTGACCGTCAGCGCCTGCACCGGCAGCCCCGGCTGCGCCCGCTCGCTGGCCGACGTGCGGGCCGACGCCGCACGGTCACTGAACCCCGAGGCCGCCGAGCATCGCCACTTCGTCGGCTGCGAGAGGGGATGCGGCAGCCCGTTGGTCGGCCAGGTGCTGGTCGCCACCGGGGACGGATACCGGCTGGCGCGGTCCGCGGCGGGCCACCCGGTCACCGGAGCGGCGAATCCGGGCGCGGCGGACCCCCGCCGCGACGAGCCTTAGGGTGGTCGGGTGCTCGACTACATCCGCGACGCGGCGGAGATCTATCGCCGATCGTTTGCGACGATCCGGGCCGAAGCCGACCTGGACCGGTTCCCGGCCGACGTCGCGCAGGTGGTGGTCCGGTTGATCCACACCTGTGGTCAGGTCGATGTCGCCGACCACGTCGCGTTCACCGACGACGTCGTCGCGCGGGCCCGCGCCGCCCTGCGCGCCGGCGCGCCGGTGCTCTGCGATTCATCGATGGTGGCCGCCGGGATCGCCGCCGCGCGACTGCCGGCCGGCAACGAGGTGGTGTCGCTGGTGGCCGATCCGGGGGCGGCCGCACTGGCCGCCCGGCAGCGCACCACCCGTTCGGCGGCCGGCGTGGAGGTGTGGGCCGACCGGTTGGGCGGTGCGGTCCTGGCGATCGGCAACGCTCCGACCGCGCTGTTCCGGCTGCTGGAGTTGGTCGACGAGGGCGCCGCCGCGCCGGTCGCGGTGCTGGGCGGCCCGGTCGGTTTCGTCGGTTCGGCGCAGTCCAAGCAGGAGTTGATCGACCGGCCGCGCGGCATCTCCTATCTGGTCGTGCGGGGCCGTCGCGGCGGCAGCGCCATGGCCGCCGCCGCGGTCAACGCGATCGCGAGCGAGCGCGAATGACGGCCCGGGGCACCCTCTGGGGGGTCGGGTTGGGCCCCGGCGACCCGGAGTTGGTGACTGTCAAGGCCATCCGGGTGATCCGCGATGCGGACGTGGTCGCGTATCACAGCGCCCGGCACGGTCACAGCATCGCGAGGGGAATCGCCGAACCATATCTGCGGCCCGGTCAGATCGAGGAGCACCTGGTCTATCCGGTGACCACCGAGCGCACCGACCATCCTGGCGGCTACGCCGGGGCGCTCGAGGACTTCTACGCCGAGGCCACCCGGCGGATCGCCGCGCACCTGGATGCCGGGCGCAACGTGGCCCTGCTCGCCGAGGGCGACCCGCTGTTCTACAGCTCCTACATGCATCTGCACGCCCGGCTCACGGAGCGGTTCGACGCGGTCATCGTCCCGGGGGTCACCTCGGTGAGCGCCGCGTCGGCCGCCATCGCCACGCCCTTGGTGGCCGGCGACGAGGTGCTGTCGGTGCTGCCGGGCACCCTGCCGGCCGTCGAACTGGCCCGGCGCCTCGCCGACACCGACGCCGCCGTGGTCGTCAAATTGGGCCGGTCATATCACAATGTGCGGGAGGCGCTTTCGGTATCAGGAAGGCTTGACGACGGGTTCTATGTGGAGTGGGCCAGCACCCGCGGCGAACGCGTGCTGCCCGCCGCCGACGTCGACGAGAGCGACGTGCCCTATTTCGCCCTGGCCATGCTGCCGGGCGGCCGACGCAACCGCAGCTCGGCGACGGGCGGCGCGGTAGCGGTGGTGGGACTCGGGCCCGGCGACACCGACTGGATGACGCCGCAGACCCGGCGCGAACTCGCGGCCGCGACCGATCTGATCGGTTACGCCGGCTACCTGGACCGCGTGCCCGTCCGCGACGGGCAGCGCCGGCACCCCAGCGACAACACCGACGAACCCGCGCGGGCGCGCCTGGCCTGCTCGCTCGCCGAGCAGGGACACGCGGTCGCGGTGGTCTCGTCCGGTGACCCGGGCGTTTTCGCGATGGCCACCGCCGTGCTGGAAGAGGCCAAGCAGTGGCCGGGAGTGCAGGTGCGGGTGATTCCGGCGATGACCGCCGCCCAGGCCGTCGCCAGCCGGGTCGGGGCTCCACTCGGTCACGATTATGCCGTGATCTCGTTGTCCGACCGTCTCAAACCCTGGGACGTCATCGCCGCCCGGCTGACGGCCGCGGCAAGCGCGGATCTGGTTCTGGCCGTGTACAACCCGGCTTCGACGACGCGGACCTGGCAGGTCGGTGCGATGCGCGACATCCTGCTGGCGTATCGCGATCCGGGAACACCGGTGGTGATCGGCCGCGACGTTTCCGGGCCCGAGGAAACCGTCCGGGTTGTGCGGCTGGCCGATCTCGACCCCGCCGACATCGACATGCGTTGCCTGCTGATCGTCGGCTCTTCGCAAACCCAATGGCACTCAGTCGATTCGGGTGACCGTGTATTCACGCCCCGACGCTACCCGTTCTGATCGTCCGCCACTGCACTGACGGTCACCCGGGCACCGGCTCACTACGAGGTATCCGCCGACCCACCGCCGGCCCGCCGCGGGCTCCCGGCGGTCGCCGCATCGGCGGGCTCGCCCAGCAACAGTGAGCGGACCAGGCGACGCGGCCCGAACGGCCGCAGCATCTCGCTGGCCGGGCGAGGACGCACCCGCAACGGCCACCAGAACCAACGGCCGAGCAGCGCGGCGATCGACGGCGTCATCAGCGAACGCACGATCAACGTGTCGAACAGCAGGCCGAGGCCGATCGTGCTACCGGCCTGGCCGATCGAGCGCAGGTCGCTGGCGACCATCGACATCATCGTGAAGGCGAACACCAAGCCCGCCGAGGTGACGACCCCGCCGGTCTCGCCCATCGACCGGATGATCCCGGTCTTGAGGCCGGCACTGATCTCCTCCTGGAACCGCGACACCAGCAGCAGGTTGTAGTCGGAGCCGACGGCCAGCAGGATGATCAACCCGAACACCGGCGCGATCCAGTTCAGCTCCAGGCCGAACAGGTGTTGCCACACCAACACCGAGAGCCCGAAGGCCGCGCCCAGCGACACCAGCACCGTACCGACGATGACCAGGGACGCCACCAGTGCCCGCGTGATGATCACCATGACGGCAAAAATCAGTGTCAACGCGGCGATTCCGACGATCATCAGGTCGTAGTGCGAACCCGATTGGATGTCGCGGTAGATAGCAGCCGTTCCGGCCAGGTAGAACCTGGCGTCGGTCAGCGTCGTTCCCTTGACCGCATGGAGTGCGGCCTCGAGTTCCGGCTTGACCGCGGCGATTCCCGCCGGCGTCGCCGGGTCCTTGTCGTGGGTGATGATGAACCGCGCAGCCTTCCCGTCCGGCGACAGGAACAGTTTCAATCCGCGCTGGAAGTCGGCGTTCTGGAACGCTTCCGGCGGCAGGTAGAAGTAGTCACCAGTGCGGGAGGCGTCGAACGCCTGGCCCATGGCGCTCGCGGTGTCGGTCATCTGCGACATCTGCGTGACCAGACCCGAGAAGCTGCTGTGGATCGTCAGCAGACTGCCCCGCATCGACTTGGCGACGGCGATGATCGGCGGGAACTGCGCCACCATCTGCGGCATGATCGCGTCCACACTGTGGACGTCCTTGATCAGCGTCCTCATGTTCTCGCTGAACTTGTCGACCCCGTCGATCGCTTCGAACACCGACTTGGTCGCCCAGCAGATCGGGATGTTGTAGCAGTGCTGCTCCCAGTACAGGTAGCCGCGCAGCGGACGCGCGAAGTCGTCGAAGTCCGCGAGGTGGTCGCGCATCTCGTCGAGTGTCACCTGCATCGTCTGCATGTCGCCGACCATGCGGTGCGTCGAGTCGCTCATCCGGGTCATCAAGGCCTGCATCCGCTCCATCGACCCGATCATGGCGCCGAGGTCGTCGCTCATCTTGAGCATGTCCCCCATCCGGTCCTTCATGAACTGGAGGTTCTCCTGGATCGGAATCGACTGGGCACTGATCTGGAACGGTATGGACGTGTGCTCGATCGGGCCGCCCAATGGCCGCGTGATGCTCTGCACCATCGCGATTCCCGGCGAACGGAAGACGTCTTTGGCGAGCCGGTCCAGAATGATCATGTCACCGGTGTTCCGCATGTCATGATCGCTTTCGATCATCAGGATGTCGGGATTCATTGTGGCGGCACTGAAATGGCGCTCGGCTGCCTCGTATCCGACGTTCGAGGGCAGATCTTTGGGGATGTAGAAGCGGTCGTTGTAGCTGGTTTTCATCGTCGGCATGAAGAGGATGCCGACGATCGCGATGGCCAGCGAGGTCGCGAACACCGGACCGGGCCAGCGCACGCACGCGGTCCCTATGCGCCGCCAGCCGTGGACTTTGACGGCCCGCTTCGGGTCGAGCAGGCCAAACCGACTCGCCACCACCACCACGGCGGGCGCCGCGGTCAACGCCCCCGCGACGACGACGATCAGGCCCAGCGCGGACGGAATCCCCAACGCCTTGAAGTACGACAGCCGCGCCAGGTGCAGGCAGAAAGTGGCGCCGGCGATCGTCAGCCCGGATCCCAGAATGATGTGGAAGGTGCCGCGGAACATGCTGTAGTAGGCCGCTTCCCGGTCCAGACCGGCCTGGCGTGCCTCCTGATAGCGACCGATGAGGAAGATCGCATAGTCGGTTCCCGCCGCGATCGCCAACGAGGACAGCATGGCGACGACGAATGTGGAGAACCCCAGCAGGTCGTAGTTGCCGAGCAGCGCGACCAGGCCTCTGGCCGTGCCCATCTCGAAGCCGACCATGACGAGAACGAGCAACACCGTGCTGATGGAACGGTAGGCGATGAACAGCATGATCATGATGACCACGCCGGTTACGCCCATCATCGTGAACATGCTCTTGTCGGCGGCCTCGTTCATGTCCGTCGTCAGCGCCGCCGGCCCGGTGACATACACCTTGAGTCCCGGGGGCGGCGACGAGCGGGCGACGATCTCGCGAACTGCTTTGACGGACTCGTTGCCCAGGGTGCTGCCCTGGTCGCCCGCCAGGTTGAGCTGGACGTAGGCGGCCTTGCCGTCACGGCTCTCCACGCCGGCTGCGGTGAGCGGGTCCCCCCACACGTTCTGGACGTGCTGCACGTGCTTGTGGTCGGTCTCCAGCTTCTGCACCAGGCCGTCGTAGTAGTGGTGCGCTTCCGGGCCCAGTTTGTGGTCGCTCTCCAGAACGACCATGGCGATGCTGTCGGAATCCGATTCGTGGAACGTCGCACCGATGCGTTTCGCGGCGATCATCGCCGGCGCGTCCTGGGGTGACATGGTGACCGCGTGGTTGCGGGCGACTGACTCGATCGGCGGCACAAGCAGGTTCAGGGCCGCGGTCAGCAGCAACCATCCGATGAGGATCGGCACCGCGAAGGTGCGGACGAACCGCATGAACTTCGGGCGCGAGTAGGTGTCTGTGTTCATCCGGCTTTCACCAAGCAAGAGGTTTGGGCGTGGTGGCCGTCCGTCGACCGCTCGTCTTTGACCTCGCCGTTGACGGTGATGCGGCATCCGATGGTGTCGCTGTCGCCCTGTGCCACCACGTTGGCGATCACCGCCGGCACGGTCGTGGTGACCGTATAGGTCCAGGGCAGGCGGGTGAAGTCCGCCCGCTCCGGTTGGGCGCTCTTGTCCAGGTAACTCACGCTTCCGCTCGTGTCGGCGGGACCGTACACCTCGTAGGTGATCCGCTTGATGTGGGAGGGTTCGAGCGGTTCGGCGCTGCTTCCGGTCGCGGTGAAGATCTCCTCGGACCCGAACGCGCCACGGAGGTTGCTGACCGCGATGCCGCCGAGGGCGACCGCCACCGCGACGACGAGCGGTACCCAAGCCTTCTTGAGAAAGGCCAACATCGGGGTTTCCTTTCGCTCGTGGCCTGGTTCTACCGTGCTTCCACCTGGGCTACCTGGTGGCAGGTTCACACCTGCGCCGTAGCAGCTTACAGTGCCATTCGGCCCTGTGGGCAGCAGTCTTCAGCCGCCCGGAGTGCAGTTCGTGGGCTGCTCGCGCATCCGAGTCATCACTGTGGCCCGAGCGCGCAGCACAATTTATACCATACCCCCCACCGTATTTTCGCGGCCTTGCCGGGAAGCCGCGGAAGGGGCCGCAGCACATCTTCAGGTAGCCGGATTCAACCGCACAAACAGCTTGTCGGCTCGCTGAATTCGGCGCGTCCCCGCGCCCGGCAGGCGCGGTGGCGGGGTCGTTCGAGGCCGCGGTCGTGGTCGCCGCGACCACCCCTTGACCACGATGATTGCCAACCTCATGCCTGCCGCTCGGCCAGCCCGCTGACCCACTCGACGGCTTCATCGACCGTGCGCGCGATCCGTACCCCCGCCGGCGGGTCCGGTCGCGCCACCATCACGACGGGAACTTCCAGTGCAGCGGCGGCATCCAGCTTTGCCCGAGTCATGTCCCCGCCACTGTTCTTCGTCACCAGCGCGTCGATGCGGTGCTCACGCAACAGGGCGATCTCGTCATCGTAACCGTAGGGTCCACGGGAGAGGACGACGTGGTGGCGGCGCGGCATCGCAGCCCCGTCCGGCGCGGTGACCGCGCGGATCAAAAACCACGCGTCACTGTCGGCGAAGGCGCCCACGCTCGAGCGGCCGGTGGTGAGAAACACCCGCGAATAGCCTCTCTCGGCAACTGCTTCGGCCGCTTCGGTGTTGGATGCGACGACGATCGCGGCGCCCGGGTCCCAGGCTGGGCGCGCCAGCACCAGATGCGGCAGTCCCACTTGTCCGCACACTTGGGCGGCGTGCGCGGTCATGGTCGCCGCGAACGGGTGGGTGGCGTCGATGACGGCGTCGATGCCCTCGTCGTACAGCCATCGGCGCAGCCCGTCCACGCCGCCGAAGCCGCCGATGCGCACCGAACCGACCGGTAGGGCGGGGTCGGGCACGCGGCCGGCCAGCGAGCTGACGACGTCGACCCGCGGGTGCAAGGTCTCGGCCAGTGCCCGGGCTTCGGCCGTGCCGCCGAGCAGCAATACTCGCATCAGTGCCGCCTCCCCCGAGTCCGGGTGCTCGAATACAGGTAGCTGTCGGTGAATCCGTGCGCGGTCAGCACCTCACCGACGACGATGACGGCGGTTCGGGTGATGTCCGCGTCATACATCTGTCCGGCGATGTCGGCGAGCGTGCCGCGCAGCACCGTTTCCTGCGGCCGGCTCGCGAAAGCCACGACCGCAGCGGGTGTGTCGGGACGGTAGCCGCCCGCCAACAGCTGAGGAACGACGGCTTCGATCTGGGCGGCAGCCAGATGCAGGACCAGTGTGGCGCCGGATCGGGCCAACTCGGACAGTTCCTCACCGGGTGGCATGGGGGTCGACACGGTGGCTATCCGGGTCAGCGTCACCGTCTGCGCCACTCCGGGTACGGTGAGCTCGCGCTTCAGGGTGGCCGCGGCTGCAGCGAAAGCCGGTACGCCGGGCACGATTTCATAGCCGATACCCAGATCGTCGAGCTGGCGGCACTGCTCGGCCACGGCGCTGTAGAGGGAAGGATCCCCGGAGTGCAGCCGCGCGACGTCGTGACCGGAAGCGTCCGCGTCGGCCAGCTCAGCGACCATCTGTTCGAGCGTAAGCGGGCCCGTGTCAACAGCTTTCACACCGGGAGGACACAGCGCCAGCAGGTCGTCGGGCATGATGGACCCCGCATAGAGGCATATCCCGCATCGTTGGAGGATTCGTTGGCCGCGCACGGTGATCAGGTCGGCCGCGCCGGGTCCGGCCCCGATGAAGTAGACCGTCACCGCGTCACCGCCCACTGGGTGACCGGGTACTGCGGACGCCAGCCGGTGAACGCGCCCAGCGGCTCGCCCTGATAGTGCTGAAAACGTCGCAACAGCCCGCCGAATCGTGAGTGTGCCTGGATCAGCACGGCTTCCGATTCGGCCGTGACCACGTTGGCGACCAAACGTCCTCCCCTGGGCAGGCTGTCGACGCATGCGTCGAGCAGACCCGGTTGGGTCAGTCCTCCGCCGAGGAAGATCGCGGACGGCGTTTCCACCCCGGCGAACGCCT
>CAYVQQ010000023.1:0-1173 GCA_964453085.1 uncultured Mycobacterium sp.
TGACCGCGCTCGCATCGGCCACCAGAACTTGCGGGCCCTACGGCACCGATTCTCAACGGGCATGCCACGGCGCCATCAGCCAGCGCAGCAGCAGCGTCGCGGCGGCGATCACCGCCCGCAGCGGCGACAGCTGTCGGCGCTCGGTGCGGTCAACACCTGCGCCGGCCTCCCCGGAACGCTCCGCCGCGCGATAGCCGGCCCTGGTCACCGCCGCGCACAGATCGGACACCCCGACGCTGGGATCGGCTTCGACGGTCGCGACCCTGGCCCCGAAGTCGACCGACGCCCGCACCCCGTCCATCCTGTTCAGCGCCTTCTCCACGCGCCGCGCGCACGCCCCGCACGACATGCCTTTCAGGTCGAGTTCGATTCGCCGGGGTTCCGCCGTACCGGGCCCTTGTGCTGCCAGTTCGGTCACTGCCGCTCCTCACCGTCTCGCCGCGCCGCGGCTGTCCCGGTCAGTGGTCGTCGACTGGCTGCCTCGAGTTCCCGTGGGCCGCCGCTGCGTCAATCACCGGCCCTTCGGGATCGACCTGTAGCGCACCGAGACCGAGTTCAGGAAGTGCTGAAGAAGCGTTCGGCGTGGATCTGCTCGCGCGGTACGCCGGCCGCGGTGAGAGCGACGTAGGCGGCGTCGATCATCGGCGGCGGGCCGCACACATAGACGTCGGGGCTTTCGTCGAGCGTGGCCACCTCGGCCGTCGCGAGATCGACGGGGGTTCCCGTCGCACCCGTCCACCCGGGGTCGGGTTGCCAGACCACGATGTCGGCACGAAAATCGGGCAGCGCCTCGACGAGTTCAGCCAGTTCGTCCCGGGCGAACACTTCGGTGTGGCGGGTGAGGCCGAAGAACAGACGCGCGGGCTGCGGATCGCCCCATTCGGCCATGCGCCGCACCATCGACAGCAACGGCGACAACCCGGTGCCACCCGCGAGGAACCAGCGGGGCCGAAGTCCGTTTTCGGCCAACACGAAGGTACCTTCCGGGCCGGAGACGGTCAGCACGTCTCCGACGGCCGCTTGCTCGACGAGGTATCGCGACATCAGGCCGCCGGGCACGAGCCGGATGTAGAACTCCAGTTCGCCGTCCCAGTTGGCGACATTGGCCGGCGAGTAGGCGCGCCGGGCCTCGGTGCCCGGGACGGTGATGCGCACGAACTGGCCCGAGTCGAA
>CAYVQQ010000023.1:1183-15783 GCA_964453085.1 uncultured Mycobacterium sp.
GACGCACCATCGCCGACGGGCAGCAGCGCAATCTTGAGGTGCACCACTTCGTCGGTGACCCGCACCAGGCCGGTGATCCGGGCCCGGTGTCGGTCGGGCGGCGCCGCGAGGATCCGGCTCCGGCCGTACGGGAGACGGATGCGGCAGTCGCTACGGGGAACGCTGCAGCACAACAGGATTCCGCCTTCAGCCTCGGGTACCTCGATGACGTCCGGATCGTGTTTGCCCATGTCGACCTTGCCGTCGGCGAGCACGGCCGAACAGGCGCCGCACCCGCCGGTCTGGCAGGTTGACCTCAGCACGAGGCCGGCGCGCTCGGCGGCGGCGAGCACGGTGGTCTGCCCGTCGCAGCGGATGGTCGACTCCTCGCCGTCCTCGGTGACCAGCACGACGTCGTAACTCGACAGGCAGGTATCGGCGGTGACCGCGATCGCCTCGGTCATCACAGGCCCGCCATCGCATCGGCCAGGTCCTGCGCCGGGTCGCCGATCGGTTTGACCGCGAACCGCTCTACGAGGATGTCGACGACGGCGGGGCTCAGGAATGCCGGCAGCGTCGGCCCCAGCCGGATGTTGCGGATACCCAACGACAGCAGCGTCAGGAGCACCGCGGCGGCCTTCTGCTCGAACCACGACACGAACAGGCTCAGCGGCAGGTCGTTGACCCCGCAGTCGAACGCGTTCGCCAGTGCCAGCGCGATCTGCAGCGCCGAGTAGCTGTCGTTGCACTGTCCGACGTCGAGCAGCCGGGGAATGCCTGCGATGTCACCGAACTCGTGGGTGTTGAAGCGGTACTTGTTGCACCCGAGGGTCAGTATCACCGTGTCATCGGGTGCGTGGTCGGCGACCTCGGTGTAGTAGTTTCGCCCGGGGGCGGCGCCGTCGCATCCCCCGATGAGCAGGAAGCGTTTGATCGCACCCTCTTTCACTGCCTGGATCACGGTGTCGGCGACGGACAGGACCGCGTCGCGCCCGAAACCGGTTGTGATGGTTTCCGACGGCATCTCGCTGGTGAATCCGGGCAGTGCCCGCGCGGCCTTGACGACCAGCGAAAGGTCGGCGGTGTCGAGATGGCGGATGCCCGGCCATCCCACCGGCCCGGTGGTGAAGATCCGGTTGCGGTAGGCAGGCCGGGGCTCGATCAGGCAGTTCGAGGTCATCACGATCGGCCCCGGGAACGCGGCGAAGTCGCGCTGTTGATCCTGCCAGGCGCCGCCGTAGTTGCCGGCCAGGTGGCCGTAGGCGTGCAGCGTGGGGTAGCCGTGGGCGGGCAGCATCTCGCCGTGGGTGTAGACGTTGATCCCGGTGCCCGCGGTGGCCTCCAGGACCTTCTGCAGATCGCGCAGGTCGTGACCGGAGACCAGGATGGCTTTGCCAACGACCGGGGTGATCCGCACCGGCGTGGGCGTGGGGTGACCGAAGCTGCCGGTGTTGGCGGCGTCGAGCAGCTCCATCACCTCGAGGTTCAGCGAGCCCAGCTCGAGCGCGTGAGCGAGCAACGCCTGAGGATCGGTGGGCGCGCCGGCCAGGAACGCCAGCGCGGCTTCGATGCGTGTGTCGGTCGCGTCGGTGCGGTATCCCAGGGCGTGGGCGTGGTGGGCGTATGCGCAGATGCCCTTCAGGCCGTACAGATTGAGATTCCGCAGACCCACCACGTCCGGCCCCAGCACGTCCAGGCCGGCATCCACACCGACGGCGGCGGCCTGGTCGACCACCTCGGCGATAGCCGACGCCGGCATGAAACCGGCGGGGCCGGAGAGGATTTCGGGTTGGACGTCCGCGGCCCGGGCCGCGCTCTCGTAGGCCAGCTTTGCCTCTTCGCGGACGTCGACCGCGGCGGAGATCAAGGTCATGAATCGGGTGGGGTTGAAGTTGACGTTCGTCAGGGTGGTGAACAGGTTGAAACTGGCGTGCGCGGCGAAGCGCGGGTCGGCGGCCCCGAGCCGCCGGGCCCGCTGCGCGTACTGGCCGATGCCGAGGCTGACGTGGACCAGCACGTCCTGGAGGGCAGCGGTGGTGGCGTCCTTGCCGCAATTGCCCTTGGCGCTTGCGCAACCGAAAGCCAGTAGGTTGGGGCGCTCGGGTGAATCGGTGCGGTCGGTTTGTTCGCACTGGTAGCAGAACATGCGGTGTTTCCTCCGGCGGCGTTGAGCGAGTGACGTGTTGACGCTATGAACGGCCGGGGCCGGCCGGTTTGACCTAGGTCAAGTCGGCCCTGTGGGCGTGGTCACAAGGTCGAAACACTGCGGGCGTAGGCGTCCAGCGCGCCGACGTCGGGGATCTGCACGGCAGGACCGTCCGCGTGGATCAGGCCCCTGTCGGCCAGCGTCCGCATGGCCCGCGAGAAGGTCTCGGGCGTCATCCCCAGCCGGGATGCGAGAACCTGCTTGAGCGCCGGCAGCTCGATTCTGGTCGACCGCACCGCAGCGCGCGAATCGCTTCCGGCGTCGTCGGCTCCCCCGCCCACCTGATAGGAACCCGCCCCGATCGCTCCGAGGATGTAGGCCACGATCCGCTGGGTCGCCGACTGCAGAGACAGCATGGCGATGTCTTGGACCTTGCCTTGCAGCCGGCGCGCCATCGATGCCAGCATGATGCGCGCCATCGCGGGGTCCTCGTCGAGGACCCGGTCGACCGCCGCGGCGGGGACGAAAACCAGATGCGCGTCGGCCAGTGCGGTGGCGTCCACCGGGTAGGGTTCGCGCACGAACATCACCGCGTGGCCGAATGCGTTTCCGGGACGCAGTATCTCGAGGACCTTCACCACGCCTTCGGAGTTGGACACCGACAGCTGCATCACGCCCTCGCGGACCATGTAAAAACCCGTCGAGGGCGTCCCTCTGCGGAACAGCACCTGCCCCGCGGGCAGGAAGACGGCCCGGCTCTGGGCGGCCAGCTGGTCGACGTGCGCGTGGTCCAGCCCGTCGAACATGGGCGCGGACGCGATCGCTGCCCGCAGATCTGCGCTCATCCGAGCGCGCCCAGGATCCGCGCTCCGGTCGCGAGGACAGCCTGCCGGTTTCCGCGCAGTTCCGCAGCGAGGTCGTCTTGGAAGGCAGGCAGGCTCGGACTGCGGCGCATCAGTTCACGGCCCAGGGCCCTGCTGAACAGCCCTTCACCCGCGCGCCGGCAGCCCGGCACGGCCCGCTCGCTCACGACATCCCCCGTCAGCGCCGTCGCCGGGTACACGGCCGCCATCCCCGGCGACCCGTGCAGGTCCAGGGTGGTCACCATCACCTCCCCACCGGGCAGCGACGCATCAATCCCGCCGACGGCGGCGCAGCTGAAATGCTTCGGCCGGGCCGGCCTGCATCACGTCTTCCTAGCCCCCGTCTGCGGCCGCGGATTGTGCGCTCAGTTTCCCGGACGTCGCCGGGCTGATGTCGCCGCCACGGTGCGTCGGCGGCGGACCCGGTCCCACAATCCCGCGCCCGTCACCAGCGCACCGGACCAGATGCTGCCGAGCAACCACCCGGCGATCACATCGCTGGGGTAATGCACACCGAGGTAAACCCGGGAGAAGCCGACTGAAGCGATGACAAGGACTGCGGTCGTCGCGACCGCGATCCGGCCGCTCCAAGACCGGACCAGCCAGTGCGTGACCACCCATCCGGAGACCAACGTCGCGGTCGTGATCCCCAGGGCGTGCCCGGAGGGGAACGAATAGCCGTCCACCGGCATCACCGCGTACCGCGGGGGCGGACGCTGGCGTGCCACCTCGAGCTTCACCGTCATCACGGCCACTGCGAAACCCGCCAGCCCGACCCCAGCCGTCGCGACCGGCAGCCAGCTACGGCCCCGCAACGCCGCCGCCGCACACACGATCAGCGTCAGCGTGGCCACCGGCACCAGGCTGGCCCCGACACTCAACGCGTGCATCACCGTGGTCAGCCGGGGCTCTCGGTGAGCGGCCAACCACGCCACGACGGGTTCGTCCACCACGGTGATCCCGTCGTAGTCCTCCACACTGTCGGACACGTAGGCCAGCAGCGCGGAAAGAACACACAGGGTCGCCAAGCCGACGGCGAGGACGGCCACTGCGGTTCCGTTGAGCGGCCGTTTCGCCGGAGCGCTTTCACCCTCCCCCGGCCGCCCCACGAGCGCGGTCAGCCACCGCTGAATCGCCCGATGCGCCCGGGTGAGCGCCGATTGCACCCGGTCTCGGTTGCATGCCAGCCACACCGCCGTGCCGACCGTCGCCACCAAGATGGCGACCAGAACCGCGCTGAGCGGACCCATGAGGTGGATCTAGCCCGTCGCCGCGTCGGCCCGAGGAGCCTGGCCGGGTCCTCGACCTGCGCCAGGCGGCACGGGCTCATCCTCGACGAGGGTGAAATAGTTCTCCTCCTCCTGAACGAAGTGCAGCCGAAGCAGGGCGTACAAGCCGTACAGGCAGGCCAGCAGGTCGTCGACCTGGTCGGGTTGGATCGCTCCGGCCGACTGAGCCAGGGCCACGTGGGTGCCGACGCGTTCGGTGAGGCGCTGGATCTCGGCGTGGGTGCGGCTCATGGTCGCGGTGGCCTCGCCGCTGCCCAGCGGCCGCGCCAACGCGGGGTACAGCAGGGTCTCCTCCGCGCGTTCGTGCGGCAGGATCCGCTCGGTCAGCAAGCCGTGCACGGTGCTCAGTGCTTCCAGCGCCGCGGCGTCGGGCCGGTGGGCCAGGCGGTCGGCGCTGTCGCGCAGCAGACCGATGGTGTCGCGCAGTTCGTCGTGTTCGGCCGCGAAGCGCCGCAGCATCCGCTCGGTGTCGGTGGGCAACTCCAGTTCGGTGTGCGGGTTGCCGCGCAAGGCCCGCAGCGCGTTGAGGATCACCGCGACATCGATGCCCTCCTGCAACAGCGCACCCGGGGCCGGCGGCAGCCAGCCCAGTGCGGCGATCACCATCGCCAGCAGAGACAAGCCCATACCCGCCACGGCGCTCTGCACGGCGATGCGCCGGGACCAGCGCGCGATGTCAATCGCGTCGGCGAGCCGGTCGACGCGATCGGCGGTCAGCACGATGTCGGCGGCCTCCGAGGACGCGGTGGCCCCGCGGGCGCCCATCGCCACACCGACCGTCGCCGCCGCCAGCGCCGGTGCGTCGTTGATACCGTCGCCCACCATCACGGTCACCGCCCGCTCCCGTTCGGTGCGCACCGCGGCGACCTTGTCTGCGGGCGTTTGTTCGGCGTAGACCTCGTCGAGGCCCAGCACCGTGGCCACCTCGCGCGCCGGTTCGACCCGGTCACCGGTGAGCATCACGAGCCGATTGAAGCCGGCCCCGCGCAGCCGGCGCATCGTGTGGGATGCGTTTCGGCGCAACGGATCACGCAACAGCACCGCGCCGGTCGGCGCACCGTCGACACACATCCAGGCGATGGCCGCGCCGTCCAAGCGCGCCCGGTTGACCGCTCCCCGCGCCCACGCGTCACTCGCGGAACCGGCGGGCAGTTTGCCGACGGTCACGCGGTGCTCCCCGACGGTGGCGGTGACGCCGCGGCCCGGCTCCTCGACCACGTCAGCGGGCAAGGACAGCTCGAGGCCGCGCGCGAGGGCTTCGGTCACGATGGCCTCGGCCAGCACATGTGGGGAGAGCTGATCCACCGAGGCCGCCAGCCGCAAGACCTCGGTCGCGTCACCGCCGGGCGGGGCGATCACGTCGATGACCACCGGACGGCCCATCGTCAGCGTGCCGGTCTTGTCCATCATCAAAGTCGTTGCATTGCCGAGATTTTCCAGAGCGCCGCCGCCGCGGACGATCACCCCGGCCCTGGATGCGCGCGACAGACCGGAGACGACCGCCACCGGCGCCGCCAGCAGCAGCGGGCAAGGGGTCGCCACCACCAGCACCGCCACCGCACGCACCGCCGACCCGCTGGCCAGCCACGCCCCACCGGACAGCAGCAGCGCCAACGGCAGGAACCACGCCGCGTAGCGGTCGGCCAGCCGCACGATCGGGGCGTTTTCCGCGCCCGCCTGTTGGGCCAGCCGGACGATGCCGGCATAGGTGCTGTCTTCGGCTGTCGCCGTGGCACGCAACTCGAATGCGCCGCCCGCGTTGACGACCCCGCTGCGAACGGGTTCGCCGACACCGCGTTCGACCTGCAGCGGTTCACCGGTGAGCACCGACTCGTCCAGCACCGCGACCACGTCGACCACGCGGCCGTCCACCGGCACCACCTCACCGGGGCCGACGACGAGCAGGTCGTCGACGACCACGTCGGCCAGCGGGATCACGCTGACCTGCGTGCCGTCGCGTCGCCGCGCGAAGCGCGGCACCCGATCCAGCAGGGCCCGCAGATCCTGGGAGGCGCGCCGCGTGGCCGCCGTGTCCAGCGCACGGCCGCCGGCCAACATCACCGCGATCAACGCCCCGGCCAGGTACTCGTGAACCAGCAGGGTCCCCACCAGGGACAGCACGGCGATGAGGTCCACGCCGAACCGTCGCCGGCGCAACGCCATCGCCACCCACATCAAGGCCGGAAACACCGCCAGCACCGTCCCGGCGATCCAGCAACCGTCGGCGCCCGCGTGCCACCCGGTGAGCCATGCGATCCCGCCGGCGGCCAGCGCACCGACCGTGAGAACCACCAAGGTCGGTTCGATCAGCGGACGCAACCGCGCCATCCCCCGCACGGTCCCAGTTCCCGCACCGCCCGTCACCACTGATCCTTTCGGTCGTTCCCGGTCCTGCGGTCAGAGTCGACCAGTGACGGCCACCAAGTTGTAGGGTCGCAATACCTCACCGTGTGGGGAGTTCGGCCCACATGGGGTCCAAAGTAACCCGGCAGGGGCCGAACGGCCCTACGGACCGGTGGTCGGCTCGCCATAGCGTCGTAGCCATCGCAACCCCGATCCGGCAGGAGACGTCATGACCAGGTTCTCGTTGTTGGCGGCCGGCGCGCTGGCGTTGGCCACGGCCTTCGCCGCCCCCGCCTCCGCACAACCGACCCCGACGCCGTCGCCGGCCCCGCCCCGCGGCGCGACCGGGCAGTGCAACGACGGCACGTACTGCTACAACCATGACAAAGACCGCGCGTGCCGGAACCACGGCGGTGTGCAGCAGTGGTTCGACCCGACGTCGGGCCAATCCAACGCCGTGCCCGGTGCCGCCGCGAACCTGCCCGCGGACTCGTCGGTGAACCGGTTCGAGGTCACCGTCGGCGGCGCCCGGTAACACCGCAGTATCCCGTTGCCCGTCTTCGGCGCGTCAACGCACCGGCGTTTTCAGGTCGAAGTCGCTCACGGTCGTGGCGCCCGGAACCGACGGACGAGGGTGTCGGCCGCCCGCAGAGCCGGGACATCTCCTTCGGGCGATTCATGGTGTATCGCGATTTGCTTTGGGGAACTCACCTGGCATGCGGTACATGCGCCGACGGCCACGTTGTTGACCGACCTTCTGACCAACGACGAGACGCTCGGTACGGAAACGACACGACAGGCGGCGGACAGGGCGGGGCGCCGATCATCGAATTCGGTGTAGTCACGAAATCATCGGGCGCAGAGGAGAATCAGCATGAGCGATGAAGCCACCATCGTCATCGTGGGTGCAAGCCTGGCGGGGGCCAAAGCCGCCGAGCGACTGCGCATCGAAGGATTCGGCGGCCGAGTGGTGCTGTGCGGGGAAGAAGCCGAACGCCCCTATGAGCGGCCGCCGCTGTCCAAGGGTTACCTGCGCGGTGAAGAGGGCTCCGACAAGGTTTTCATCCACGACGAAAACTTCTACGACAGCATGGGTATCGAACTGCGTCTGTCCTGCCGGGTGGAGGGCATCGAGCCCGCCGAACGGCGGGTGACGATCGCCGGCGGCGAACGCATCGGCTACGACCGGCTGCTGTTGACGACCGGAGCCGCCCCGCGTCGTTTGCGGCTGGCCGGAGCGGATTTGGCCGGCGTGCACTATCTGCGCACCATCGGTGACTCCGACGACCTGCGTGAGGCCATCGCGACCGCCGGACGGATCGTGGTGATCGGTGGGGGTTGGATCGGCTGCGAGGTCGCCGCGTCCGCGCGCCAACTCGGCGCCGAGGTGGCCATGGTGGAAATGGCCGATCTGCCGTTGAAGCACGTACTGGGCCCGGAGTTGGCTGCCTTCTACCGCGATGTCCACGCCGACGCCGGCGTGGAACTGCACTTGGGGATCGGGGTCGACGCCTTGCGGGGAGCGGGCTCGGTGGAGGAAGTCGTCCTCGCCGACGGCACGGCGCTGGCCGCCCCGGTGGTTGCGGTGGGTGTCGGGGTGTCTCCGCGCACCGAACTGGCCGACTCGGCCGGGCTCGCCATCGACAACGGCGTCGTCACCGACGAATACCTGGCCACCGGCGCTGCGGGGATCTATGCGGCCGGTGACGTGGCCGCGGCGTGGCATCCGGTGCTGGGACGTCGGATTCGCCTGGAACACTGGTCCTCGGCGCTCAACCAGGGGCCGGTGGCCGCGGCGAACATGGCCGCGGACATCAGCGGCGCCAAAGACCGGCGACCATACACCAAGATCCCCTACTTCTTCTCCGATCAGTACGACGTCGGCATGGAGTACTCCGGCCTGGCCACCTCGTGGGATCGGATCGTCTACCGGGGAGACCCGGCCACCCGCCAGTTCATTGCCTTCTGGCTTGCCGAGGGGCGCCTGCAGGCCGGAATGAACGTGAACATCTGGGATGTGGCCGGGCCCATCGCCGAGATCGTGGCCTCCCGTCAACCCGTCGATGCCGGAGACCTCGCCGACCCGGACGTCGACCTCGCTCAGCTGGCCGCGAAGCTCTCCACAACCGCGGGATGAGGCCTGTCAGCAACCCCGGGGCATCACGGAAAGGCGAGGAGCAAGCCATGAACCCGCTTCAGCGGTTGCATGCGGCACGGAGCCACCAGCTTTCGACGTGATCTCAACCGGCGCCCGGTCGGCATTCACCTTCTCAAGGTGACTCTCCTCGCGCTGCCGCGCCCGGTGCTGCACGATGCCCACGTGACAACACGGCGGATCACCCGCGACCAGCGGAACTCGTTCATCGCGGCGTTCCTGGGCTGGGCCATGGACGCCTTTGACTACTTCATCGTGGTGTTCGTCTACGCCGACATCGCGACCACGTTCCACCGCAGCAGGGCCGAAGTCGCGATCGTCACGACGGCCACCCTGGTGATGCGGCCCGTGGGCGCGTTGCTGTTCGGGTTGTGGGCCGACCGGGTCGGGCGCCGGCTCCCGCTGATGGTGGACGTGGTGTTCTACTCCGTGATCGGGTTCTTGTGCGCGTTCGCGCCCAACTTCACCGTGCTGGTGATCCTGCGCCTGCTCTACGGGATCGGGATGGGCGGCGAATGGGGGCTCGGCGCCGCCCTCGCCATGGAGAAGGTGCCCACCGAACGGCGCGGCTTCTTCTCCGGGCTGCTGCAGGAGGGCTACGCGTTCGGCTACCTGCTGGCCAGCCTGGCCTCGCTGGTGGTGATGAACCTGCTGGGCCTGTCGTGGCGCTGGCTGTTCGCCCTGAGCATCATCCCGGCCCTGATCAGCCTGATCGTGCGGTATCGGGTCGAGGAGTCCGAGGTGTGGGAAGCCACCCAGGACCGGTTGCGGCTCACCAGCACCAAGGTCCGTGACGTGCTGCGCGAGAAGGCGATCATCCGCCGGTTCGTCTACTTGGTGCTGCTGATGACCGCCTTCAACTACATGAGTCACGGCACCCAGGACGTCTACCCCACGTTCCTGGGTACGACGGCAAACCACGGCGCCGGCTTGTCCAGCGTCACCGTCAAGTGGGTGGCGGTTCTCTACAACATCGGAGCCATCGTCGGGGGGCTGGTCTTCGGGATCCTCTCCCAGCGGTTCAGCCGCCGCCGCACCGTGATGTTCTGCGCGGTGCTGGGGTTGCCGATCGTGCCGCTGTTCGCCTACTCACGCACAGCGGCCCTGCTGTGCCTCGGCTCGTTCCTGATGCAGGTATGCGTGCAGGGCGCGTGGGGGGTGATCCCGGCGCACCTGACCGAGTTGTCGCCCGACGCCATCCGCGGCCTCTACCCCGGGGTGACCTACCAACTTGGAAACCTGCTGGCGGCGTTCAACCTGCCGATCCAGGAACGGCTGGCCGAGTCGCACGGCTATCCGTTTGCGTTGGCGGCGACGATCGTGCCGGTGCTGTTGGCCGTCACGGTGCTGACACTGCTCGGCAAGGACGCCACCGCGATTCGCTTCGGCACCGCCGAAAGTGCCGGTGTCCGGCCCGAAGCGAAGCGTGACTAGCCGGCTGCCGCGTCACCCAAGGAGCGCCGCAGCAGGTGCATGGCGACCGTCGTCGAGCGGTCGCGGATGTCGGATCGGTTGCCCGGCAGCCGCAACGTGCGGGTTTCCGTCTGGCCGTCGGCGAGCATCACGGTGAAACACACCGTGCCGACGGGCTTTTGCTCAGTTCCCCCGCCCGGGCCCGCGATCCCGGTGATCGCCACGGCCGTATCGGCGCCGAAACGATCCAGCGCACCGCGGGCCATCGCCTCGGCGACCGGCTCGGACACCGCCCCGTGTTCGGCGATCATGGCCGGGTCGACACCGAGCAGGGCGGCTTTCGCCTCGTTGGAGTAGCTCACAACGCCGCCCATGACGTAGTCGGAGGAGCCGGGCCGGTCGGTCAGCCGCGCCGCCAGCAGCCCCGCCGTGCAGGATTCCGCGGTCGCGATCCGGCGGCCGGTCAGCAGGTGGGCGACCTGATCGTCCACGGTGGATCCGTCGTAGGAGTAGAGAAGGTCCCCGTGCTTGGCGCGCAGCAGCCGGGTCAGTTCCGCGTACGCGTCCGCGGCGTCCGGTTCGAAGCGGGTGACCATCTCGATCTCGCCGCGCCGCAGGCAGGTGGTGATCTCCAGCCGGCCGAAACCGGAGACGGCTGCTTCTGCGCCGCGCAGCGTCTCGGCCAGCCCCGACTCGGGCAGCCCGAACATGCGGAGGGTTTCCAACCGGTAGCTGGTGCGTCCCGCGGTCGCCTGCTGCGCCGCCGGCGTCCCGATGGCCCTGAACCACATGGGTTGAAGCTCGCGCGGGGGCCCCGGAAGCACGATGACCGTCGGCTTGCCCGGCACCACCACACCGGGGGCGGTGCCCACCGGGTCGAGAATCTGCGCACCCTCGGGGATCAGGGCCTGTTTGCGGTTGGCGGCGCGCACCGCGTCGAAGCTGTCCGAATCGAGAGTCGTCATCATATTTTTGAGGATGTCGGCGATCTTGTTCTCGGTTTCGGCATCGAGCAGCAGCCGGCGCTCGGTGAAGCGCGCCACCGCCTCGACGGTCACGTCGTCGGCGGTGGGTCCCAGCCCGCCGCTGGTGACGATGAGGTCCACACCTTCGTCCGCCAGGAACCGCAGCTGCGCCACGATGTCGGCGAGCCGGTCGCCGCAGATCGTGATGTGAGCCAGTTCGACGCCCAGCTCCAGCAGCCGGTCGGCGATCCAGGGACCGTTCGCATCCTGGACTCGCCCGGTGAGTACCTCGGTTCCCGTAACGACGATGCCTGCACGTGCGCTCACCGTCATGAGCCTAGTGGCGGGGTGTTCCGGGTCACCCGGTCGACCACCGGATGGGTCGACCGGTGCGGCGCCGGGTGCACGCTCGCCACCTTCGTCTGTGCCCGGCCTCCGGCGCCGACTTGACCTTCCTGCCTGCCTGATAGCGCAAAGAGAGCGGCCGCTTAGTCGCCTTCGGCCAGGCGCCTCTCGACGGAGGCGATCTTCGTCGCCATCGCGTCGCTGACCCCGGCTCGCCAGTCCACCTTGATCACCGTGCTGACCCGGGAGGCACGGGCTGCGACGGCCTCTACCGCACGCTGCACGACGGCCATGACCTCTTCCCAGGTATTGCCTTCGATCACGGTGAACATCGAATCAGTCTCGTTCGGCAGGCCGGACTCGCGAACCACCCTAACCGCGTCGGCGACGATCTCGCCGACGCTCTCGCCCACGCCCAGCGGGGTCACCGAGAACGCCACGAGCACGGACACCCGACAAGCCTACCCAGCCGATACCTGGCAGCATCGAGGATCGTGCGGATTCTGGTGCAACGCGTCTCGTCGGCGGCGGTGACCGTCGACGGGCGGGTGATCAGTGCGATCATCCCGGACGGGCAGGGACTGCTTGCCTTCGTCGGCGTCACCCACGGCGACGACTCCGGCAAAGCGCGACGTCTGGCCGAAAAACTGTGGAATCTGCGCATTCTCGCCGGCGAGCGGTCCGCCGCTGACGTCAATGCGCCGATCCTGGTGGTCAGCCAGTTCACCCTGTATGCCGACACCGCAAAAGGCCGCCGCCCGTCGTGGAACGCCGCCGCCCCCGGTTCCGTCGCCGAACCGCTGGTGGCGGCTTTCGCGGAGGCATTGCAGCAGTTGGGCGCCCATGTGGAAACCGGAGTCTTCGGCGCGGACATGCAAGTCGAGTTGGTCAACGATGGCCCGGTCACGCTGTTACTCGAGGTGTGACGGTGCCACGGCGGGTACCTTGGTGACGTCGGGGACCGCGATTGGGGAGGACCGCATTGAGCACGACACCTGAGTTCGGGTCGCTGCGTTCCGACGACGACCACTGGGACATCGTGAGCAGCGTGGGCTACACCGCTTTGCTGGTGGCCGGTTGGCGGGCGGTGCACGCCAGAAGCCCTCAGCCGCTGGTTCGCGACGATTACGCGGAGGCGTTCGTCGCCGCGTCGCGGGACCCGTATCTGGTCGAAGCGCTGGCCAACCCGGGTACCTCCGAGGACCAGATGGCTTTTCCCCGTCTCTACGGCGTGCAGACCCGATTCTTCGACGACTTTTTCCTCGCCGCCGGCCAGGCGGGAGTGCGCCAGGCGGTGATCGTCGCCGCCGGCTTGGACTCGCGAGCCTACCGGCTCGATTGGCCAGCGGGCACAACGGTTTTCGAGATCGACCTGCCGAAGGTGTTGGAGTTCAAGTCCCGGGTGATGGCCGAGCGTCGCGCCACACCGAAGGCGCGTCGGATCGAGGTGGCGGCGGACCTGCGCAACGAATGGTCCAAGCCGCTGGAGGCCGCGGGCTTTGACGTGGAACGTTCCAGCGCGTGGTCGGTGGAGGGGATACTGCCCTATCTGACCGACGACACCCAGAACACGCTGTTCACCTTGATCAGTGGGCTCAGCGCGCCCGGCAGCCGCGTGGCCGTCGGTGCGTTGGGCACGCGGCTGGATCACAAGCAGCTGGAGGCTCTGGAGGCAGCCCATCCCGGGGTCAACATGTCCGGTAGCGTGGACTTCTCGGCGTTGACCTACGAGCCCAAGAGCGATCCGACAGACTGGTTGGCTGCGCACGGCTGGGCTGTCGAGCCGGTCCGCAACACCCTGCAGCTCGAGGCGGCCTACGGACTGGTTCCGCCGGCGGTGGATGTCAAGATCGACAGCTTCATGCGGTCGCAGTACATCACGGCGACGCGATAGCAGCCGGACCGGGACGGCGGCGGGCACGAGGATCTCTCCTGCCGAGGACATCGCGGAAGTCCGCGCCAGCGCGCCCGTTCCCGCGATCGGGCGATCTTCGACCTCGAACGGCAGGGTCGGCTGAGTGGTTCGCCGAGTGCGTCGGCGTTGTCCATCTCCATCCAGGGATGCCTGACCGGCGAACTCGCCGAAACGGTCGTCGTGAGACCGGCGAAATCTTCAGCGGCGCAACAGTTCTGCACCGGCAGCTGCGTTTCAGTGCGCCACAGCTGCTTCCGTGCCGAGGGACGAGGACGCCGCGTCGATGCCGCTGGCGGGCGGTGCCTGGCCCCGGCGCAGCTGCCGGTGGCACCGACTTCGACGATCGACCTTGACATGTTCCGGCCTCGACTGCCGGCTCCACAAAATGTCCGCTCCACCAGATGCTCGCGACAGCGGTTGACGCAACGAATCCGGATTTCGGACCGGCAGATCAGCCTGCCGTCGTGGGCGAGACGCGTCACGGGACGCGTAGACGAGAGAAAGGCGGGCACGGCCCCGGGGGTCGGCCGGTCACGGTTCGGGTGGGAAGAACCCCGCCCCGGTGAACCATCCTTCTTGCCAACCCCGGTCACCCAGACACAACATCGGAAGCCCCGCCTGCGACTGCGCGGCCGACTGCGGGCCCGGGCACTTGGCCCCGGCCTGCTGCACGCCGTACAGCGGGTAGGACACCACCCAGTACCCGGTGGTTGCCGCCGGGAACTGGTTGGGCGGGGGGAAATGGCACGCCTCGGCCTGCCCGCTGGGGCCGCGCCCGAAGATGAAGCGCTCATAGTTGTCGCAGGGTGCGCCGAGCGAAGCGTCATAGCTCATGCCCGGCACGTCGCCGTCGTAATGCTGATCGGCGGCAGCGCAGGGAGCCATACCGACCGCGCCGCCCACGACCGCAGCGACGGCAAGCAATTCGCGAATCATGCTTCCCCTCGGCTTGCGCGCCACCCGCTCCCGGCGATCCGCGGATGACCTGCACAAAGCATATCGACCGTGCCGCGGGTATCAAGGTATTCCGACATCGGCACCTCAGCAGCACGCACGCTGCGGTCGCGGACGGCAACGAGGTCCCCACGATTGCACGCCGCTGCACACGTTGCAGCTCATCTCGGCAAAATCCCGACGACGCTCCTCCCACCAGCTGTGCCGTTCGCGTCGACTCGGAGGCATCCACC
>CAYVQQ010000023.1:15793-18407 GCA_964453085.1 uncultured Mycobacterium sp.
GGGGGATCATGTGACAAGCTCGTGACACCCATGCGGGTCTTTAGGAATAATCACTGACGAACGGGAACTTGAGTTCCGCAGTTTGGCGGCGGCTACAGCGCAGGCCAATTCATTCGTATTCGCGTGCCCCAGACTGCCCGGAAACACCCTCTCACCTGCGGTCGGGCTGACAGGATTTGAACCTGCGACCACTTGACCCCCAGTCAAGTGCGCTACCAAACTGCGCCACAGCCCGTCTGCCGCCTGCGTCATCGGCGGCAGGTGGAAAGCCTACCGCAAGCCGCCCGCCGCCCCGCCAAGCGACCTCACTTGTCCTCCGTTCGGCCCGATCCGGCGTCGACATCACCCAGTTGGGGCCGGCCCACCCGGCCGGCTACCAAGATCGGGTGCGAGCCTACGCGGCTGGGCCGGTCGGTGTGTCGTCGCCGCGGCTTCACACCGAACGCCACCGGCTCACAACTCGACGACGCACTCACCGCCGCTTGGCGGCCCGCTTCTCGCGCACCCGCACGTTGATCCGGATCGGGGTGCCCTCGAATCCAAACGTTTCCCGCAGCCGCCGCTCCAGGAAACGTCGGTAACCAGCCTCCAGGAAACCCGTGGTGAACAGCACGAACGTCGGCGGCCGGGCCGCGGCCTGGGTGGCGAACAAGATGCGCGGCTGCTTGCCGCCACGCACCGGGGGCGGCGTGGCGGCCACCACCTCCTTCAGCCAGGAGTTCACTGGGCCGGTCGCTATGCGCGCATCCCACGACGCCAGCGCCGCCTCCATCGCCGGCACCAGCTTCTGCACCGCGCGCCCGGTCTTGGCCGAGATGTTGACCCGCTGCGCCCAGCGCAACTGCACCAGTTCGCGGTCGATCTCCCGCTCCAGCAGTTCGCGGCGATCCTCGTCGACCAGATCCCACTTGTTGAACGCCAGCACCAGAGCCCGTCCCGCCTCGGTCACCATCGACAGCACCCGCTGGTCCTGTTCGGTCAGCGGCGCCGAGGCGTCGATCAGCACGACGACCACCTCGGCCGAGTCGATGGCCGCAACGGTGCGCACCGAGGCGTAGAACTCGTGGCCGCTGGCCTGCCCGACCTTGCGCCGCAGCCCGGCCGTGTCCACGAACCGCCACACCTTGCCGCCCAGGTCGATCAGCGAGTCCACCGGGTCCACCGTGGTCCCGGCGACGTCGTGCACCACCGAACGCTGGTCGCCGGCCAGCTTGTTCAGCAACGAGCTCTTTCCCACGTTGGGCTTGCCGACCAGCGCCACGCGCCGCGGACCGCCCGGCGCCGGCGCCACCTCGGACACCGCGGGCAACACCGCCAGTACCGCGTCGAGCAGGTCGGCCACCCCGCGGCCGTGCATGGCGCTGACCGGGTGCGGCTCCCCGAGGCCCAGCGACCACAACGCGGCCGCATCCGCCTCGTTCTTGTCGCTGTCGACCTTGTTGGCGGCCAGGAAGACCGGCTTGCCCGAGCGCAGCAGCATTCGTGCGGCTGCCTCATCGTCGGCAGTCGCCCCCACGGTGGCGTCGACCACCAGGATCACCGCGTCGGCGGTGCGCATGGCCACCGACGCCTGCTCGGCCACCAGTTGCTGCAGACCCTTGGCGTCGGGCTCCCACCCCCCGGTGTCCTGTACCACGAACCGCCGTCCCGTCCACAGCGCGTCGTAGGAAACCCGGTCCCGGGTCACGCCGGGCACGTCCTGCACCACCGCCTCACGGCGGCCCAAAATCCGGTTGACCAGGGTCGACTTGCCGACGTTCGGCCGACCTACCACGGCCACCACGGGCGCCGGTCCCGCCTCGGTGCGCTCGTGTACGTCGAAACCGACAGAATCCCACTCACTTTCGTCGCTCCACGTCCCGTCCTGCGTCATCTCACCGCTCCGCTTCGTTGCTCGACCAACTCCAGGACATGGGCGATCACCTGCGCCTCGGTCATGTCGCTGGTGTCGACGACCACCGCGTCGGGGGCCGCGCGCAGCGGCGAGACCGGCCGGGTGGAATCCAGATGGTCGCGGCGCCGCACGTCGTCCAGCACGCTCTCGTAGTCATCGCCCAGCCCGGAAGCCAGGTTCTGGTCGTTGCGCCGCCGAGCCCGCGTCTCGGCCGAAGCGGTCAGGAAGATCTTCACCGGAGCGTCCGGCAGCACCACTGTCCCGATGTCGCGGCCTTCGACGACGACTCCACCGGGGCCGGCGGCCATCTCCCGCTGCAGCGCGACGAGCCGCGCGCGCACGGCGGGAACCGACGACACCGCCGAGACCGCCCCGGTGACGTCGTCGCCGCGGATTTCCACCGAGACATCCTCCCCGGCAAGGTGATAGCTGAGCCGGTCGGGGTCGTAGCCGACGGTCAAGTCCACCGTCGGCGCGAGTGCGGCGACCGCCTCCGCGTCGGCGGGGTCCACCCCGGCGCGCAACACCGCCAGCGTCACGATCCGGTACATCGCACCGGTGTCCAGGTATCGGGCCCCCAGGATGCGCGCCAAACCCCTTGCCACCGAGGACTTTCCGGTCCCGGCGGGACCGTCGATGGCTACTACGAGGCGCGCAGGCAGATAGTTCGCTCCACTCCCGTCACTCACTGCGCTCGTTCCGCTCGTTTCACTCACAGGC
>CAYVQQ010000023.1:18507-19772 GCA_964453085.1 uncultured Mycobacterium sp.
GTTCGCTCCACTCCCGTCACTCACTGCGCTCGTTCCGCTCGTTTCACTCACAGGCCCACCGCCTTGTAGAGTTGCCCGACCTCGCCGCGGCTCAACGACCGGATGCTGCCAGGCCGCTGCTCCCCCAACGACACCGGCCCGAACTCGATGCGCACCAGCGCCTCCACCGGGAAACCCGCCGCCGCCAGCAGCCGGCGCACGATTCGGTTGCGCCCCTCGTGCAACGTCACCCGCACCAGGGTCTTTCCGGGAATCGCGTCCACCACGGCGAAATCATCGACCCGCGCGGGACCGTCGTCCAACTCGATGCCCGCCCGCAGCTTCTTGCCCAGCCCGCGCGGCACCGAACCGGTCACGGTCGCCAGGTACGTCTTGGGCACCTCGTGGGAGGGGTGCATCAAGCGGTGCGCGAGCTCGCCGTCATTGGTCAGCAGGATCAATCCCTCGGTGTCGGCGTCCAACCGCCCGACGTGAAACAGGTTCTTGGTGCCGCGCACCTTGCGTTCCACCAGATCGCCGATGCAGGGGCGCCCGCGATCGTCCGACATGGTCGAGTGCATGCCGCGGGGTTTGTTCAGCGCCAGGTAGACCATCGAGTCGTCGGCCACCACCCTGACCCCGTCGACGCGGATCACCGACGCGTCGGGATCCACGCGGGTGCCCAGCTCACTCACCACCTGCCCGTCCACCTCGACGCGACCCTCGAGGATCAACTTCTCGGCGGCGCGCCGCGACGCAATCCCCGCCTGGGACAACACCTTTTGCAGACGCACGCCCTCGGATTCGGGCATCACTCGTGGTCCACGTCGAACGAGGGCACCTGCGCAGGCGGGGCGCCCCCGACGAGTTTGGCGAAACGCGGCTCACTGTCCAGGGATTCGCTGAGTTCCTCGATCGTGTCGACGTCGGGAAGCAGCGGTGCGATGTCGGGCAACTCGGCCAGCGACGTCAGGCCCAGCCGCTCCAGGAACAGCGCGGTGGTCGCGAACGTCGCCGCTCCGCTGTCCTCGTCGGTGCCCGCCTCGGTGATCAGGCCCCGCGCCAGCAGGGTGCGCATCACCGCGTCTACGTTGACGCCGCGAACTGCGCTGACCCGGGCCCGGGTCACCGGCTGGCGGTAGGCCACGACGGCCAGCGTCTCCAGCGCGGCCCGGGTGAGCTTGGAACGCGCGCCGTCCAGCAGCAGCCTCTCGACGTACGGGGCGAACCTGGCCCGCGTGTACATCCGCCAACCCCCGTCGGTGTTGCGCAGGTCGATGCCGCTG
>CAYVQQ010000024.1:0-19642 GCA_964453085.1 uncultured Mycobacterium sp.
CGCAAACCGGACAAATGTGCTGCAGGAATTCTTCGCGGGGCATGGTGCCGCAGGGTTTTTCGAGGCCCAGGCGCAGATGCTGTCCGGGCTGCAGGGGCTCATCGACACGATGCGCCAACATGGGCAGACGACTTCGCACGTGCTGGACGGTGCGATGAGCACCGACCAGTCCATTGCCGGCCTGTTCTGACTCCACTTGTTGGGGTGTGGCCTTACATGAAGGTGGGGCGGGCGCGGAGCGCGTGTGCCCCACCTTCGTTGTCTTGCTCGCTGGCGGAAGCGAAAGACACATGCTGACAACGACAGTCGACGGGTTGTGGGTACTGCAGGCGCTGGCCGGAGTGGAACAGACCTGCCCCGAACTGGGTCTGCGGCCGCTGTTGCCGAGGCTCGACACCCCCGAGCGCGCGTTACGCCATCCGGTGGCCGCCGAACTGACGACCGTCGGCGCACTGGACGAGCACGGCAACGTTGATCCCATCATCCGTGAATGGCTGACCGTCCTGCTGCGCCGGGATCTGGCGCTGTTGGTGCACATCGGCGTCCCGGGCCGTGAGCCGACGCGTGCGTCTATCTGTCGATTCGCGACTTGGTGGGTGGTCTTGGAATGTCACGGCGAACTCGTGCGTCTATACGCGGCTGGGGCAGCGCGCGATGAGAGCGGCGCCGCCGAACTGGTTGTCGGACAGATCGAGCGACTCTGCGGTGTCGCGGAGGCGGCACCACTGCGGCCGGTGATCCTCGATGCCGACCAGTTGCTCGAGTCGGTGCACGACGCCGCCGGCCTGCGATCGTTTCTGGTCAGCCAGCGACTCGACGGCGACCAACTGCAGATCGTCACGGTGGCCGCCGACCCCGCGCAGTCCGCGCAGGCGTCCATCGTGGCGCTGCAAACCGGGGTTGGGCCGGAACGGTTCGCGCGCACCTACGTGGGTGATACCGCGGTGACTCTCATCGACACCCCCGCGGGCCGCCTGTGCGTCGAGAACGTGACGTCCGACCGGCGTCGGTACCAGGTGGTCGCGCCGGGATCGCGCTCCGACATCAGCGGCGCGGTCCAGCGGCTCATCCGCCGCCTCCCTGCTGGCGCGGAATGGCCTTCGTATAGGCGAGTTGTGTGATCCGGGTGGCGCCAACCGTGTCGAAACTAAACGCCTCGGAATGGGAGAAACCGGAGTTCCCTGCTAACTGCTTGAGCGTTTTGTGATCGCGGAAACGCCCTGTTGCAGAACGTGTTAGCATCGCGATCGTGACGACACCCTGGAATGAGCCGAATATCTCGGACGAGGGTGCGCTCGGACGGGGAGAACCTTCGGCGGGGCACCGCTTCCGAGATTCCGTATCCGATACGATGCGTATTACCGATCTAGCGGCTCCCCGCAAGATTCCCCCTGGATCGGGCTGGCGAAAATTCGTCTACAACGCCACATTTCACAAAATTAATCCCGGTGAATCGACCGGCGAACGTCACTACCGCGAATTGCAGAATCGGATTCGGCGGCATATCCGGCGCCAGTACGTCGTCACCGTCGTGTCCGGCAAGGGCGGCGTCGGGGTCACGACGATGGCGGCGTGCATCGGCGGAGTGTTCCGGGAATGCCGGCCCCAGAACGTGATCGCGATCGACGCCGATCCCGGTTTCGGAACGCTGGCCGACCGCATAGACGAGTCGCCGCCGGGCGATTACACGGCAATCATCAACGACACCGACGTCCAGGGCTACGCGGACATCCGCGAATACCTCGGGCAAAACGCGGTGGGCCTGGACGTGCTGGCCGGGAATCGCTCTTCCGACCAGCCCAGACCGCTGGCGCCCGCGATGTTCTCCGGCGTGCTGACACGACTGCGGCGAACGCACACGGTGATAATCGTCGACACCGCGCCCGACTTCGAACATGACGTGATGAAACCGGTGCTTGAGTGCACCGACACCCTGGTGTTCGTCTCGGGCATCACCGCGGACCGGTCGCGTCCGGTGCTGCGCGCCGTGGACTATCTCAGATCCCAGGGCTACCACGAGTTGGTCTCTCACAGCACCGTCATCCTCAACCACACCGACGCCAACACCGATAAGGAAGCGTTGGCCTACCTGGCGGAACGGTTCACCAAGGTGGGCGCGATCGTGGAAGTGATGCCGTTTGATCCGCACCTGGCCAAAGGTGGGATCATTGACACGGTCCACGAGTTGAAGAAGAAATCACGGCTGCGGCTTTTCGAAATCACCGCCGGGTTGGCCGACAAATACGTCCCCGATGCTGAGCGGGCACCCCAATGACTGCGCCGCACAAGGTCACTTTCCCCGCGCGCTGTGCGGTCAACGTCGCCTATGACAAACACCTTTGTTCCCAAGTTTTTCCTGCAGCAATCCCCGTGGAGGGATTCTTCGAGGGCATGGTGGAGCTGTTCGATGCCGACCTCAAACGCAAAGGTTTCGACGGCGTCGTGCTTCCGGCTGGGGGTTACGAGCTGCACAAGGTCAACGGCGTGCGGCTCGACATCAGCAAGAGCCTGGACGAGCTGGGTGTGCAGGACGGCGACAGCCTTGTGCTGGTGCCCAGGGTCGCCGGGGAATCGTTCGAACCCCAGTACGAATCGCTGTCGACAGGCCTGGCGGCTATGGGCAAATGGCTCGGCAGGGACGGCGGCGACCGGGTGTTCGCGCCGGTCACACCGCTGACCGCCGCCCACATCGCGATCGCGCTCCTGGCCATGGCCGGCGCCGTGATCGCTGGCCTGGCCCTGCGCGCGCGTACTCTCACCGACAACGCGACCCCCGCGGCGGTAGCCGGCGGGGTCGGTATGCTGCTGCTGGCCGCTGCGACGGTGGTCTGGCGGGGATGGCGAGAACGGCGCGACCTGTTCAGCGGGTTCGGCTGGCTGACCGTGATGCTGCTGGCGGTCGCCGGTGCTTGCGCGCCGCCCGGCACGCTCGGCGCGGCCCACTGGTTGATCGGGCTCGTCATCACATCGCTGGGTGCCGTCATAATTGGTGCGCTCGCCCGGCAGCGCTGGCAGAGCACGGTGGGCACCGCTGTGGTGACGGTCTCCGGGATTCTGGCCGCCATCGCAGCCGTGCGGATGTTCTGGCCGGTATCGGTGCAGGTGCTCGCCATCTGCGTGCTGGTTGGGTTGCTCGTGCTGGTCAGGATGGCTCCGTTGATCGCCCTGTGGGTGGCGCGGGTCCGCCCGCCCCACTTCGGGTCGATCACGGGACGGGACCTGTTCGCGCGCCGCGAGGGGATGCCTGTCGACACCGTGTCCCCGGTCAGCGAGGACGAAACCGAGGATGAGGACAACGAACTGACCGACAGCACCGCGCGCGGCGCCGCCATCGCAGCCTCGGCGCGGCTGGTCAATGCGGTGCAAATCGGTGTGTGCGTGGGGGTTTCGGTCGTGCTGCCCGGGGCGGTCTGGGGGGTGCTGACGCCGGGGCGCCCGGGGGCGTGGTTGGCGGTGCTGGTGGCCGGGCTGGTGGCGGGGATCTTCATCACGCAGGGCCGCGGCTTCGCGGCCAAATATCAGGCAATCGCGCTGGTGTGCGGCGCGTGTGCCGCGGTCGGCGCCGGGGTCGTCAAGTATGCGCTGGTCGCCAGGAACGTCGAAGCGGGGTTGCTGTGGCCCGCGGTGGCGGTGGCGGTGTTCGCCGCATCGGGTTTGGCCGCGGCACTTGTGGTTCCGGCGACGAGGTTCCGACCGATCATCAGACTGACCGTGGAGTGGGTCGAGGTGCTGGCGCTCGTCGTCTTGTTGCCGGCGGCGGCGGCCCTCGGGGGACTGTTCACGTGGTTGCGGCACTGAGACGGAGATGCCTGCGGGCCGCCGCGGTGACCGGAGTCGTCCTCGTCGCCGGGCTCTCCTCGAGCGCCCCCGCAGTACAAGCCATCACACCGCCCGCCGTCGATCCAGCCATGGTTCCCCCCGACGGCCCCCCGCATCCCGACCAGCCGATGCGGCGGGCCAACAGTTGTTCGTCGCCGATCACCGTGCGGAACCCGGACGTGGCCCAGATGGCGCCCGGATTCAACTTGCTCAACATCGCAAAGGCGTGGCAGTACAGTACCGGCAACGGCGTCGCCGTCGCGGTCGTCGACACCGGCACCAGTCCCAACTCTCGGTTGCCGGTCGTGCCCGGGGGCGACTACATCATGGGCGAGGACGGTCTTTCGGACTGCGACGCGCACGGCACCATCATCGGGTCGATCATCGGTGCCGCTCCCCAAGGGATGCTGCCGATGCCGCGGCCGATACCGTCGGCGCCGGCGTTCCCCGCGCCGGCCGCACCGCCACCGGCGATCGGGGGGCCGCCTCCACCGGTCGAGGTCCCGCCTCCGACAGCGCCACCGCCACCGCCGCCAGCACCGCCGCCCGTCACGATCACCCAGGTCATTCCGCTGCCCCCGCCGCCGCCCCCCCGGGAGGAGCCGGGCGCCCTGGGGCCGTCTAACGGTCCGCCGGATCCGCAGAGCGACGACGAACCGGCGGTGCCGCCGCCCCCGCCAGGAGCACCCGACGGGGTGGTCGGCGTGGCTCCGCACGCGGTCGTCATCTCGATCAGGCAGTCGTCGCGAGCGTTCGAGCCCGTCAACCCGCCGCCGGCCGACCCGAACTCCGACGAACGGATCAAGGCCGGGACGCTGAACACGTTGGCGAGGGCGGTAGTTCATGCCGCGAACATGGGCGCGAAAGTTATCAACATCTCGGTGACCTCGTGTCTGCCGGAGGCGGCGCCCGCTGACCAACGGGCGCTAGGCGCGGCACTGTGGTACGCGGCGACGGTCAAAGACGCGGTGATCGTCGCGGCCGCCGGCAACGTCGGAGAAGCCGGTTGCGCGAACAACCCCTTGTACGACCCACTGGATCCGTCCGACCCCCGCGACTGGCATCAGGTCAAGGTCATCTCCTCGCCGTCATGGTTCTCCGACTACGTGCTGTCGGTGGGCGCCGTCGACGGCGACGGCGCCGCCCTGGACAAGAGTATGTCGGGTCCCTGGGTCGGGGTGGCGGGGCCCGGCACCCACATCATGGGTCTGTCGCCGCAGGGCGGCGGTCCGGTCAACGCCTACCCGCCCACCCGGCCGGGTGAGAAGAACATGCCGTTCTGGGGTACCAGCTTCTCGGCGGCCTACTTGAGCGGTGTTGCGGCGCTGGTGCGGGCCAAGTTCCCAGATCTGAGTGCTTATCAGGTGATCAACCGGATCGTGCAGTCGGCGCATAATCCGCCCGCGGGAGTGGACAACAAGGTGGGGTACGGGCTGGTGGATCCGGTCGCCGCACTGACTTTCGACATCCCGGCCGGCGACCGGTTGCCGCCGGCCACACAGAGCCGGGTGATCAGGCCTGCGCCGTTGCCACCGCCACCGGATCACCGGGCACGCAACATTGCGATCGGATTCGTCTGCACCGTGGCCGCGGGTGTGTTGGTGGCGGCGATCGCGGCACGGCTGCGGAGGGCGCAGTGAGGCCCGTGCTGACCGGGTTCGGCCCGGGCAGCGAGCGGCGAGTCGTGGGCGTGTCCGTGGTTTTCCTGCTCGCGCTGGCGAGTTGGGCGCTCGGCGGTTACCTCGCCGCGGCGGTCGCCGTGGCCGTGGGTGTCGGACTGGTGTTCATGCGGTGGTGGGGTCAGCCGACGTGGTCGTGGGCGGTGCTGTGGCTGCGCGGCCGTCGGCCGATCAACTGGGAGGCCCCGACCACGGTCGCCTGCAACCGATCCGCGGGCGGGGTGCGGGCGCACGACGGTATCGCGGTGGTTGCTGTGCAACTGCTGGGCCGCGCTCACCGGGCCACGCGGGTCACCGGTTCGGTGACGCTGGAGACCGAAAACGTGATCGACGTCGTCGAACTGGCGCCGATGTTGCGACAGGCGCTGGGCCTGCAACTGGAGTCGCTCAGCGTTATCACGTTCGGTTCGCGGCACGGCAGCATGGGTGACTTCCCGCGGGTGTACGACTCGGAGATCGGTACCCCGCCATACGCGGGCCGGCGCGAGACGTGGCTGATCATGCGACTTCCGGTGCTCGACAACACCGAGGCCCTACGCTGGCGCACAACGGTTGGGGCGGCGGCGGTTTCGGTGGCCCAGCGCATCACGGGCCTGTTGCGCTGCCAGGGGTTGCGGGCGAAGGTGGCCACCGCCACCGATCTCCTCGAACTCGACCGCCGGCTCGGGGCCGACGCAGTGGCCGGCCCCACCCAGCGCTGGACAGCCATCCGCGGCGAAGCCGGCTGGATGACCACGTACGCCTATCCCGCCGCGGCCATAACGTCGCGTGACCTGGCCCGGGCCTGGACGTTGCGCGCCGACGGGGTCATCCAGAACGTCACCGTGTATCCGGACGCGACGTGTACCGCGACAGTTACCGTGCTGACCGCGACGCCTGCCCTGACCCCGCCCAGCGTGGCGTTGCGCCGCCTCAACGGCGAGCAGGCCGCGGCGGCGGCCGCCAACATGTGCGGTCCGCGGCCGCACTTGCGCGGGCTGCGGCGCAGCCCCCTGCCTACGGAGCTGGTCACGGAGATCGGCCCGTCGGGTGTGCTGGTGGGCAAGCTGAGCAACGGCGACCGTCTGATGATCCCGGTGACCGACGCGGGGGAATTGTCGCGCGTCCTCGTGGCCGCCGACGATCCGATTGCCAAGCGGATCGTGATCCGCACCGCCGCGGCCGGCGAACGGGTGTGTGTGCACACCCGTGACGTGGCCCGCTGGGCCAGCGTGAAGATGCCGCAGGTGAGCGTCGTCGGCACGCCCCGACCCGCGCAGCGCACCACCGTCAGCGTCGTCGAATACGTCCCGAGGCGCCGGCGACACAGCACCGCCGAAAGTGGTCCGGACCTTGGGGGCTCCGCGATCTCGCCCACCCCGCGGCCGTCAACCGTGATCACCGTCGCTCCGGCGGGAACCGCGCTGCCGGAGCACGACAGGCACGGCTTTGAGGTGATCATCGAGCAGGTTGGCCCGGCGACCGTGAACCTCAGTGCGGCCGGGCAGAAGTGGCTGGTTGAGATGGACATGTTCCGGGCGGAGAACCGCTACATCAGCCAGGAGCCGGTGACCATGCCGGTCGCCACCTAGAGACGTCGGCAACACGAGTTCGAGGCACTTTTCGATGAGCGCATCCGAGTTGCACACCGCCCGCAGACTTTTCGACCGGGCAATGACGATCAGGAGGCAGCAGGGGTCGGCGGCGGCCCTGCCCGAGTTCGTCGCCGCCACCGACGCGGACCCGTCGATGGCCGATGCCTGGCTGGGGCGAATCGCCTGCGGCGACCACGACCTGAGCTCGCTCAAGCAGCTCAACGCCACCAGTGAGTGGCTGCACCGCGAGACCACTCGCATCGGCCAGACGCTTTCCGCGGAGATTCAGCTGGGCCCCTACATCGGGATCACCGTCACCGATGCGTCCCAGGTGGGCCTGGCGTTGTCGTCGGCCTTGACGATTGCGGGGGAGTACGCCGAGGCCGACAAGCTCCTGGCCGACCGCGAGCTGCTGGATTCGTGGGCCAACTACCAGTGGCACCAGCTGGCCCGGGCGTTCCTCAGGTACGCCACGCAGCGCTGGCCCGAGGTGTTGTCGACGGCCGCCGAGGAGCTGCCGCCGCAGGCGATCGTCATGTCGGCGGTGACCGCGTCGATCTGTGCGCTGGCGGCGCACGCCGCCGCGCACTTGGCGCAGGGCAGGGTGGCGCTGGACTGGCTGGACCGTGTCGACGTCATCGGATACGGCTCCTCCTCGTCGCGCTTCGACGCCGACGTGCTGACCGCGTCCATCGGACCGGCCGACGTCCCGCTGCTCATCGCCGACCTGGCCTATGTGCGGGGGATGGTGCACCGCCAGTTGGGTGAGGAGGACAAGGCCCAGATCTGGCTGTCCAAGGCGACCATCAACGGGGTGCTGATGGAGGCGGCCAAAGAAGCGTTGGCCGACCCGAACCTGCACCTGGTCGTGACCGATGAGCAGACCATCGCCAGCCGCACCGACATGTGGGACGCCGCTACCGCCAAGAGCCGCGAGCAACTCGACGACGACGCCGCCGCCGGGCGGCGGGCCGTGTTGCTGGCCGAAGGCCGCGCGTTGCTGGCCAGGCAGGTCGGCCTGACGGCGGTCAAGGAGGCGGTGGCCGCTTTGGAGGACCAGCTCGAGGTGCGCATGATGCGACTCGAACACGGCCTGCCGGTGGAGGGGCAGACCAATCACATGCTGCTGGTGGGGCCGCCGGGTACGGGCAAGACGACCACCGCCGAGGCGCTGGGCAAGATCTACGCCGGGATGGGGATCGTGCGTCACCCCGAGATCCGGGAGGTCCGCCGGTCCGACTTCTGCGGGCACTACATCGGCGAGTCCGGACCCAAGACCAACGCCCTGATCGAAAACTCCTTGGGTCGAATCATTTTCATGGACGAGTTCTACTCGCTGGTGGAGCGCCACCACGACGGGACACCGGACATGATCGGCATGGAGGCCGTCAACCAGTTGCTGATCGCGTTGGAAACCCACCGCTTCGACTTCTGTTTCATCGGGGCCGGCTACGAGGACCAGGTGGACGCGTTCCTGACCGTGAACCCGGGACTCGCCGGCCGCTTCAACCGCAAGCTCAGGTTCGAGTCGTATTCTGCGTCCGAGATCGTCGAAATCGGGCGCCGCTACGCCGAACCGCGCGCCAGCCTGCTCGACGACACCGCGCGCGGGACGTTCCTGGACGCGGCCACCACGATTTGCAACTACACCACCCCGGGCGGCCGCCACGGGATCGACGCTCTGCAGAACGGCCGTTTCGCCCGCAATGTCGTCGAGCGCGCCGAAGGGTTCCGCGACACCCGTGTCGTCGCCCAGAAGCGTGCGGGCCGCCCGGTGACGGTGGAGGACCTGCAGATCATCACCTCCCCCGACATCGAGGCAGCGGTGCGCAGCGTGTGCGCGGACAACCGCGATATGGCCGCCGTTATCTGGTAGGGGCCCGGTCACCGGGCTTGCGCACCAACCGGTGCTGCGCGCGGGCCTGCGACACGCACTGACTGCACGTGTCCGCCACATGTTCGACGCAGCCAAGCGCGGTCTGACGCTGGTGTGCAACGGCGGTAGCGTAGACACATGGCTACACCCGGTGCGGGCGCGGGGCGTCCCGCCGAATCCGTGCCGACCGGTCGCGACGCGGTGATCTCCGCGATCCTGGACAGCGCCGGGGAGATGTTCGCCGAGCGCGGGCCGGCGGTGTCGATCCGGGATATCGCCGCTCGGGCCCGGGTCAACCATGGGCTGGTCTTTCGGCATTTCGGCACCAAGGAACGGCTCGTCTCCGCCGTGCTCGACCACCTGGCGGCGAACCTGGCCAAGCTCGTGGACGCCGGCGCCCCGCCGGCCGAGATCGAGCAGGCGGGCAGCCGCCAGCTCCGGGTGATAGCGCGGGCGCTGCTCGACGGGTATCCGGTGGGGCAGCTGCAGACCAGCTTTCCCGGCGCGGCCAGACTGCTCGAGGAGATCCGGGCCGGGCACCGCAGCGACGAGGGAGCCCGGCTGGCGACCGCTCACGTGCTGGCGCTGCTGTTCGGCTGGCAGTTGTTCGAGCCGTTCCTGCGTTCGGCGACCGGGCTGCACGACTACCCGGACGACGCGCTGCGGCAGTCGATCGGCGACGAGTTGCGCCGGCTCACCCGGGATTCGGCCCGGGCCGAACCGAACGGATAGCCGAACGCCACCGAAGCGGCGCACCGAAGCAGCGCCCTGCTCGCCGTGGCACGGCCCGTTCCGCCCGCGAGGCTGGTATCGTGGCGGGCGGACCGCTGGACGCATCGGCGCCGTGCAAGATCCCGCGTGGTACACGCGTCCGGAGACGGGTGCCCGGTACGTTGGGCGATCACATTCGCCCGGCAGGGGCGGACCGGGGGACCCGGGTCCGGTGACCGCGAAGTCGGCCTGGCGCGCCGGCCCGGGCCGCTGTTCGAGGGGTCAGCGGCCGGGCATGGCAGTCCCTCGGGTTGCGCGCACGTCGCCAACACTCAGGCTTCGCCATCTGACCGTGCGGCGAAGTACCCCGCGATCGTCGCGGTGATCTCCAAGAGCCTGCGCCGGGTCGCCGGAGCCAGTGCGCCCCTCACGTCGATGACGCCGCCGGGCCGCAGATGCGGGTCGAAGGGGACCTCGACGACGGGACGGCCGTGCTCGACGAACTCGCGGGCCAGCGACGCCCGGGTGCGTTTGTCGGCGTGGCCGTCGGCGTCGTTGAGCGCCACCAGGCTGTTCTGCAGCAGCTGCTTGAGGTCCCGGTCCGACAGCCACGCCAGGATCCGGGCCGCGGCGGAGGCGCCGTCGGCCCACGGCGAGGACACCACGATGAGGGCATCGAGATCGCGCAGCACCTCCTGGGTGAGCGGCGCGTCCAGCGCCGACCCGCAGTCGATCACCGAGATCGCGAAATGGCGGTCCAGCCGCAACGCGGCCTCCCGATAGACGGCCGGGTCGAGCACCCTGCGGGGTCCGGACCTCGGTTCGCCGCGCAGGACGTGCAGTCCCACCGGGTTGCGGCCGAGTCGCGCGGCCACGTCGTCGAGGGACCGTAGGTTGGTGTCGGCGGTGAGTTCCCAGAACGAGCCGCCGGATCGCGGATCGACCCGGCTGCTCAGCCGCCCGAAAGCGGGATCGGCGTCGATCGCTACGACGTGATCCCGGCGGTATTCGGCGAGCAGCGATCCGACGCCGGCGGCCACCGATGTCTTGCCGACACCGCCCTTGCCGACGACGCCAACCTTGTGGACGCCCCGCAGGGGTGCCCGGATCGCGGCCTCGAATTCGGCCTCCTGGCGCTGCGCGGCCGAGGGCCCGGGCCTGACCCGGTCGAACGTGACCAGCCGGACCGCGCGCTGCCAGCCGCGTTCGGGCGGTTCCACGGGCAACGCGGTGCCGGGTGCGCCGACGGACCCGGCACATGCCTCCGGCGGCCGATCCTCCGGCGGCGGGGGCGGCTCCGGGGGGCGGGCGGCGACAGGCCGCTGCGCGGAGGGGATCGGCGGACGGAACGGTGGGTCGGCATCGGGCCGGCGTGCGGAGGGGCCACCGGGGGCCCGGGGCTGCAGGCGGTCCCGCAGGAATTCCTCGCGATGGTTCATGAACTCCTCGGAATGCCGGTGCGGGCCACTATCGAACCAGTATCGGTCACCTGCGCGCCGCACGGTGATCGCCGACCGCCCGCAAACTCCTCCGCGCCGCCCGGAGCCGCCGCGCCGGGGCCGGACTCGACCTGACATGCCGCCCGCCGGGTCGGCGGTGGCGCTCGGTGCCGCCGCAGCGTCAGCACCAGCAAACTACGGTCGGCCGCGGGTGCGGGTGCCGGCCCGCGGACGCCGACCCCGGCTCCGCGGGTTTGCCCCGTGGTTGGCGCCCCTGGCGTCGACGCCGGTCAGGCGTTTCGCGAGAATTAACATCGCCGCCGGACCCCGGGCTAAACTCGAACAAAGTTGGCATGTCAGGCGGGTTTTGTCATAAAGTTTTACAACTTGCCGAAACCTGTTTCCAGGGCGCCGTTCAGCGCTGCACGGACGCATCCCCACAGGGAGCATCCCAACCTGGGAGACAGCCTATCGACAAGACCGAAGGGGTGCGAGCCCGCAACCGCCGGGTGCGGCCCCGTCGGGGCGGCCCGATTCGGCGGCCGCACGGGACGTTGAGGTGAAGGGTCAGGTGCATATGACGCCCAAGCGCGTCGGGTTGTACAACCCCGCGTTCGAGCACGATTCGTGCGGGGTAGCCATGGTCGTCGACATGCACGGCCGTCGCAGCCGCGACATCGTGGACAAGGCCATCACCGCGCTGCTCAACCTCGAACACCGCGGCGCGCAGGGCGCCGAGCCGCGGAGCGGCGACGGCGCGGGCATCCTGATTCAGGTGCCGGACGCGTTCCTGCGCGAGGTCGTGGACTTCGAGTTGCCGGCCGCGGGCAGCTACGCCACCGGCATCGCGTTCCTGCCGCAGTCCGCCAAGGACGCCACGGCCGCCTGCGCCGCCGTGGAGAAGATCGCCGAGGCCGAGGGCCTGAAGGTGCTCGGCTGGCGCAACGTGCCCATCGACGATTCGTCCCTGGGGGCGCTGTCCCGCGACGCGATGCCCACCTTCCGGCAGGTGTTCATGACGGGCGCCTCGGGCATGACCCTGGAACGCCGCGCCTACGTGGTGCGCAAGCGCGCCGAACACGAACTCGGCACCAAGGGCCCGGGCCAGGACGGCCCCGGCCGCGAAACCGTCTACTTCCCGAGCCTTTCCGGTCAGACGTTCGTCTACAAGGGCATGCTGACCGCGCCGCAGCTCAAGGAGTTCTATCTCGACCTGCAGGACGACCGGCTGATCAGTGCGCTGGGTATCGTGCACTCGCGGTTCTCCACCAACACCTTCCCGTCGTGGCCGCTGGCGCACCCGTTCCGCCGCGTCGCCCACAACGGGGAGATCAACACCGTCACCGGCAACGAGAACTGGATGCGCGCCCGCGAGGCGCTGATCAAGACCGACATCTTCGGGTCGCAGGCCGACGTCGAGAAGCTGTTCCCGATCTGCACCCCGGGCGCGTCCGACACCGCCCGCTTCGACGAGGTGCTCGAGCTGCTGCATCTGGGTGGGCGCAGCCTGGCCCACGCCGTGCTGATGATGATCCCCGAGGCGTGGGAACGGAACGAGTCGATGGATCCCGCGCGGCGGGCGTTCTACCGCTACCACGCGTCCGTGATGGAGCCGTGGGACGGGCCGGCGTCGATGACGTTCACCGACGGCACGATCGTCGGCGCGGTGCTCGACCGCAACGGCCTGCGCCCGTCCCGCATCTGGGTCACCGAGGACGGGCTGGTGGTGATGGCGTCGGAGGTCGGCGTGCTCGACCTGGACCCGGCCACGGTGGTGCGCCGGCTGCGGCTGCAGCCGGGCCGGATGTTCCTGGTCGACACCGCACAGGGCCGCATCGTCTCCGACGAGGAGATCAAGGCGGAACTGGCCGCCGAACACCCCTATCAGGAGTGGCTCGACCGGGGGCTGGTCCCGCTGGAGGATCTGCCGCAGGGCGACTACGTGCGGATGCCGCACGATCGGCTCGTCGAGCGGCAGTTGGTGTTCGGCTACACCTACGAGGAACTCAACCTACTGGTCGCGCCGATGGCGCGCAGCGGCGCCGAACCGATCGGTTCGATGGGCACCGACACCCCCGTTGCGGTGCTGTCCCAGCGGCCGCGGATTCTCTACGACTACTTCCAGCAGCTGTTCGCGCAGGTGACCAACCCGCCCCTGGACGCCATCCGCGAGGAGGTGGTGACCAGCCTGGAGGTCATCACCGGCGGGGAACGCGATCTCCTCACGCCCGAACCGATGTCCTGTCACCAGATCACGCTGCCGCAGCCGATCCTGCGCAACCACGAGCTGGCCAAACTGGTCAATCTCAACCCCGACGACTTGGTCAACGGCTACCCGCATGGCATGCGCTCTGCGGTGATCCGCTGCCTGTACCGGGTGGCCGAGGGCGGTGCGGGTCTGGCCGCCGCGCTGGAGGGGATACGGGCGCAGGCGTCGGCCGCGATCGCCGACGGCGCGCGGATCATCATCCTGTCCGACCGCGAATCCGACGAGACGATGGCGCCGATCCCGTCGCTGCTCGCGGTGGCGGGCGTGCACCACCACCTGGTGCGCGACCGGACCCGCACCCAGGTGGGCCTGGTCGTGGAGACCGGTGACGCCCGCGAGGTGCACCATATGGCGCTCCTGGTGGGCTGCGGGGCGGCGGCGATCAACCCATACCTTGCGTTCGAATCGATCGAGGACATGCTCGACCGGGGGCTGTTCGACGGCCTCGACCGCGACGCGGCGCTCAACAACTACGTCAAGGCGGCCGGCAAGGGCGTGCTCAAGGTGATGTCCAAGATGGGCATCTCGACGCTGGCGTCCTACACCGGCGCGCAGCTGTTCCAGGCGGTGGGCATCTCCGAGGACGTCCTCGACGAGTACTTCACCGGCCTGTCCTGCGCGACGGGCGGCATCACCCTGGACGACATCGCCGCCGACGTCGCCACCCGCCACCGGCTGGCCTACCTGGACCGGCCCGAGGAGCGCGCGCACCGCGAACTCGAGGTGGGCGGGGAATACCAGTGGCGCCGCGAGGGTGAGTACCACCTGTTCAATCCCGAGACCGTCTTCAAGCTGCAGCACTCGACCCGCACCGGTCAGTACAAGATCTTCAAGGAGTACACCCGCCTGGTCGACGACCAGAGCGAGCGGATGGCCTCGCTGCGCGGCCTGCTGAAGTTCCGGTCCGACGTGCGCGCCCCGGTACCGCTGGACGAGGTCGAGCCGGCCAGCGAGATCGTCAAGCGGTTCTCGACGGGAGCGATGAGCTACGGATCGATCTCCGCGGAGGCCCACGAGACGCTCGCCATCGCGATGAACCGGTTGGGCGGTCGATCCAACAGCGGCGAAGGCGGGGAGGACGACGGCCGGTTCGAGCGCGACCCCAACGGGGACTGGCGCCGCAGCGCGATCAAGCAGGTCGCCTCCGGGCGGTTCGGCGTCACGTCGCACTACCTGACCAACTGCACCGACATTCAGATCAAGATGGCGCAGGGCGCCAAACCCGGTGAGGGCGGCCAGCTTCCGGGCCACAAGGTGTACCCGTGGGTCGCGGAGGTGCGGCACTCCACCCCGGGCGTCGGCCTCATCTCGCCGCCGCCACACCACGACATCTACTCGATCGAGGACCTCGCGCAGCTGATCCACGACCTGAAGAACGCCAACCCGTCGGCGCGGGTGCACGTCAAGCTCGTGTCCGAGAACGGCGTGGGCACGGTGGCCGCGGGCGTATCCAAGGCGCACGCCGACGTGGTGTTGATCTCGGGACACGACGGCGGGACCGGCGCCACCCCGCTGACCTCGATGAAGCACGCCGGGGCGCCGTGGGAGCTCGGCTTGGCCGAGACGCAGCAGACGTTGCTGCTCAACGGGTTGCGCGATCGGATCGTCGTCCAGGTCGACGGCCAGCTCAAGACCGGCCGTGACGTGATGATCGCGGCCCTGCTCGGTGCCGAGGAATTCGGATTCGCCACCGCGCCGCTGGTGGTGTCCGGCTGCATCATGATGCGGGTGTGCCACCTGGACACCTGCCCTGTCGGGGTGGCGACCCAGAACCCGTTGCTGCGCGAGCGCTTCACCGGCAAGCCCGAGTTCGTCGAGAACTTCTTCATGTTCATCGCCGAGGAAGTACGCGAGTACATGGCGCAGTTGGGGTTCCGCACCTTCAACGAGGCCGTCGGGCAGGTCGGGTCGTTGGACACGACGCTGGCGCGCGCGCACTGGAAGGCGCACCGGCTGGATCTGGCGCCGCTGCTGCACGAGCCGGAGTCGGCCTTCATGAACCAGGACCTGTACTGCAGTTCGAGCCAGGATCACGGCCTGGACAAGGCGCTTGATCAGCAGTTGATCGTGATGAGCCGCGAGGCGCTCGATTCCGGCAAGCCGGTGCGGTTCTCCACCACGATCAGCAACGTCAACCGCACGGTGGGCACCATGCTGGGCCATGAGGTGACGAAAGCCTATGGCGCGCAGGGCCTGCCGGACGGGACCATCGACATCACGTTCGAGGGCTCGGCGGGGAACAGCTTCGGCGCGTTCGTGCCGCGGGGGATGACGTTGCGGGTCTACGGTGACGCCAACGACTACGTCGGCAAGGGCCTGTCGGGCGGGCGGATCGTGGTGCGCCCGTCGGACAACGTCCCGCAGGACTATGTCGCCGAGGACAACATCATCGGGGGCAATGTCATCTTGTTCGGCGCCACCAGCGGGGAGGCTTATTTGCGCGGCGTGGTCGGTGAGCGGTTCGCGGTCCGCAACTCGGGTGCGGTTGCCGTGGTGGAGGGAGTCGGCGACCACGGATGTGAATACATGACCGGGGGCAAGGTCGTCATCCTCGGCCGAACCGGCCGTAACTTCGCCGCCGGCATGTCCGGCGGGGTGGCCTACATCTATGACCCGGAGGGTGAACTGCCGCAGCACCTCAACACCGAGATGGTCGAACTCGAGAGCCTCGAGCCGGCCGATGAGGACTGGCTGCACGGGGCGATCCAGGCTCACGTCGACAACACCGATTCCGTGGTCGGCCAGCGGATCCTGGCGGACTGGTTCGGGCAGCGGCGGCACTTCGCGAAGGTGATGCCGCGGGACTACAAGCGGGTGCTGCAGGCCATCGCCGAAGCCGAGCGCGACGGCCTGGACGTCAATAAGGCGATCATGGCGGCCGCACATGGCTGATCCCACGGGCTTCCTGAGGTTCACGCATCGGGAGTTGCCGCAGCGCCGGCCGGTGCCGCTGCGGTTGCGCGACTGGAACGAGGTCTACGAGGACTTCGACCGCGAGACGTTGCGCGAACAGGCGACCCGCTGCATGGACTGCGGTATTCCCTTCTGCCACAACGGCTGCCCGCTGGGTAACCTGATCCCGGAGTGGAACGACCTGGTCCGCAACGGTAGGTGGCGCGACGCGAACGAACGGTTGCACGCCACCAACAACTTCCCCGACTTCACCGGCCGGCTGTGCCCGGCGCCCTGTGAGCCTGCCTGTGTCCTGGGCATCAACCAGGATCCGGTGACGATCAAGCAGATCGAGCTGGAGATCATCGACAAGGCCTTCGAGGAAGGCTTCGTGGTGCCGCTACCCCCGGACACGCGGACCGGCAAGACGGTTGCGGTGGTGGGCTCGGGGCCGGCGGGCCTGGCAGCGGCTCAGCAGCTCACCCGCGCCGGTCACAGCGTCACCGTGTTCGAACGTGCGGACCGTATCGGCGGCCTGCTGCGCTACGGCATTCCGGAATTCAAGATGGAGAAGCGCGTCCTGGACCGTCGGTTGGATCAGATGCGTGCCGAGGGAACAGAATTCCGCCCCGGCGTCAACGTCGGCGTCGATCTCACCGCCGACCGGCTGCGCGCCGATTTCGACGCGGTAGTGCTCGCCGGTGGAGCCACCGCCTGGCGCGACCTGCCGGTCCCCGGCCGCGAGCTGGACGGCATCCACCAGGCGATGGAGTTCCTGCCGTGGGGCAACCGCCAGGCGCTCGGCGAGTTCGGCCCGGGCGGCCAGCCGCCGATCACCGGCAAGGGCAAGAAAGTCGTCATCATCGGTGGCGGTGACACCGGGGCCGACTGCCTGGGGACCGTGCACCGGCAGGGCGCGATCGCGGTGCATCAGTTCGAGATCATGCCGCGCCCACCGGACACCCGCGCGCAATCCACCCCCTGGCCGACGTACCCGCTGATGTACCGGGTGTCCTCGGCACACGAGGAGGGCGGCGAACGGGTGTTCTCGGTGAACACCGAGGGGTTCGTCGGCAAGGACGGCCACGTGACCGCGATCAAGGCGCACGAGGTGACCATGCAGGACGGCCGGTTCGTCAAGGTGGAGGGGTCCGACTTCGAGTTGGAGGCCGACCTGGTGCTGTTGGCGATGGGGTTCGTCGGGCCCGAGAAGCCGGGCCTGCTCACCGATCTCGGGGTCGAGTTCACCGAGCGCGGCAACGTCGCGCGCGGTGCCGATTTCGAGACGTCGGTACCCGGCGTCTTCGTCGCCGGCGACATGGGCAGGGGCCAGTCGCTGATCGTCTGGGCCATCGCCGAGGGCAGGGCCGCGGCGGCGGCCGTGGATCGCTACCTGATGGGGTCGACGGCACTGCCGGCGCCGGTCAAGCCGACCGCGGTACCGCTTCGGTAGCCATACCAAACCAGCAGCATCAATTGCGTGCCGAACAGATTCGGCGAGTCTGGCCCCGCTCGCCGGGCTGCGGTGGTGTAATGATGTGCATCGGGCTTCATCGCGTCACGGGCCGCGGTGGAGTCCCCGCCGAACGAATCGCAGGAGTGAGCACCGTGAACGTCTACCCGGTCCCGCGGTCGCGCGTGGGGCGCATCGCCTGGTCATGGTTGCGTCGCCCGGTGAAGAGCCGCGAATTTCCCGCCAAGAACGAGCGCTTGGTCACCGCCGAGGAGCTGTTGCTGCTCGGCTGGTGAGCGGTCGCCGTTCAGGCGGGTCACGCACCCCCGTGCGGTTCCGCGGATCGCCTACTGCAAGGACCGGGTCGGCGAGGAACCCGGGCGTCCGCCGGGCAGGTGCGGTGTTTCGCGGCCCCGCCCAGTTCCTCGTCCTAGTGGTCCTAGGGGGTGGTCTGCGGCTACCCGGGCTCGCCGTAGATGCTGCTCACCCAGATGTGGGTGAGGGTGTCCACGACCCGGGTCTCGTCGACCGCCGGCCCCTCGGCCGCCAGTGCGGCCATCATGGTGCGCTCGTTCATCTGGAGGAGCGACGTCGCCAGGTCGGTGGCGGGGATGGTCTGCGGCGCGGCGCCGCGGGCGCGTTCGGCGGTGATGATGGCCGCGGTCCGATCGATCCATTTCTGCATGAAGCCCAGCCACACGGCCCGTATCTCCGAGCTGGTCGCCGCCGCCGCGGTGGCGGCCCGGGACAGCGAGCGATGCGCGCTGAACACGGTGAAGAACGCGTCGATGCTGTTGCGCCACACCCGCTTCGGGTCCTGGGGTAGCTGCCGTACCGCGTCGTCGAATTCGGCGTCGGCGCGCGCGACCACGGGTTCGAGCAGCGACAGCAGCACCGCTTCCTTGGACTTGAAATAGAAGTAGAACGCGGGCCGCGACAGGCCGGCCCCCCTGGCCAGGTCGTCAACCGAGATGTCGGCGAACAATCGGTCCTGCAGCAGGCGATCGGCGGTCGCCAGGATCGCCTGCTGCCGATCGTCGCCGGAGGGGCGCCTGGCGCGGCGACCGCGCAGCGCGGGGGACGGGTCGACGGACGTCACGGCGGCGATTTTACATGGTGTCGAATAATTCGACATGATGTTGACCGGGTCGACACGGCGTTGATACCGTGGCGCCATGAGCGAGCACCTTGACGTCGTCATCGTGGGTGCCGGCATCTCCGGGGTGAGCGCGGCCTGGCACCTGCAAGACCGGTGCCCGTCCAAGAGCTATGCCATCCTGGAGAAGCGGGACGCCATGGGCGGCACCTGGGACCTGTTCCGCTACCCCGGTGTTCGTTCCGACTCCGACATGTACACGCTGGGCTTCCGGTTCCGCCCGTGGACCGGGTGCCAGACGATCGCCGACGGCAAGCCGATCCTCGACTACATCAAGGACACGGCGGCCAGGTACGGCATCGACCAACACGTCCGGCTCAGGCACAGGGTGCTCAGCGCCGACTGGTCGCACGCGGCGAACCGCTGGACGCTGCGGGTGGAGCACGACGGGACGCCGAGCACGATCACCAGCACCTTCTTGATCCTGTGCAACGGCTACTACAACTACGAGCAGGGCTACGCCCCAGAATTCCGTGGGTCCGAGGACTTCACCGGGCCGATTGTCCACCCGCAACACTGGCCGGAACACCTCGACTACGCCGGCAAGAACGTCGTCGTGATCGGCAGTGGGGCAACCGCGGTGACTTTGGTTCCCGCGCTGGCGGATTCGGGCGCAGGCCACGTGACGATGCTGCAACGCTCCCCGACCTACATCATCTCCCAACCCAAGCGGGACAAGATAGCCGAGCGGCTCCACCGCTGGTTGCCGGAGAATCTGGCCTACACCGCGGTCCGGTGGAAGAACGTCCTTCGGCAGGCCGCTCTGTACGGCGC